>NZ_JBXYJG010000007.1:0-124713 GCF_057396255.1 Psychrobacter sp. CX21 | reverse complement strand
TAATATGCTTCATCTAGAATTTCGACTACGGGACTATCACCCACTATGGTCAGATTTCCCACTCTGTTCGTCTATTCTAAAATCCGTCGGCTCCTCCCCGTTCGCTCGCCGCTACTAGGGGAATCTCTTTTGATGTCTTTTCCTAAGGGTACTGAGATGTTTCACTTCCCCTCGTTCGCCTACCAGTAAACTGGTATACCTAGCTTACGCTAAGTGGGTTTCCCCATTCAGAAATCTCCGGATCACAGGATATTGCCGCCTCCCCGAAGCTTATCGCAGGCTGTCACGTCTTTCTTCGCCTCTGACTGCCAAGGCATCCACCATGTGCGCTTAATTACTTGACCATACAACCCCAAAGGGTCTTATACATTAATAAATTAATGTGTATGAATTAGCAATTATAACGATATCACCTTGATAATTTACGCTTGATTCAGTTCTCTTATTACTTTTTATAACCAACCTCTTGGGATAACAGCAATACTATATTAGCTATTGACGTTAAAGAGGTTGATTAATGGTTAGCAGATGGCTCAGTGATGATTCATCCGCTAACCGAATATTACAACTCATATCTATGTTTTTAAATAGTAATAACGTCTTCATCAGATCGTTATGTTGTTTCTGTATAAAACAGAAGTAAGAAATCGTTTTACTGATTGCTTACTTCTATTTTATCTTCTTACTATCTCTACTACGTAATGGTGGAGCCAAGGAGAGTCCTGACCTCCTGCGTGCAAGGCAGGCGCTCTACCAACTGAGCTATGGCCCCTGAGAAGCGTGAAGAAATGTGCTAGGAGCACATTTTAGCTTCGCAAGAGAAAATCTGTGATTTTCTAGTGCTTTCCGTATGATAAGTGGTGGGTCTGATAAGACTTGAACTTATGACCCCCGCGTTATCAACACGGTGCTCTAACCAGCTGAGCTACAGACCCTGAGCGAGGATATAGATGAAGCACTGCTTCATCCCGAGCGCAAGAGAAATTTCCTTTAAGGGAAATTTCTATAAGTCTTGCTTCCTCGAAAGCTTTTATCTACTAAAACTAAAGAACAACTTGTTGTGAATTCTTGCTGACCGAATGCCGTTTATAAGGAGGTGATCCAGCCGCAGGTTCCCCTACGGCTACCTTGTTACGACTTCACCCCAGTCATCGACCACACCGTGGTGAGCGCCATCCTAAAAGGTTAGGCTACCCACTTCTGGTGCAATCAACTCCCATGGTGTGACGGGCGGTGTGTACAAGGCCCGGGAACGTATTCACCGCGGCATTCTGATCCGCGATTACTAGCGATTCCGACTTCATGGAGTCGAGTTGCAGACTCCAATCTGGACTACGATAGGCTTTTTGAGATTCGCATCACATCGCTGTGTAGCTGCCCTCTGTACCTACCATTGTAGCACGTGTGTAGCCCTGGTCGTAAGGGCCATGATGACTTGACGTCGTCCCCGCCTTCCTCCAGTTTGTCACTGGCAGTATCCTTAGAGTCCCCGGCATAACCCGCTGGTAACTA
Organism: Psychrobacter sp. CX21; assembly: GCF_057396255.1. NCBI lineage: Bacteria > Pseudomonadati > Pseudomonadota > Gammaproteobacteria > Moraxellales > Moraxellaceae > Psychrobacter > Psychrobacter sp. CX21. The sequence continues at coordinate 123,201 of NZ_JBXYJG010000007.1, read as the reverse complement.
AGGAAAAGGGTTGCGCTCGTTGCGGGACTTAACCCAACATCTCACGACACGAGCTGACGACAGCCATGCAGCACCTGTATTCTAATTCCCGAAGGCACTCTCGTATCTCTACAAGATTCTAGATATGTCAAGACCAGGTAAGGTTCTTCGCGTTGCATCGAATTAAACCACATGCTCCACCGCTTGTGCGGGCCCCCGTCAATTCATTTGAGTTTTAACCTTGCGGCCGTACTCCCCAGGCGGTCTACTTAGTGCGTTAGCTGCGTCACTAAGGGATCAAGTCCCCCAACGACTAGTAGACATCGTTTACGGCGTGGACTACCAGGGTATCTAATCCTGTTTGCTACCCACGCTTTCGAACCTCAGTGTCAGTATGATGCCAGGAGGCTGCCTTCGCCATCGGTATTCCTTCAGATCTCTACGCATTTCACCGCTACACCTGAAATTCTACCTCCCTCTCACCTACTCTAGCCTAACAGTATCAGATGCAGTTCCCAGGTTAAGCCCGGGGATTTCACATCTGACTTATTAAGCCACCTACGCTCGCTTTACGCCCAGTAATTCCGATTAACGCTTGCACCCTCTGTATTACCGCGGCTGCTGGCACAGAGTTAGCCGGTGCTTATTCTGCAGCTAATGTCATCGCTTATGGGTATTAACCATAAGGTCTTCTTCACTGCTTAAAGTGCTTTACAACCAAAAGGCCTTCTTCACACACGCGGCATGGCTGGATCAGGGTTGCCCCCATTGTCCAATATTCCCCACTGCTGCCTCCCGTAGGAGTCCGGGCCGTGTCTCAGTCCCGGTGTGGCTGATCATCCTCTCAGACCAGCTACAGATCGTCGCCTTGGTAGGCCTTTACCCCACCAACTAGCTAATCCGACTTAGGCTCATCCAATAGCGAGAGCGCAAGCGCCCCCTTTTCCCCGTAGGGTGTATGCGGTATTAATACGAGTTTCCCCGTGCTATCCCCCACTACTGGGCAGATTCCTAAGTATTACTCACCCGTCCGCCGCTCGACGCCTGATAGCAAGCTATCATCGTTTCCGCTCGACTTGCATGTGTTAAGCCTGCCGCCAGCGTTCAATCTGAGCCATGATCAAACTCTTCAGTTTAATCTTGCTTGTAACCTTTCACTTAATTAAAAGTAAGATAGATTACTAATCTTGGCTCATTTAATACTAGCAAATTGCTTTTCGTATGTTTCATATAATGAATTAACTTCGAGTTTTTCTGCTGTATTAAATGATAATTTTTTATAGTTAGTCATTATCCATACCTATTAATAGATACAAACAATCCCAACTTCATTTTTAGCATTCTTAATCAGCAAAAATCCACACAAGTTGTTCTTTAGTTCTAGCTTTTAAATAATGACTAGCTTGTCGTCCAAGACTAGTGTATTTCTTGCTTAACACCTCTGAGATCATCTCTCTTCGTGCCGAGCAGGCTGACTATTCTATCACCATTTTTCGGTGTGTCAACTTTTTATTTCTTTTAATTTTCTCAGGGTTTTCACTTTAAAAACTCTCGTTTTTTTAAGTGCGTCCTAATGAGCTGCGTATTATAGGCGTTTTATTTTTGGTGTCAATAAGTTTATTAGATTTTTTCAAATAAATTTCTATATTAATCAATATCTTCTGCTATAGCTACTATGTTCTGGTTATCTCATAGCCCCGCTTAACTATATAGTGTTACTTATGCTATAAGGCTATAGCATTCCAACAGATTTAAAGAAGTCTTTATAAGCCGCTACTTTTTTATCTAGAGATAAAGGATACGCTCTTGATGTTGAGGGTAAGCGATAAAGTGTCAATTCCCGTCCTGCGTATGTATATTCAATCTGCTGGTTGGTTTTAGGCCATTTAGACTTAGCTATCTTTAAACCCTGATTCTCTTGTAGTAATTGCATTAATATCTCTGTGGCTTTCCCACCTGTTGTGAATAGAGTTTTTACATGGGGTACTTGTCGCAAGACTTCTTTTAAATCTACAGTTTCTACAATGGTTAGAAATTCATCTGCTGCATTGTCCTTTTCTCGGATCACGCTTTTAACTGTGGGACAAGATGCTATTCCACGCTCGTTCAAAAAAGCTTTGATTCGTTCCGGATCAAAACCCTTTTTATCATCTGTGCGCTGCGTATCTATAAAGTGATCTGCGTCATCAAAAAACACACGTCCATAGATGCGCCACATATCATTATGAAAGTTGGGATAATGGAATTGCATTCGCCATTTATCAGCCTTTGGTGGCATGGTGCCCATCATCATAATCGTGGCATGTTTTGGTAATACGGGTTTAAATGGATGACTTTCTACCACCCTCCCATCTGGTAAAGTTTTAAAATTATCACGCTTCATATTCCACTCCAATAACGCATGAACTAAAAATGTAGTTTTAGTTCATTGTTTAAATTGTTCGACTGTTAAATGTTCAACGTTTAAAAAAAATTTTCTAGTTTAAAATGTGCTTCAAATAATATAACTAAACAAACTTATACCTTATTTAATCATTCGTATTTATATCCGATTATTAATAATTCAAGCGGTAAAAGTTGCCATTTTATTCATGCCTAAGTTGGTTTTATTTTATTGGTATAATCAAATTTAATATTGCTTTAAACTGATAGCTATAATCACCAAATATTCGACGTAATAATAGTCTTACTTAGTGAATAATAAAGTTATATGAGTTAAGTTATGTGAATATAGCTAAGTAACTGCCGTTATAAAGAGTTATCAAAATAATTATTTTAAATTTGATATCGTAAATTTTGACGCGCCATTTATAAAACACCCTACTTTATATAATCCAATATCTATCCCCAAACGACCTTCAAAGAGGCATTATGAGCAATTTAAATGTAGAGATAATTAATCATCCCTTAGTACGTCATAAATTAAGCTTAATGCGTGCCAAAGATTGTAGTACTTATAAATTTCGCACCTTAACCATTGAGCTTGCCCGCTTGATGGCTTATGAGGCATGTCGTGATTTTGAAATAGAAGAGTTTAGTATGCCAGGGTGGGATAACACTGACATCATTGGTGAACAAATTGTTGGAAAAACAGTTACAGTAGTTCCTATTTTACGAGCTGGCTTAGGGATGCTTGATGGGGTATTAGACCTTCTTCCAACTGCAAAAATTTCTATGGTAGGTTTACAACGTGATGAGGAGACGTTACAGCCTGTGCCTTTTTTTGAAAAGTTGGTCGCTGATGTAGACCGTCGACCTGCATTGATTATCGATCCAATGCTAGCCACTGGCGGCTCAATGGTAGCCACAATTGATATGTTAAAAGAAAAAGGCTGCTCAACAATTAAAGCTTTGGTATTAGTCGCGGCTCCTGAAGGAGTTCGTTTGGTTAATGAGACCCATCCAGATGTTGAGATATACACCGCTTCTTTAGACAGTCACTTAAATGAAAACGGTTATATAATCCCCGGCTTAGGTGATGCTGGAGATAAGATTTTCGGTACTAAGTAGCTAACTTAAGGCCTCATTACTCAAATGATCATCATTAAGTTGTTGATATCACTCTATAACAGCAAGTGTTTATTACCTATTGTTAAGTTACTAACTTATAGAATAGTGCCTAATAAGGAAGGTTAACTTTGGTTGGGCGGTGTTTTTAAGATTTTGCTCTTGGGACAAAGTTAAATTCTGAAAATCCAGAATCATTACTTCGTTGCGTGCTCCATCAGAAGTGCGTTTATTATGCTTTACGGCAAATGCTTTAACTTTTTTTGAATTGACCTTTATTATATTTAATATAAAAACTGAGTTTGGATCGAGATTAAAAACTTGTGGTTTACTCTTCCCTTTGGAGTAATATTTAAGGGCCTCATTAATCGCTTGGAAGGGGTTTAACGTAGTGATTAATAGCTTATCTCTGCGCATCGTGTTAGAAAGCTGCCCGCCTGCTAACAACATTTGATCTTTGGGTAAATACTGAGTATGCCGCATTAACTCATGCTTCAATATCTCTGGCATATCTGTGTTAAACACATCTTCGGTTTGCTGGTAAAAGGCACTAAAGCTGCGCTGTATGTAACGACCAAATACGGTAAAGTTCACCCAATCATGATAAATATCATTTTGTAAAAGTAGCTGGCTAAACTGCTTCTGATTATCTCTTAATTGAGAAGATAAGTAAGGGTTATCTGCGTTCGTCGCTCGATAATACAATTGTGTTTGCAAGGTATGAATAAGTAGCTGTTGCGCTGACTCAACTTTTTGATGCCCCCAGTTAAGTGGATATAGCGCTTGATCCAGACTCGGTAGCTCTGGGATAAGGGGTGATGAAGCTTTTCGATTTAAAAATGAAAGCATCACTGCTCCGGAGTATGGTTAACAGTTTGCTCAAAAGCTAAAAAATTCTTACGCTCAGTATCTGTCCATGCTAATTTTTCAGTTGCGTCTTTATTTAAGCGCACTAACACAGACTCCCCTGTAGCCGCCACAGCTTGTTGGGACTGGCTATAATAACAATACTCCATAACCAAACTGGTATTCCCGAGTTTTTTAGTGCGAACACCGATAAGCAGAGTATCTGGGAATACCACAGGTTTTAAATAAGTGCAGCTTGATTGAGCCAACACTGTGGTCACCTCTTCGGAAAAAGCACCCAACTCACTCAAGTAATTAATACGCGCTGACTCAGCATAACGATAATAAACTACGTTATTGACATGATTAAAGGCATCCATATCATTCCAAGCGACAGGCTGAACATAAATACTGGCAAAACCAGCCAGGTCTTCAGGCATATCAAACTCTTTATCTAATGTAAAACTAAACATGGATATAGTATCTCTCCACAGCTTCTATAAATTGCAACAGTAGCTGTAACGATAGTTTAAATAGGGGTTAGAAGTATAACGTAGAAATTTTTAAGACTTTACTCTAGGTTTGTGACACAAGTCACGACTAATAGTCAGTATTAAAAGCATTCCAAATTTAACGGGTTTTATCTATTGATTTTCAAGCAGTAGCCTGACACCTCGCCAAACTTCATCAGGATCTAAATGTTCAATGCGGATACAATTGAGTTTCAAATCACTGACCGTATCGGTAAGACGCTTACCAAAGGTTAAATAATAGAAGTCCGACATAGCGTAAATTGTATCAGGCAAATCAGAATCAAGCTCTGCAAATTGTTCTCTCCAGTTAGTAAAAGCTTCACCACTACTGATTAGAACAATAGGGCGTTTAGGATGATTTATAGCCTTGAGACGATGTGCTAATTCGCTAAACTTTAAGGCAGTATCACGAGGACAACGACGCTGATACCAAGCTATGGCATGTACCGTCACCCCATTTTCTTGCAAAAAGTTTACCAAGACACGTCTTCCCCCTCGCCCACGCCAGACCAAAATATGATCGTCGTTACCTAACGTGTTTAAAGCAGACAGCTTTATCATGCCTTCGTTGCTATACTCATCAGGACATTGTACTTGCCAGCCAGCGTCTCGCAAAATTTCTGCGGTAGCATGACCAACGGCGATGACTACCGCTTTAGGAATAAACCCTTTTGGACAAGCAGCTAAACCCATTCGAGCCGCCGTTGGACTAACAACCACCAAAGCCTGATACTTATTAGGCTGTTGATAAAAATCTAGCTGATACTGCTGTTCGCGCTCACTAATATCAACGGTCACTAATTCTAGTAAAGGCAATGTCAATACCGTCATCCCTTTTTCTTGCATGGCAAGGTTTAAGGGCTGAGCACGACTGGTTGGACGGGTATTGATAAAAACCATAACACCCCTAAAAGCTAAATAATAGCAATTAATAAAATATATAATCGACAGTAACCGGCTTATTCATGTTACGTTTTAAATACCATGCCAATAAATAAACCTTATTTATTGGAATAAATTGCCGCTAAAATACCATCTGCCCCCAATGACAGCAATTCATCAGCCACATCGATGCCTAACTGCTCTGCTTGAGTCTCACGATCGGCCTGATTACCTGTTAAAGCAATACGTTTATCCGCTTTAAGTAGTGTGGTTCCATCTTCAGACCCTACTCTGCCGCGTAGCCATAATGTTTTGACATTAGACTGCTCTGAGTCTTTTTCAATGACAGAGTATGCTGCAATAGGAACCTGACACCCACCTTCTAAACGACGGTTTAGCGCTCGCTCAGCTTTTAGGCGAATACGGGCTTGTCCATCGTTAAGAGGCTTTAATAAAGATAAAACGGCGTCATCACCTGCACGGCATTCAATGGCCAACGCCCCTTGCCCTACTGCAGGCAAACTAATATCTATATCTATTTCATGTTTGATACGATCACTGAGCTCAACTCGTTGCAGACCACTGGTTGCTAGTATAATCGCATCATATTCGCCGGCATCTAGCTTACCTAACCGAGTTTGCACATTGCCTCTAAGCGTTTTGATTTGTAAGTCAGGACGGTAGGCTTTTAGTTGACACTGACGACGTAGGCTTGCGGTTCCGACCACCGCTCCTTGAGGTAAATCGTCTAACTTATCGTAGGTATTTGAAATAAAAGCATCTGTTGGGGACTCACGCTTACAATATGTGCCTAATAACAGACCTTCAGGTAGCTCCATAGGCACATCTTTTAAAGAATGAACTGCAATGTCTGCTCTACCGTCATAAAGTGCTTGTTCAAGCTCCTTAACAAATAGACCTTTACCGCCTATTTTAGCCAACGGGGTATCAAGGATTTTATCTCCTTTGGTCACAATAGTTACCAAACTGACTTCAAGCTCTGGATATAAAGACTCTAAACGAGACTGTATGTGTTCGGCTTGCCACATGGCGAGAGGGCTTTTACGAGTCGCAATTTTTAAGGTCTTAAGTGCAGTGGAATGTGCTGATTTAGTCATAGTTATTTTTTCTTAGGTATGGTTGTAAAGTGGAAATAAAATTTAGTCTTAAGGCTCGATATTAAACCTAACGATTATCTCGCCTATTTAACCATAATTGGTCATGTATTTCAGTGATGTTATGTTGAGCGCTTACTTAATTCGCTTAAGTGGCCGAGCAATCAGACAACAAATAGTTGTCAGTTAATAATTAGTAGTTGAATGACATTGGTTTAATATTAGTAGCTCAATGACAGTAGCTTCTGGACAGTAGCTTAAGAGAGCAGCTAACCATCATCGGCTAACTGGCAAGGCGACCTAGTCCTTTGCTATACTGCTTTTGAATACTACTTACTTTACGCCATTTTTGGATTTGAACTGATATGACAGACAACGACTCGAATAAAACTTCTACTACTCAATCAAATGATTCTAATAGCAGCAGTGGTCAAGGGCAGCAGATGTGGGGTGGGCGCTTTAGTGAAGCAACAGACAGCTTCGTTGCGGCATTTACCGCTTCAGTCGGCTTCGATCAGCGCTTTGCTAGACATGACATTCAAGGATCGATAGCTCACGCTACCATGCTAGGTCGTTGCGAAATCTTAACTGCAGAAGAAGTAGAGACGATAATAGACGGCTTAAATCAAGTACAAAAACAGATTGATGCCGGCGAATTTAAATGGTCGATCGCCCTTGAGGATGTACACATGAATGTCGAGTCTCGCCTAACCGATATCATTGGTACTGTCGGTAAAAAACTGCATACGGGACGTAGTCGTAATGACCAAGTAGCAACCGATATTCGTCTATGGCTACGTGAAGAGGTAGATAATATCGTGGAGTTATTGGTTAAGCTGCAATCAGGGTTGCTAGACTTGGCTGAGAAACACACCGATACTATTATGCCAGGGTTTACCCATTTGCAAACCGCGCAGCCAGTAAGCTTTGGTCATCATGTATTGGCCTGGTTTGAAATGCTCAATAGAGATACAGAGCGCTTGATCGATGCCCGTCGTCGTATCAACCAAATGCCTTTGGGCAGTGCAGCGCTGGCAGGCACTACCTTCCCAATTGACCGTACGATTACGGCCGAGTTGCTAGACTTTGAAGGTATTTGTCAAAATTCTTTAGATGCTGTATCTGACCGAGATTTTGCTATCGAGTTTACCTCAGCGGCCTCTATACTGATGATGCATCTATCACGTATGAGTGAAGAGATTATCTTATGGATGTCAGCGCAGTTTGATTTTGTGCAAATCCCAGATAGATTCTGTACGGGCTCATCAATTATGCCGCAAAAGAAAAATCCTGATGTTCCTGAGCTGGTGCGTGGTAAAGCTGCAAGAGTATTTGGTCAACTAATCACCTTACTAACGTTAATGAAAAACCAACCACTGGCTTATAACAAAGACAACCAAGAAGACAAAGAGCCGTTATTTGACTGTGTTGATACCTTAACCGGCTCTTTACTTGCATTTGTGGATATGCTGCCTAATATAGTACCTAACAAGGAAAATATGCGCGCTGCCACCATGAAAGGCTATGCCACAGCCACCGATTTAGCAGATTACTTAGTAAGACGCGGCGTGGCTTTTCGAGACGCTCATGAAGTTGTTGGGAATGCGGTCGCTTTAGGTATTAAAGAAGGCGTTGATTTAAGCGAACTTGAGCTTGAGCAACTACAACAGTTTAGCGATGCTATTGGAGAGGATGTTTTTGATTATTTAACGCTTGAAGGCTCACTGGCAGCGCGTGATCATCTTGGCGGCACTGCACCAAAACAAGTTATCGAGGCTGTTGCTCGCGGTCGTGAGCGTATCAAAAGCTTTAACATCGATTTAAAGTAACCGTTTTAAAGTGGCTTATTTAATACAGCGTTTAGACTTAGCTTTTAGCAAATAAATATTTGAAAATAATAGGATAAAATAATGACAGCTACCTTTAATCCAAAAGCAAATATGGTGTTTTGTCGTAAATATCAACAAGACATGCCGAAAATGTCAAACCCGCCTTTTCCCAATAAAAAAGGGGAGGAGCTTCAAAACACAGTGTCTAAAAAAGCTTGGGATGAATGGTTAGAACTGCAGACCATGCTCATTAATGAGAACCATCTAAGCATGCTAGACCCTGAAGCTAAGAAGTTTATCAATGAGCAACGCGAGAAGTTTTTAGACAATGCTGACTATGAGCGACCTGCGGGTTATACGCCTCCGTCTTAACCCTACCTTAATATGATTGAAATATTTGGGGCTATTTATAATTAGTATATGTCACTGACAGAGACTAATTCTAAATAGCCCCTATTATTAAAGAGCTATCCGCAGCAAAGTCTGATTAAACTTAATGAGCTGTGCCGTCTTTATTTTCTTTTTTTATTCCAATACATAGTCCTAACATCACTAAAAAATATATTGGTGTCGCTGAAATATAGGCTAAAGGCAACATCCACATAAAAAATAAACTACGCATCTCGCCAGTGGCGCCTTGCCCAATCACTAAATCAGTGAATACCAAATAAAAATACGCCATCATAATACTCAAAAATGGAAAAAGAAGACCGGTAAATATCATAAGTGACCAAGTATACTCAGGAGTATCTTGCTGAGTTTTTTTCAGTAATTGGTAGTTTGTTCGCCCGAACACAAGCAAAGCAAATAGTATGACAACATAGAGCGAGATACTTGTTAAAACTTTAGCCACAGCATTCAATGGCTTTTGATAAGTAAATGACATCTTAGTAGGGGTTTGTTTTTTAGACGCCCAGTGCTTCGTTTGTTCTAATGGCTGATCAAATTCTGCATCAATATCCACACTTATATAATCCGTATTCCCTTCGAAATTAAAGGAGAGTCTAGTCCCTTGATACGCTGCTGCAGGTTTGAAATTAGCAAATCTATAGTCAAAGGAGTTTATGCCAGTCCAATCGCTTCCATAGTAAGATGAGTCTACGCTATAGGTAGTACGGATAGTATGCTTACCTTTATCTAGATTTGAAACTATAAACTGTGAATATTCTTGATAAGAACGAAAGGGTTCAACTCCATTTTCGCTCATAAAAGTCGTGCTATTTAATAAACGGCTTAGGTCACCCGATGCATCAATGTCTTCTTGGTTAGCTGTAACAACAGCTCGATCATTTTGACTGTTGTTTTGCAAACCTCTATTTTCAGTAGAATAAATTGTGTCCGCATCTTCCAGTAGATTTGGCTCAATTATCTGTACTTCAACAGGTTTACCATCAATGCTAATGGATATTTTTTTATCTTCATAATAAGTAACATCACCATACGTGTTAAAAATTACTGGTACTTGCAGTCCATCCTGTGTGTTTATAATATGATATTCGGCATGATACGTTGCGGTATCAAAATCTGCATCTGCATCAATGTTGATAACTTCTGACAATACTTTTATATTTTCATTAAAATCAGCTGGTCCTATAGAAGTACCTTGAAACATAATGGGTTGAAACGCAAAAGCTGGCATTATCATTATAAAAACGATAACAGCATAGCCTATTATATGAATCAGTTTTTTTATCACCCTTTTCAATAGAACTTTACCTTTAAATAAATCTTATGCTCTTTAAATAAATCTTATTATCTTTAAACAGTTAATAAATATAAGTGTACAGCTTTTAATCAGAAGCAGAAACTATATGGTGATAAAAATAAAAAAAAGCCAATATCTTAATGATATTAGCTTTTATAATTAATACTTACCTTACTTATAAAATCACCCTATTCACCATTACGCGCCGCCAAACTTTCAGAAGCTTCTTGTACAGTTTGTTCTATAAATAGAAAGTCGGTATGACGCACATCTTTACCACTACTACAGTAGATAACAAGCTCTGCAATATTGCGCGCATGATCACCAATACGCTCAAGTGCACGAAGTACCCATAAAATATTAATAACCTTAGACACATGCCTGCTATCTTCCATCACATAGGTCATCAATGATCGACTGGCAGACTGATACTCAGTATTTACCGTATTATTACTTTGTAGTACTGATAACGCCTGCTCTGGGTCTAGACGCGTAAACGCGTCTAATGAATCGAGCAACATGAGGCGAACCTGATTGGATAAATGCTGTACTTCTGAATAGCCACGTGGCGATGCGCCCTCTTCGTGTAACTTTCGAGCCATGCGTGCAATCTTGCTCGCTTCATCCCCTACCCGTTCAAGATCCACAACCCCTTTAGACAAGGCCATAATCAATCTTAAATCGCTGGCAGCAGGTTGACGTTTGGCAACCAGCAAAATCACCAATTCATCAACCTTGATTTCCATTTGGTTAATCACGTCATCCGTTTCAATAACTTGATTGGCAATCTTCAAATTACTGTCGATAAGTGAATGCGTGGCCGAGGTGACTTGTTCAGCAGCCATACGACCCATTTGCATAAATAGATCGATACATTCTTTCAAATCATTATCAAAACTTTTAGACGAATGTTTTTCATTAAGTGGCATAAGGGCCCTTTTAAATATTTTAAATCTGCTAAAACGCTTTAATCTCTTGATACAATTAAGGCTACATTTTAGGTGTCATTCTAGCCGTAACAATTCATCTAGCCATAACAACCCATCTAGCCGTAACGACCCGTAATATAATCTTCAGTGGCTTTTTGCGCTGGATTAGTAAATACTTGATTGGTCTCACCCATCTCAACCATATCACCTAAGTACATATAACATGTATAGTCAGAAACGCGGGCTGCTTGCTGCATGTTATGGGTTACGATAGCGATGGTGTAATCATGCTTTAGATCTTCAATAAGATCTTCAATAGCGCCTGTTGAGATCGGGTCTAGCGCTGAGGTTGGCTCATCCAATAGAAGAACTTCAGGCTTTGTTGCCACACCGCGGGCGATACATAACCGCTGCTGCTGACCGCCTGATAACGACAGACCTGATGCTTTAAGTTTGTCTTTCACTTCTGGCCATAGTGCTGATTTTTTAAGCGCCCATTCTACTCGATTATCCAGTTCAGCTTTACTTAGCTTTTCGTAAAGACGCACACCGAATGCCACATTGTCATAAATTGACATAGGAAACGGCGTAGGCTTTTGAAAGACCATACCAACACGTGCACGTAGCAAGTTGACATCCACATCTTTTGACAAAATATTCTTGCCATCAAGAATAATTTTGCCATCAGCATGCATACCAGGATATAAATCGTACATACGGTTAAACGTACGTAGTAAAGTAGACTTACCACAGCCTGACGGACCGATAAAGGCGGTGACATTTTTTTCAGGGATATCTATATTAATGTCTTTGAGGGCTTTGAAATCGCCATAATAAAAATCTAAATCACGAATTTCCATTTTGGCTGGCGGCATGTTATCTGGTAGATCAGCCACTGTTTGTTTCGTAAAAGACGCGGTATCAGGCTGCTCTTGCTGATTACCTGTCTCGATTGGCTGCTCTAACATCGTGTCATTGCTGTTTTTAACGAGTTTATTATCTGTCAATGGTTTGCTCTCTAATACGTCTGTCATGGTAGTACCTTATAAATATATGAAAAAAATGAATTAAACTTAATCGTCGTTGGATGATTTATTTAATTTAATTTAATTACTCTAATTTACTAGCGTTTTTCTCTACCAATAATACGGGCGATAATGTTAAGCCCCAATACGGATAAAGTAATCAGTAACGCGCCAGCCCATGCAATCATATTTTGAGTATCATCAGGAGCCGCAGCAAATTGGTAAATAGTCATGGGTAAGTTCGCCATGGCGCTGCCCATATCCCAGCTAAAGAACCGGTTGTTTAACGCAGTGAATAATAACGGGGCGGTTTCACCAGTAATACGTGCAAACCCTAATAGAACACCAGTTATCAAGCCTGATTTGGCAGCTTGCATCGTCACTGATGTCACAACTTTCCATTTAGGCGCACCCAGCGCATACGAAGCTTCTCGTAACTGATTAGGGACTAGATTGAGCATCGTCTCGGTACTGCGAACCACTACGGGTATAATGATAAGCGATAGCGCGACAGCACCAGCCCACCCTGAGAACCCGCGATTACTGACCATCAATGTAAAAATAAATAAACCAATAACAATAGACGGTGCCGACAGTAGAATGTCGTTTAAAAAGCGCGTCGCTTTACCCAGCCAAGATCCTTGAGAGAACTCGGCCAAATAAACACCGGCTAACAAACCTACTGGCGCACCAATAAGCAATCCTGTACCTGCTATCATAAATGAACCAACAATAGCATTACGCAGCCCGCCTATGGTGTTTGGCGGCGGCGTATCGGCTGTGAAGATAGGCATCGTTAGCATGGCTTCCATACCTTTGCGTAGCAGATCAAACAGTATCCAGCCAAGCCATACTAACCCAAATGTCATCGCTAAGACGGCAAACACTAGCCCAATCACATTCAAAAATTTACGTTTTGTGTAGAGCGACTTATTCATTCGTTGCTCAAAGCTTTGTGATGGCCTTGAGTTGTTGTCTAATGTTGCACTGGAGTGTGATGTCATGTTGTGATCCTATCAATACCTGTCATACCAATTTGAATTTGTGTCACGCTTAGGTGACTAAATTTACTATAGTTAAAGACGTCTAAAATAATTAAAAGGCAACCGAGTGCAGGTACTACTCATATAGGCTTAGCAAGGATAACGCCGTAACCGTTTAGTTGTTCGCTGACTATAAGCTACTTTTCTATTTACACCACTTAAAATTAGTTACCCGCTCTCTTATCAATTCGTGACAACATAATTTTGGAGATGGATAAAACAACAAAGGTAATGACAAAAAGTATCAACCCTAAATGTAATAATGTAGCAACGTGCATTTCACTTGAGGCTTCTGCAAATTCATTTGCGATAGCAGAGGTTATGGTGACACCAGAACCGAAAAGGTTGGAGTTGATGTTGTAGGTATTACCTACTAAGAAGGTGACCGCCATGGTTTCGCCCAAAGCGCGACCCAGTCCTAAAATAACACCCCCGACCACACCAGCTTTAGTGTAAGGTAAGATTATTTTATACATAACCTCCCAAGTGGTTGCGCCCGCACCATATGCAGATTCTTTTAAAAGCTCTGGTACTACTGAAAAAACATCGCGCATCGTTGCCGCAATAAATGGAATAATCATAATGGCTAAGATAAGCGAGGCGGTGAAAACACCGATACCTAGTGGCGGGCCACCAAATAGGCTGCCTATCATTGGGATAGGCCCGAGATGCTCAATTAAAAAAGGTTGAACATACTTGGCAAATAAGGGCGCTAATACAAAAAAGCCCCACATGCCATAAATAATTGATGGGATACCTGCCAATAGCTCAATTGCCATACCTAAAGGTCTACGCAACACTACCGGACAAAGTTCAGTTAAGAAAATAGCAATACCAAAGCTTACGGGCACCGCAATTAAAATAGCAATAAAAGAGGTGACAATTGTGCCGTAAATTGGCGCTAATGCTCCGTATTCATCATTGACGGTACTCCAATCAGAGCTGGTATAAAACCCAAAACCAAACTCTTGAATACTCGGCCACGCACCTATAATCAACGATACGAGTATGCCGCCTAAAGATAACAGTACTAGCAAAGCGAACAATTTGGTCAAATTGACAAACAGAAAATCGTTTCTTTTTTGTTTTGCTAGCTGAGCGTGTAAGTCAGACATGGTGTCCCCAACGTATGGTTTTCTTTGGCTTAAAAAATCTTGGGCTAAAATCTTTTTCTTTATATAACTTTTGTTTTAAGTAATAAGGCAAGTAAATGAGAGGTCATTTACTTGCCAGTTGCCTTAAGTGTTCATTGACAGTGACAAGTCAATCTTGTTACTTAGCGGTATAAACAGGTTGACCATCAGCGCCAACCACTTTATTCCACTCATCTTTAAATAAAGCAACGGCTTCGTCTGGGAAAGGAACATAATCTAGGTCCAGCGCAGCTTGATCGCCTTCGTTATAAGCCCAGTTAAAGAAGTTTAATGCGCCAGCAACTTTCTCTGGATTTTCTGGGTTTTTGTGTACTAAGATAAAGGTGGCAGCAGCGATAGGCCATGCATCGGCAGTGTCTGAGTTTGCAATAACCTTGTAGAACCCTTCTGCTTGTGACCAATCAACGTTGCCAGAGGCCGCGAATGAGTCAGCTGATGGCTCAACACGATTACCAGCGGCGTTAACCATTGCTGTATGCGACATATTGTTTTGTTTGGCATAAGCATACTCAACATAACCGATTGAGTTAGGGGCTTGTTTTACCATACCCGCAACGCCTTCGTTACCTTTACCACCAACGCCTGTTCCAGTTTTATCCGTTGGCCATTCAACACTTTTATCAACACCCACATTAGCCCAGTCGCTCGATACTTCATTTAGGTAGTAAGTGAAGTTAAACGTCGTACCAGAACCATCTGAGCGGTGAACCGTCGTAATATTAGCATCAGGAAGCTCAACGCCCTCATTTAGGGCAGTAATCGCAGGATCATTCCACTTGGTAATTTTACCTAGATAAATATCAGCCAGAACTTCACCACTTAATACCAATTGACCAGGCTCGATACCTTCAACATTAACCACTGGTACTACGCCGCCGATAACGGTAGGGAACTGGATAAGACCCGCTTCATTCAAATCTTCTGGCTTAAGTGGTTTATCCGATGCGCCAAAATCAACCGTTTTTGCTTTGATTTGTTTGACACCACCAGATGAGCCGATAGAGTTATAATTAACTTGTCCTTTAGTAGCGCTTTGATAGTCAGCTGACCATTTTTGATAAATAGGTGCTGGGAATGAAGCGCCCGCGCCGCTGACATTCATTTCTACGCCTTCAATATCGGTATACTGATCTGTGCTAGTAGTCGTAGCTGGAGCTTCACCAGTAACAGGTGCTGTTGCTGCGGTGTCATCTGTGGTTGTAGCAGTGTCTTCTGTTTTTGTATCGCAAGCAGTTAAACTTAAAATACTGGCAACTGCTACAGCTAATAATGAATGGCGCATGGTCTCTCCTAAAGAGTTATGAGTTATAGCTATCAAATATTAATATTAGGAAGTTGACGGTTGTTATAATGTCGACTTCGTTATTGGAATGATGCTATTTTGCGCTTCAAATATGACAGTTTGATGAAATATTTAATTTTTGTATAAATATGTTAATCCAATAGTCTCATTAGCGTAGCCAGTTAAAGGACAGTTTTATGCGCTTAATAGTTTGGAAAAACTTCATTAAGACTTCATTAAATAGGTACGATGAAATTAAGAAATATACGAAAACCTTTAAATATAGATAACTCCTTATACTGTAAGCTTTCTTTACATTTAGTTAACGCTTTAGAAATATATTTAATACCTAACACCTGTATAATTCGTGCACATTAATTTGGTACGGCAAGTTTTTTAATTGTTGCAACTCGGCAAATATGCCTCATATAGTTGTATTCACGAAATTTGTAACATTCAGTTTATTACACCTCGTTTGTGACACCTAGTTTGTGAATAGTTCCAATCATTAAAATTATTACAGGTATGACCTATGAAAAAACTTTTTATGCCCTTTACGCTTCTGTTGACTATGTTGTTAGCAGTGCCCGCTCAAGCAGGCATGGCATCTTGGTATGGACCAGGTTTCCACGGCAAAAGAACGGCCTCAGGTGCTATATATAATATGTACGCTATGACTGCGGCCCATAAATCGCTACCTTTTGGCTCAAAAGTTAAAGTAACTAACCTTAAGAACAATAAGTCTGTCGTGGTTAAAATCAATGATCGTGGCCCATTTACGCCTGGCCGTGTTATCGACTTATCAAAAAAAGCGAATCAAGCGCTTAGCTGCAACTTATGTAAAGTAGATGTTGAAGTTATTAGTAAAGGCGATGGCAAATATCGCAGACAGTAAGTTTTGCATTTATTCACCATGCATCAATTCGATAAAGCGCCAACTTAGTTGGCGCTTTTTTATTGTCTTAAATGGTGCTGTTATTAGATTTTTAATTGACCCTGTTATTGATATCAAAGTTTGATAAGATAGCTATATCAATAATTGTAGACTCGGGGTGCAGACCTGTTGTTACTAATAATGGCCATTGACCATTAGGAATGACAATCAAGCGTTTGCTGAGACATCACCCGTTGAACCTGATGCGGTTAATACCGCCGTAGGAAAGTCATTGCAACTCCCCTATATATTATTTAACGACATAGTACATTACCGACTTTTCAATCATTCTAGCTTTTTAAGCTATATTTTGATTTCAATTATAATTGAGTAATAAATAGCCGGTTATTAAAACTACTTATTTTATAGTTATGCGCTTACTTTGTTATCGCTTAGCCTTTGTTTTACTCGCTAAGTCTGACTAGGTAAAAACGTCACTATAATTAACTAAAAATAGGTATTGCCTTAAAACTGAATTTACTTCATCTAAGGTCTGTTAATAATGAATAGGGTTTGAGCTGTCCTAATAGGCAGTCTCTGCACTCACTGAGTCTTTTTTACTTTCGGTTTTAGCTTTGATGTTAAAACCAGTGTTGACAGTTGCCATACGGCATTTGTAAAAAAGGACAGTTCCATGAATAATGCAGAAAATTTTATAAAAACCCCTGCCCACCGTAATACGAAAGACAAACTTTTTGATGAAGAAGCCCGCGATTTAACCCGTAGCCTGCCCGCATCAAAAAAAGTCTATATTGAAGGCTCTCGCCCTGACATCCAAGTTCCCATGCGTGAAATCACCTTGACTGATACCCCTACTGGTGGCTTTGGCCTTGAAAGTAGTGAAAAAAATCCGCCTTTTTATGTTTATGACACCTCTGGCGGCTATACCGATCCCAATGTTGATATTGATCTGACCAAAGGCTTGCCAAAGCTACGTGACAAATGGATTGAAGAGCGTGTCGATACCGAACGCCTAGCAGGTTTGTCTAGTAACTATGGCAAAGAGCGCGCCCGTGATATCAAAACTGCCAATATTCGTTTTGCCCATATTGATAAGCCGCGCCGTGCGAAGACTATCAATGGTAAGGCGGGCAATGTCACTCAAATGCATTATGCACGCCGCGGTATAATCACCCCTGAAATGGAATATATTGCTATTCGTGAAACCCAAATGCAGCATAAGTTAACCGACATGCGTCAACATGATGGGGATAGCTTTGGTGCCAATACGCCTAAGATTATCACGCCAGAGTTTGTGCGTGATGAAGTGGCAGCTGGTCGTGCCATTATTCCGAACAACATCAACCACCCTGAGTCAGAGCCGATGATCATTGGGCGTAATTTCTTAGTGAAGATTAACGCCAACATTGGTAACTCAGCACTCGGCTCAAACATTGATGAGGAAGTCTCCAAAATGACGTGGGCCACACGCTGGGGGGCGGACACCATCATGGATTTATCTACGGGTAAAAACATCCACGAAACCCGTGAATGGATAATCCGTAACTCCCCTGTGCCTATCGGTACAGTCCCTATTTATCAGGCGCTTGAAAAAGTGGACGGCGTGGCTGAAGATTTAACTTGGGAAATATTCCGTGATACGTTAATCGAACAAGCTGAACAGGGCGTGGACTACTTTACGATCCATGCGGGCGTGTTACTGCGTTATGTGCCTTTAACGGCTAAGCGCTTAACCGGTATCGTCTCACGTGGTGGGTCTATCATGGCACAGTGGTGTCTAGCACATCATAAAGAAAGCTTCTTATATACCCACTTCGAAGATATCTGTGAAATCATGAAACAGTATGATGTGGCGTTTAGCTTAGGCGATGGTTTGCGCCCGGGTTGTATCCAAGATGCCAACGATGAGGCGCAGTTTGGCGAGCTACAGACACTTGGCGAGTTGACTCAAGTGGCGTGGAAACACGACGTTCAAGTGATGATTGAAGGGCCGGGTCACGTTGCCATGAACCGTATTAAGGAAAACATGGATCTACAACTTGAAATGTGCCACGAAGCGCCTTTTTACACGCTTGGTCCATTGACTACCGATATTGCCCCCGGTTACGACCATATCACTAGTGCTATCGGCGCTGCGATGATTGGGTGGTTCGGTACGGCAATGCTGTGTTATGTGACCCCAAAAGAGCATCTGGGCTTACCGAATAAAAAAGATGTTAAAGACGGTATTATCACTTATAAGATCGCTGCCCATGCTGCCGACCTTGCCAAAGGTCATCCTGGCGCGCAGGCACGTGATAATGCGCTGTCAAAAGCGCGATTTGAGTTCCGCTGGGACGATCAATTTAATCTTGCATTAGACCCAGATACTGCTCGTGAATTCCACGATGAAACCCTACCAAAAGATGCGCATAAATCTGCTCATTTTTGCTCTATGTGTGGACCTAAATTCTGCTCTATGAAAATCACTCAAAATGTGCGTGAGTATGCCGCTGGTTTAGACCTACCTAATAGTGAGGTTGCCATTACGCCCAGTTCAGGTGAATTGAGCGATGATGCTCATTTAATTAAAAAAGTAGAAACTGAGCTTGTCGGTCAGGTGGGAGAAGCTAGCTTTGATGAGGTGCAAAAGGGTATGCAGGAAATGAGTGAAAAGTATAATAGTGAGGGGCGTAAGCTTTATAAGGAGGTTTAGTCCTCTCAATTGCAACGCACAAAAAAAGCTTGAACCTTTATACAAGGTTCAAGCTTTTTGCTGTTAAATGTAGTTTAAAAATTATCTAACATGCATTTAATCAATCGAAGATTAACTGATTTGCAGTTATACCTTTGAAGCGGTATAGATTTTATCGATTGATGCATCAATGGTCGCTGAGAACTCTTCGTCAGTCTGGCTTTTAGATAAGCCCTCAGTAAATGCACGCGAGAAGCTGGCGATCATACCTGGGTTTTGTTTCAAACGCTCACACGACTCATCACGACTATAGCCACCCGATAGAGCCACTACTTTTAACACTTTTGGATGATCAATAAGTTCTTTATAAAACCCTGACTCTTCAGGAAGGGTGAGCTTTAACATTACCTGGTGATCATCATCTAAACGATCAAGATTACGTAAAATCTCGTCTTTTAACAGTACTTCAGATTCGTGCTTTTCTTTACTTTCAATATTTACCTCAGGCTCTACGATCGGCATAAAACCTTCAGATAAAATCTGCTTAGCCACATCGAACTGCTGCTGTACTACTTTTTCGATACCGTGCTGTGCCGCCTCATGGATTACAGAACGCATTTTAGTACCAAATATAGGATAGTTTTTAGCCTTTTGTAGTAATGCATTTAAGTTTGGCATTGGCTTCATGACTTGAACACCATCCATTTGCTCTGCCAGACCTTTATCTACCTTCAAGAAAGGAACAATGTTTTTATCTTCCCAAAGGTAATTAGCAGTTGGCTTACCATTTACTTCACGATCCATAGTATCTTCGAACAAGATAGCACCTAATACGCGGCCACTGTCAAAGCAGTCGCAAGTCATGATGCGGGTACGCATCTCATGAACTTTAGTGAACATTTCATCATCATTTTCATATTCGCTTTCTTCTACGCCATACATGCGTAGTGCCTTGGGCGTACTACCACCGCTTTGATCTAAGGCAGCGATAAAGCCTTCGTCATTTCTAATACGTTCTAGCTGTTGTTGATAGCTCATTATTTTTTTCCTATTGCAGTTTATGAATTTATATTGGCAATTAGATGATGCTTAAAATTTTGTCTTAAAGTTAACATACACCAGAAACTAATTCCGTTATTAGATTGTTTAAGGTATGTTGAATAAGGGCGCCTACCTTATTAATAATACAAGGTAACATTATAATAAAATCTAATCATGAATTAATACGCTTTTATTTACTGAGAGTATATTCGTAACAATCGCTGTTATAAAGTACTTGAATGGTTACTACGCCTTGTTGAGGGAATTATGCTTTGAGATAATCGTCATGTTATTGCTATTTTAAGTTATTGCTTTTTTAAATTATTATTTTTTTAATTTGAAATCTTTAAATAGGAAGGAATTTATGAAAACTTTAAATGCTTTAGGAATTTCTGGTGCAGTTGCCATCGCTATTTTGGCTACAGGGTGTCAAAACACAACTGGTATGACTCATAACGATGTCAAACCGACGATAAACACTTATCAAATCACCAATCAAGCATTGCAAGCTAATAATTGGCGATTGATAGATGCAAAAGATGCTAACGGACAATCAGTTAACGCCTTGTTTATGAACCCAAATAAACCCTTAACCTTAAGCTTTAATACTATTGAGGGTACGAACATGGTTAATCTGATGAATACCTGTAACACCATATCAGCACCCTATACCATAGTAGATGGTCAAGTTAAATTAGGGGCGATGATGAGTACGATGAAAGCTTGTCCAACTGCTGAAGCTAAATTCGACTCAGCTGCCGTGGCGTCTGTTATAGGTAAATATACCTTGAGCAAAGCGGGTAATAATAACCCAGTGCTGGTAGTCACCAATGATAACCAAGTAGCACACTTTAAAGCAGTAACTAAAGCTAATTAGTGATTTATATTTAACCTATAAGTTTACAAAAAGTCGCCTAAATGGCGACTTTTTTTGACGTTAAAAATTAAAGGGCTGTCCTAAAATAAGAAATTCACCTCTAATTAAAGTACTAATAGCAGTATCAAGTTTTAAATAAACTACTTTTTACACTTCTCAAAACACTGACAATTTCTAATATAATAGTGAATTATATTCATTATATGCGTTTTATAAAATTTTGAGCATACTTTATATTATTGATTATCTTTCGTTTTGATAGCGAGTTACTTAAATAGCTAATATCTAAAAATTAAGAATAAATTTATTTAAGATATTAACTTATATCAACTTTTTAGCTATTGTTTATTTACTATGCCTCATCTACTATCAGCCTCCTCGACCACTATCATTTGATAAAAGTGAATTATATTCATCTTATGTTTAAATAGTATCGTTTTTATTCGCATCAAAGCTTGAGTATGATTCATCACATACAGACTTTTGGTTTGATTTAAAAATAAATGTTGAGGGTAATCCGATGAGCAAGCAGTTTACATATTCTATTTCAAAGATTCGCTTCGATGAGAACTATAAGCCAGCAGACAGTACTCGTCTGACCACAAACTTTGCAAATTTAGCGCGCGGTGAAAGCCGTGAAGAAAACTTACGTAAAACACTAACGATGATTAATAACCGCTTTAACGCATTAGCAAATTGGGACAACCC
This sequence comes from Psychrobacter sp. CX21, assembly GCF_057396255.1. NCBI lineage: Bacteria > Pseudomonadati > Pseudomonadota > Gammaproteobacteria > Moraxellales > Moraxellaceae > Psychrobacter > Psychrobacter sp. CX21. The sequence goes on along the minus strand of NZ_JBXYJG010000007.1, from coordinate 101,177 downwards.
GACTGCTGATCGCTACTCTGTTGAAGTCGATATTATCTCAGCAGATTTAGATGTCGAAGGTAATGGCAACACCTTCCCTGCGATTGAGATACTCCAAACAACAGTGGTTGACCACAAGGAGAATAAACGAATTGCTGGTATCGTCGGCAACAGCTTCTCGTCGTATGTACGCGATTACGACTTTAGCGTGGTGTTACTCAATCACTTTGATAAAAACCCATCTACGCCACCCCCAGAGAGCTTTGGGAAGTTACATGGCAAACTGTTCAAACATTTATTAGATTCAGAAGCATACAAAGCTAATTTTAATAAACAGCCTGTTATTTGCTTAAGTGTATCGACCAGCAAAACCTATCATCGCACGAACAACCAGCATCCTGTATTAGGAGTGGAATACAGACAAGATGAATACTCACTGACTGATGAATACTTCCATAAGATGGGGCTCAGAGTACGCTACTTTAAGCCTAGAGGCAGTGTGGCACCATTGGCATTTTATTTCTCAGGCGATTTATTAGGCGACTATACTGACATAGAACTCATCAGTGCCATTAGCACCATGGAGACCTTCCAAAAGATTTATCGCCCTGAGATTTATAATGCCAACTCAGCGGCAGGTCATGTCTATCAGCCAAGCTTAGATTATCAAGATTATTCGCTGACCCAAATTGTCTATGACCGTGAAGAGCGTAGTCAAATGGCCGTCAAACAAGGTAAATTTACGGAAGAGACATTCATTAAGCCTTATGAAAACATCCTTAATGAATGGGCGGCGCGCATAGATGCCCTTAATAGTGCTAATAGTAAACCCGCCAAAAATGAAACGCACAATAAAAACGTTGCTTAATCAACAAGCGATAACTTGCGTACAAAACACTTAAATACTATAGATGTAATAATACAAATTAGATAAGAGAAATTGATTACCATGACACTATTACTCCCAACCTCAACTGCAGGCAGCTTACCAAAACCATCATGGTTAGCGGAACCAGAGAAATTATGGTCCCCTTGGAAACTTGAAGGCGATACACTTATTGAGGCTAAGCAAGACGCACTGCGGATTTCATTGCAAGAACAAGCAAATGCAGGCATTGATATCGTCAGCGATGGTGAACAGACTCGCCAGCATTTTGTTACCACTTTTATAGAGCACCTAGATGGCGTTGATTTTGAAAAGCGCGAAACCGTCAAAATTCGTGACCGTTATGAGGCCAGCGTACCTTCTGTAGTTGGTGCAGTGAGTCGCAAGCAGCCAGTATTTGTTGACGATGCTGCTTTTTTGCGCGCACAAACGGATCAACCGATTAAATGGGCGCTACCTGGTCCCATGACCATGGTTGATACGTTATATGATGGTCATTACAAAAGCCGTGAAAAGCTGGCTTGGGAATTTGCCAAAATACTAAACCAAGAAGCCAAAGATTTAGAAGCGGCTGGTGTCGATATTATTCAATTCGATGAGCCTGCATTTAATGTATTTTTTGATGAAGTCAGTGACTGGGGGATTGCCGCATTAGAGCGTGCAGTTGAGGGTTTAAAATGTGAGACAGCCGTGCATATTTGTTATGGTTACGGTATCAAAGCTAATACTGACTGGAAAAAGACACTGGGTTCAGAGTGGCGTCAATATGAAGAAATATTCCCTAAGATTCAGCAGTCGCGGATAGATATTGTATCGCTTGAATGTATAAATTCGCGCGTCCCCATGGACTTAATTGAATTAATACGTGGCAAAAAAGTGATGGTTGGTGCTATTGATGTGGCGACCAATACGGTCGAAACCCCAGAAGCGGTCGCTGATGTGTTACGTAGGTCATTACAATTTGTTGATGCCGATAAGCTGTATCCTTCAACTAACTGTGGTATGACGCCACTGTCTCGCCAAGTAGCTAGAGATAAGCTTACTGCATTAAGTGCTGGTGCCCAAATTATCCGTCATGAACTAACAGCCTAATACTATTTTGTACTAATAGTTGACCTCATACTAAACTACTATAGTATTAAGCCCTAACTACCTTTTATGGTAGTGCTTGTTAATATGGTGCCTAAGTATTATGGAGGCAAAGTATTACGGTGCTAAGTTATTAGGGTGCTAAGGATTATTACAATTTTTAAGCATTGTGAGTCACTATAGCAGTATTGAAAGATTTTAAATTTAGGATATATGCTATGATTGAAGCTACCGACTTTAGAGAGGGAATGTCTTTATTAGCCTCAGCGGTGAATGTGGTAACTACCCAAGGCTCGACTGGTCGTCATGGTTTTACGGCATCTGCTGTCTGTAGTGTGACAGATACGCCCCCAACTTTGCTGGTCTGTATGAACAGGTCAACCCGCTCACATAATAGCTTTGTTAATAATAAAGTGTTAAGTGTTAATGTGCTCGGCGCGCATCAACAACTTATTTCTAACGCATTTGCCTCATCTCTAGACTCAGAGCAGCGTTTTACACATGGGAATTGGACCACGCTTAAAACAGGCTCTCCTGTATTAGAGGATGCACTCGTAAGCTTTGATTGTGAAATTGATGCGGTTCATGAGGTGGGTACACATAGTGTCTTTATGTGCCATGTTGTCGCTATAAACACAAATAATAAAGGCAGTACAGATCTACAAGACCAGTCTGATGAAAGTCTAATTTATTTTAACCGTGCCTATCATAATGTATGCCAAACTTATAAACCGTAAACGTCGGCTTTCGATACGCTTTATGACACATCATACGCTGTGACGAACAAACAGATAAAACTGTTTGAGATAACACTATATTGGAGTTTGAGATAACACTATTTTAGATAAAAGCTATCTAAGACTTTTAATAGTAACCATCACTTAGCTAAGGCTAACTAATTAAGAAGATACTAACTCGTGGAATTAATTGTTTTTTTAATCATTGGTGCTTTGGCAGGATTTGCCGCAGGGCTGTTTGGCGTAGGCGGTGGCACAATTATCGTCCCGCTATTATTTATTGTCTTCACCCAGATGGATTATCCTGCTGATTCAATTATGCACTTGGCACTTGGCACATCACTTGCGACTATTATCGTAACGTCGATTAGTTCATTAACAGCACACAATAAAAAAGGCTCAGTAATATGGCCTGTATTTAAAAATCTCGCGCCTGGTATGGCGCTGGGCTGTTTTTTTGGTGCAGGCATAGCAGGACTAATATCAGGGATCCACTTGCAAATTATTGTTGGTATCTTTTTACTATGGGTTGCTTATCGCATGTTTAGTAAAGCCAAAAAGCAGGCTATACCTAGCCAAAACCAAGTAAATATGACTTCATTAAATACCATTAGCACGGAGTCTACTAGTGTAGCTTTACCTTCGACGCCTAACCAACTAACCGCAGGTGGCGTCATCGGTATTGCTTCTGCCATTTTTGGTATTGGCGGTGGCAGCTTAACCGTTCCCTATCTCACTCATTATGGCGTTGTGATGCAAAAGGCTGTTGGCACCTCTGCCGCCTGTGGCCTACCAATTGCCATTGCTGGTGCATTAGGTTTTATGTTCTTTGGGATGCAGCATCAACTTGATGTACCTAATACCATTGGCTTTGTGCATATCTATGCGTTTTTAGGTATTGCTAGTATGAGCTTTTTTACAGCGAAGCTGGGCGCAAAGGTAGCCCATATTTTATCTCCCGCACTATTAAAACAGTGCTTTGCGATATTGCTCACCGTTGTTGGCTGTTATTTTCTTTATAAAGGACTACGTTAGATATATTTAAAGTACCACATGTGATGCTAGAGGACTACTGGCTTTTTAAGCTCTACCACTAAGAGCACTCAATCAGCTATCAGCACTTAGTTATGCACGATTATATAAAAGTAGACTCTCATAAACACAAAAGGTCGCTGTTGGTTATACACCTACAGCGACCTTTTTTTGTATTAGTATGTATTGTCAGCGAGTAATAAAGTATCATACTAGAATCAAGCTAAACACTTGATTTTATTACTGCACGTTTTAGGAAAAAATTAATAAAGTATCATACTGAACAGTGCCATTCACATGATGCTGTAACATTTCGGAGTAATAAAGTATCATACTAAATTTTCGTTCTGTGAATGAATAGACTAAGTGGATTTATTATATTAGAAAGCTATATCAATCAAGACTTATATCAAATTCAGATAAGAGAATAAATAAACCTTTATCACATCTTATAACTAAAAAAGTAGTATCATAATCATGACAAGTCAAGTCAATATAATCATTTGATGCAACAAACACTTCATTTACACCAATCACCCTATGAAAACCCTAAAAAAAGCAATCTTCAACCCATTTGAGCATAACTTAGATAAAGAATTATTCCTACCTGTTGTCAAAAATGCGGTAGGTTACGACTGTATGATAGGCTACTTTAACAGCTCTTCTTTTCGAGCAATTGCCCAATCCCTTCTATATTACCTACAATCAGATGTTAGGCATCGAATGCGTTTGATTGTCAGTCCGAATTTATCAAAAGAAGATATCACGACCCTTATCGGCTTGTACGAGGGTAAAATAAATCATAAGGATTTGAATGGGTTTATTCTAAATCAAGATAATCTTACTCAATCCACTTTTCAAGCTCTAGCTTATCTGATTAATTTAGACAAAATTGAACTTAAAATAGCCTTGCCAACGTCGGGGCTGTTTCATGTTAAGTGCTGGTTGATACCACAGACTAATGGTAGTGAGACTATAGTGCAAGGGTCGAGCAATCATACTGAAAGTGGCTTAGTGATAAACTTTGAGTACTTAAGCATTGACTCTACCTTATGGGGAGAAAAGTCATTAAAAATCTGTCAAAAACTACGACATGACTTTGATTTATTATGGGAAAACAATTATCCAGACGTTATTTGTGGTAACTTAAGCTTAGAGGTTTTACGAGCGTTACTACTTCAGTTTCAATCTACTCAAGTCTCTAGTAACCATACCAAGCAGTACTTGACGAACAAGCTACGGCAAGCGCTTCAACAGCAACAGGACTCCGACGCTATGAAACTGAGGAGTTTATTGTAAACCTAAAGAGCCTTTTAACAGATTCTAAATCAAGCATAATCTCGGTTTCAATCGATTTGATAAAGTTGGGTCGGTTTCCACACCTGTATAACTTGGCTATAATCTAGACTTTCTATACTAAAGTTTTATCCACAATATCCACAAATAGCACTATATTACTTTTAAAACAAATTTAAAGGTATTCTTTCGTTAGTATCAATTAGGTTGTTATTATGCAGTACAATTACTTTACAATACCTTTAGGATAGTAATCTACTACAATCTAGGTTTTGTCGAGATGATTTGAATTACTAACGGTTAAATCAACTTTATTGAACAAACTAAATTACTAGCTCTCCAATATAAATACGGTATATTTAATCAAAACTGAAAAGATTTTAAATTTATGGATATTCACCCTACCGTTCTATTAAAAAATTTCTCTAGGATTGATTGCTATCAATTCTACGACAATGCTACTAAAGAGATTATTGAGGAGCTTGAAAGTAAAAAAGTAAAAATAGACCATCATGCCCTCATTTTGACTCGTATTGATGAGATATTAGCTGAAAACTCAAATAGGCGTAGTAAATTCGTCAAACTACTCATCGATAAGCAATCACATGACGTATTAAATTATTTAATAGACTTTTCGAATATTCAACTTGATGGTGGAAATAAATTTGATTCCGCTACTCGTTACTTCCAAAAGAATATAGTTGAGCTTAGTCGACACTTGGGTTTTTACTCATCAACAGAAGATTTGACTAAAAACTCTAATTTTGTCGAAGTTCAACGTATTAGACCTAACTATTCTGTACGAGAATATCAAAGAAAATGTACTGCATCATTATGGCAACTTTACCATAATGATGCTCATAGCGCCTTACTTCACCTACCTACAGGCGCTGGCAAAACTAGAACCGCCATCAACTTTATCTGCGAATATTTAAGATACAATCCCAGTAAAACCGTAGTTTGGTTTGCAGATACAATCGAACTGTGCGAACAAGCTCGTAATGAATTCAATGAGGCATGGTCTTTTCTGGGTAACAGAAATCTTACAAGCTTCGCTTTCTATGGTAACTCCGAATTATCATTAAGTGGCATTAACGAAGGTTTCATAGTTGCAGGTTTACAAAAATTTCGCTCTCAAGAAAACTCCGATAAGATAGGCATTGAGTATATTCTTGATGCTTTCAAAAGAAATGTTGGGTTAATAGTGTTTGATGAGGCTCATAAAGCTCTAGCTTCTACATACAAAGAAGTCATATTAGATATCATTAGTAAAACAAATTCTGAGTGTTTTTTGGTAGGTCTAAGTGCAACTCCTGGTAGAAAAACATACTTTAATAGTGAAGACGATGATGAAAATCAGCAACTTAGCGAACTATTCGAAAATAATAAAGTAACGCCAAAAATTCCAGGCTATGTATCAATTATTGAGTATCTAATTGAGCAAAAATTCTTATCAAACTACTCGATATTACCTATTGACTATGATAATAGCGAAACTAAGTTCGTGATGCATGCAGACTATGATCATGACAGTAAGCTTATGAATTACCTAGCTGATAGCGATATTCGAAATCAGCAAATTGTGAATACTGTAGTTAAAGAAATCATGTCTGTGCATCCCGAATTCGAAAAAAGACCTGACGCTTTAAATCAGGGTATTGTCTTTGCTTTAAATGTCAATCATGCAAAGCGTTTGGAAATTCTACTAAACAATGCAGGAGTAAAATCAAAGGTCATTGTAGGAGATACAAACTCATATCAACGTAGCGTTGCCATACAACGTTATAAAAATCAAGAGATTCGAGTATTGATTAACTATGGTGTGCTTACTGCTGGTTTCGATGCACCTTGTACTAACTCCGTGTTTATTACTAGACCTACCTCTTCATTAATTCAATACCTACAAATGGCTGGACGGGCGATGCGCGGACCTAAAAGTGGTGGCAGTAAAAATTGCAAAATATATACTGTTAAAGATAATGATGCGCAATTTAATGATATGTACAACGCTTTTAAACATTGGGATACTAGCTGGGAACCGAAATTATAAGGAATCAAAATGACTATCGAAAAACATCCATATGTAAGACCTTCTCAAGTGATTGAGTCTATGCGAGATAATGGCTATAAAAATACTGCTTATGCTTTAGCTGAACTTATTGACAACAGTATTCAAGCAGGTGCTAAGACGGTAAGGTTTGTCTGCTTTGAAAAATATAATAAAATAAATGGCTCTAATCGAAGACGTATCGAAAAGATTGCTATACTGGATGACGGTTACGGGATGGATGTAGAGACTCTATATATGGCGTTAGAATTTGGCGCTTCAAAAAACAAAAACGATTCCGAAGGAATGGGTAAATTTGGCATGGGTTTGCCCAACTCTAGTATTTCTCAATGCAAACGTACAGACGTATGGAGCTGGAAAGAAGATTCTAAAATAAATCATACTTATTTAGATGTAGAAGAAATTAGAAGTGGTGAACAAGAGGACATACCATACCCTAAAAGAAAAGCTTTAGATACCATATTAAGTGATGCATATAAAGGTGCTTTACCTAAAAAAGGAACAGTTGTTGTATGGTCTGAACTTGATAGGCTGCATTGGAAAACTTCGTCCGCATTATTGAAACACACTGAAAAATTAATCGGTCGTATGTATCGTTATATGTTATCGAACAAAAATTCAGACGATAAAGTTCGAATAGTATTTGAAAACAGACTTTTTAATGATGAAACCCATAACTATGATATTGAAAATACCATTAGTTTTAGACCGAATGACCCGCTTTATTTAATGCAAAATACTGTGGTTGAGGAGATGAAAGATTTCCCGAAAGACTTCGAAAACCACTCTTTATTTGATACACATGAAGACGGTAAAACTAATAAAAGAACGATAACGTTATCTGATGGAACAACTGGGTATTATTCAATTAGAACATCTTCAATCAAGAAACCTTTTGCCGATAAGTTAAGAGAGAATATAGAAGGGAAAATTGGTAGTACTTACGTTGGTAGACAGCTGGCTTCAAATATAGGGTTATCAATTGTACGTGCAGGTCGTGAGTTAGACCTTAAAAGAGATTTCAAGATTAAAGACCAATACTATAAAGATAGATATATTGGTGTTGAAATTGAGTTTTCACCTAGTCTTGATAATTTCTTTGGAGTAACGAATAATAAGCAAACAGCCACAAAAATTCAGTCCGTTAATCTTGCTGAAATCGCATTACAAGAAGATGTTGATGAGGCAGGCGTAATAGAAACAATTAAAGAAACTGACCCTGACTATGCTGCATTATTAGAATGTTTAACAGAGATAGAAACCGCTTTTGACAACGTTTTCACTGAATTGAAAAACAAAAACATATCTTATGGTCAAGATAAAAGTAGTACAACATCTAAAAGTGAAGATACAGCAAGTTCACTTGCTACTAAGACAGAACAACAGAGAGCAAACGAACATCCTGCCTTAGGTGATGAGGACCAGCCAAGCCCTGAAGAAATTAAAGAAGCGCTCAGAAATAAAAATTATAATGAGACCGAATTACATACGCTTATTAATGATGTTATTGATAATGAAATAAGTGTTAAGTTTGATGAGAGAGAAGGTCCTCAGACCATGCTTTTTGATATATCTATAATTCAAGGACTCACATTAATACAGATTAATACTGAACATAACTTTTATCGTAACTATTTATCAAAAGCTACCGAACGTGACCAAATGTTATTAAAACTTTGTTTAGCCGCTTGGGGTCGGATGGAAAAAGAAGCTGCTACTGAGAATGTTCGCAGAAGATATGAATTTTCTCGTGAGCAATGGGGAGTCATTTTGGATGGATATTTAAATGACGAAGAAGATTATTAGCCAAAATAGTAATATTAATCTGAATAGTACCGACAATGTGTCTGAGGTATTAAAAGATTACATAAGTAACTCTCAGAGTATTTGTTTAATTAGTGCTTTCTTAACCAAATCAGTGCTACAACTATTTGAAGAGTCCGATTACAATAAAGACCTTAGCATATATGTTAGATGCCGGCCATCTGACTGTATTAATAAAAGTTGTGATCTTGAAGTCCTAGAGCTTTTAACTTCAAAGGGAGTTAAATGTTATGCTGATTATAAGCTTCATGCTAAGTTGTATATTTTTGACTCCTATCAAGCAGTTATTGGTAGTTCTAATTTAACAGCTAACGGATTAGGGTTTTCCAATTTTCCTAACTTCGAGCTTAACTACAATTTTGAACTATCCGATAACGACCTCATAAAAGTGAAAGATTACCTTAAAAGTTGCACTCAAATTAGCGTTGAAGATATCAAAAAGATGCAAGAAGAACTATCTAATATTGATTCTACCTCCAAGTCCAAAGCTCAAGAGGAATGGTCATCAGTTAACTTATTCTCAAAAAAAGAGTTAATTGGATTATTTACTGAGGACTTTCCGAGGTGCAACCCCTTTAAGTTGTCAGACTATAGTGAAGAAGATATATTACATGACGAAGTAATTTTTGGTAGTAATTTTTCTGATAGTATTAAGTTTGAACGCTCCAATATATTTAAATTTATTTATCGTTTTTTAAATGCTCAAGATAGTCAGTCTGCAAGCTTTGGAGCGATTACTGCTTACATACATAACCATATTCTAGATGATTTCTCTCCACGTAGAAGCGAATTGAAGAAATATATTCAAAACTTCATATCGTATTTGAATTACTACCAATCTAATAGTATTAAGGTAAGAAATCAAAGAAACCGTCAAATTCTGAATAGTTTCTAATTCATTTTAAGCCTACTTATGACACATTACACAAACCTTACCCTGACCATAGATATCATCCATATCTAACTCAGGTTCTCCATCTGGGCGAAGCGGATTTACTTTGATCCGCTTTTTCATTTTAGCAACTTTCTTTTCATGCTCTGCCTTAATCTCAGTAATGCGTTCAGGTCGGCTTAATTCTTCTAATGATTCACGCTCAGACCAAGTGAAGGGAGATTGGTTAGCCAATGCTTCTTTCTCATAATCCATAGCTTCTTTAAACGCCTTCGGATGGCGCTCTAAAAGTCCTACCCATTCAATCTTACGCTGAAAAAAGCAAAACGTACAACCACTACGAGTACGCCACTCATAATAAGAGGGCAAACCAACGCCAGAGTTCTCTAAAATATCCATCACACCAGGCTTATCGATACCGTCTTCTCGAAATGGGAGTTTAATGACCAACTTTTCATCATTAGAGTCATAGCCAGTTCGATACGGTTCATCAGCACGTATCGCCACATAAGAATAAACCTCATAGCCTTCATCTAAAAATCCCTGTACCCAATCTTGAAATGGCTTTAATTTCATTTTGATGGTACACCAGCGAGCTTGAGGCGATGGCAAATAGTCATTGTGTTGCGTAAGCCAAAAGTCAAAATCTCTATCAGGATTGATGTGCTGAACAGGCTTGCCTAAATAGCCTTCAAGATAAGACAGATACTCATAAACCTCATCAAGCTCTTTACCAGTATCGGTAAAGAAGTATTCAATATCAAGTTCAGGATAGTTGTCACGCATATAGATGGCGAGTGCAGCGCTGTCTTTACCCCCTGATATACCCAGAACGTGCTTGATTTTAGACATTATAATACTCCAGCTTTGGATAGTTCATCATCATGTAAGCTTTCAAGCAGTTTAGCAATGACTGCAACTCTGTCGTTAGTATCAAACTGCTCATCTTCAAGTAGTAATATTTTTAGCTGATCTACTTTAGTTCTAACAGACTCTGCGTTCTTAGATGTAATATGCGCCTCTTTCACGAAACTGGCTGTTGCTTTAGGAGATTTAGTTATCAGACCAATCTTCTGCCTGTCAGGACTAGCATCAATTTCAGCATTTACTTCAGCTTCTAAAAACTGAAGTCCGTAAGTGGCAATTTTCTGTTGTGCTTTGACAATATCTTGGTCAATCCATTTTTTAGAAGGCTTATTTCCTGCTAGTAAGCTAATCAAGCCTTCCGCATCATTCATAGAACCATTGTATTTAACCAATCGTGCGATAAAAGAGTCTAAAAGATAATCACCTGACTTACCAAACAAAGCCTCTGCGCGTTTGTTAATCTCCGCATAAGGGTTCACGCCATCATCGTTAACTTTTAGATAATCATAAAGCTTAGAATTTATATCCGTTACTAAATCAGGGTATACTTTATCCATCTCCTGTAACCCTTCTATAATTTTTCTAACTTTCTCTTCATCATTATCATTAGCGTTAAAAAATTTCGGCAAATCGTCAAATAGCAATTGGTTAGGGTCATTTGCCTGTTTTAACAAATTACGTAATTGCTTAGTTTTAGGTTCTAATAAATTTGTACGATGCACCCATGGATGCATGGTAAAAAACACACTTATTAACGCCTGAGCGATGGGTAATGGCTCGTCCTCAATCTCTATATTTAAACGAGCACCAAATTCATTTTGCAACGCCTCTCTTAACACATGAATCCATGACTGTGTACCCTCTAAAAAGGACACTTCTCTGACGCCTATGTCATTAGGGACTTTAATAAGGTATTCGGCTAAAAGATATTGTACTGATGGCTTATATTCTTCATTAATATAATTAGCCAAATCACTATGGCGTGACATTATATAAGCAATGTATAGAATCTCATGCAGTCCTGCTTTTACGCCATAAGGAGGTGCTTCCCACGCCTTATATATTTCTTTAGCAGTGACTAAACCGCCCTCACTTTTAGCAATAATCTCGTCAGCTCGTTCCCAAATAGCTTTTAGCTGAGTTGAGGTAGGTCTGACTATAGTATAGTTACCATCTGCGTCGGCTATATGTAATCCATTTTTAACAATGACAGATTCATAAATCCCTTTTTCGGGTGGAAACTTCTCCATCCCAAGACTTGGCTCATCACTTCGCTCAATCATGCGTTTTAGCAGTTCACGTATTGCCCCCTTTGCACTGGGTGAAGGCTTATTACGGTTAACGAGCTCATTATTACAGACAAAAGACTTATCTATAAACTCGTCCGCAACCGTTGAGGCAAGTGCTGACAACTTAAAGCGATTCAACTTTTCGCCTGTTTTTCGCAGATATTTACTGTACCAAATTGAGGTATTAAGACTTTTATCCAGCAAGTTGTTTAACGCATCTTCGATATCAACCAAACGCCCTTCTGTTTCTTGACGGGCTATTTTATCGTTGAGTAATTTATCCTCATTTTTTAAGATATTACTAAGGGCAATTTTGTCCTTGAGCATATCGATGATGATCGCATGACTGTCTAGCGTAGCGATTACCAAATTATTAAAGTTGCCAGAGCTGGCTACCTTTTTAATCAATGTTTTTGCCAGTGACGTTTCTTCTTTGTTTATTGGAATCAATAAGCAGAAGTATCCTACCCTTGAGGCATCAATGGCATTTTGTAGGCTAGTGAGGGCGCTTTCCGATTTTTCATTTACTGGTAATAGCCTCACCTCCATCCAACGTAAGCTACCCTTTTCCTGATAGTGTCTTTTTGCGACGATGGGCTCAAACTGCTCTAATTCGGCAAAGGGTAGCTCATTAAGGTCTTGTATTTGCGCTTGCACCGCCTCATTGACATTAAAGTCACTCCCTTCGCTGAATACATACGACTGCTTCGACTTTTTATAAAATATTATAGAAGCAGACTCTAGTGCCTCAATCAGTGTATTTAATTTTTTATCGTCCACATCTAACAATGCTTGCAATAAATCAGAATCTGCATGTACGCCAGTACCATCGCCAAATATACTAATGAGTGACACTATTTTAATAAGCTTAACCGCTATATCGTCTTCAAGACCCTCATAACGATTGACTGCCGATTGGGCAAGTAGCCATTGTTTACTGTATTCAGAAGCAATAATGGTACTGTTAAGGTTGCTATCGAGATAATCCCAAAACTGATGCGGATTAAATAATCTTAATTCATTGAGCGTTGTGTTTTTTAAATAATGCCCAAATCCGTTTGGTTCAGCAGACATTAAAAATGAGAAAATACTACGCTGATTTTGACCGAAATTCTTTTGTGACAATTTACATAATAAAATAGTCACGAGCGGATGTAGTGGAAAGGTATTACTTAAAAGCTCTGTCAAACTGTCGCTGTCTGTTTGACGGGTTTGCGCCACATTAGTCACAACCGTGTTCACTTGACGGTCAAAATTTATATCATTTTTACAGGTCGATAATCTCTCGCTATCTACTTTAATGACTTGACCAATAAGATAAATCTGCTCCTCGACAGACAAAGTTAAAGCAAAGTCTACAAAACGTCCCTGAATCTTCATCCATTCGCTGTGCGTCTTTGCTGTGGCTTGACGAGCGTAAGCGGTAAAGGACTGATGGAGCATACCAATCAATAGCATACGACCATTGGTTCGATTGACGTGCTCTGCCAATTGTTGTAGAAAATAAATATCATCTGGGCGATGGCTTTTAGCCGCACCATCGAACACTTTGCCAAGCTCATCAATAAATATAATTAGACAGTCATTATCGCCTACGCTATTATCTAATGTATTAATAATTTCTTTTACACTGGCTTTATCGTCTAAATCCAAAGCCTCTCGAAACAATTGCTCAGGCGCTATCGCTTGACCTGTTATATTAATAATCTTCCAGCTATAAGCATTTGCATCAAAGTGATTCGTAATTACCGATTTGTTTTTTTTGCTTAATTTAGAAGTTGCTAATTTTACAATCTTCTTGTCACTACTCACAATACCTTGCAAAAAAAGCGCTAGACTTGATTTTCCAGAGCCAAAAGGTCCTGTCCATGTAAATGCACCTTGACCTCTCTCAATATTATTAATTAAGTTAATTAGGATTTGCTCATACGAGGCGGTACAATAAAAGTTGCTAATCGCTACTTCATCATTGCTGTCTGCATTTATATTTACCGAGCGCTGAAAATAAGGGTTGCGTTCTATATGGTTGATTAAATAATTATCTTTAGTAGTATTCATAACGTTTAAAACTCTAATTGGGGACATTAACAATGATGAAATTACTAGATTGAGATCATTGGTTACTGTAATCTTCAAGCCTCAGTTGCTTCATACATTGCTCGAATATAGTGTCTAAGTTACTTCCCTCAGTGATTTGAAACTGGCGAATACCTGCTGATTGTGTCCATGCCAATGAATACTCCGAGTCTTGTAATTGCTCAGCATAGGTGATAATCGCATCTTCATCTAACATAAAAACCCGACCTGGTGAGCACTCATCATAAGTACACATCTCCAGTGCTAGGGTATCAGCGACACTGTTATGAATACGCCAACAGTTGATTAGTGCGTAAACAAACACATGCAATGTTAACGAGTTTTTCTCACCTCGCAGTGCCCTAATGTTATGTTTATTTACCCGTGTTAGTAAGCCTAGCTCGACTAGTGGACCATCAAGCGCCGTCTCGAAGTCATCGGTTTTCTTACGAGTCTTAGTGGTATAATTTTGAATTAAGCACTCAATGTCTTTTTTAACAGTAGAGTCTGAAGGCGGCTTTAGTCCAAAATCTTTAAAAAACTCTTTGAGTAAACGGGCGAACTCTTCACGGCTAAGCTCAGACTTGGTATTAATATTAAATAACCAATAATAAGTGACTAAATTAGGATTGGTAACAAGGCAATGATGCAATAACCAAATCGTTGAAGGTGACTCAAGATAGGGGTCTACCCCTTTATTATCAAGTAGATTTTCAGCATTATAAAAAGGGTTTAACTGCTTTGTGGCGTCGATATCATCGTTAACGATATCCGTCTTTTCAATACCCTTATAAGTATTGTAATAGGCGTTATTCTTGCGATATATCATAGCCGTATGCGTTGACCAAAATCGCATGGCGTTAAGCATATTTTTACCAACACCAAAGTCCGCAATCGCAGTGTCTTTAGCAAACACATTCGTATCAATATCAGGTTGACTCTCAATTTGGTCATATACTTTTTTTAGCCATCCATAGCGAAGCGGAAAGGTATCATGACCAGAAAGTGTTGGTTTAATATTATTAATCAAAGATTCGAAATAACGCATAAATACTAATCAACTTATATTAATTTGGATAAAAATTGCTTTTCTTTGTGATTGGAGATAAGTTCCAATAGCATCGAATTATATCATGTTATGATAGAGTTGACACGAAATTGACTATGTTTTATAAACGCCTAACGACTTAAGTAAACCTTATGAAAAACATATACTTAGATTATAATTCTCATACGCCGTGCGATGTCGCAGTCATACAGGCAATGAATGAATTATGGGCTCAACCTGGTAATCCTCACTCTATCAGCCATGCTTTTGGATGGCGGAAAGAGGAAATAATTAAAAATGCATTACAAAGCCTTGCGGAAATTTGCGATTGTTTTGAAGAGGACTTACTTTTTACATCAGGGGCGACAGAGGCGAATAACCTAGCGATTTCTGCTGGTATCTCAATGGCGATGCAACTAAATCCGCAGGCAGATACTATATTGACAAGTTATCTTGAGCATAAATCGGTGTTAGCACCTCTTGAACTGGTAGCAAAACAAAAAGAGCTACAGGTAATCTACGTTAAGTTAACTCCTAGCGGAACAATTGACCTTGATGACTTAGCGTTGAATCTTAAACAACACAAGGTACTTTGGGTGTCGTGTGCTATGACGAATGGCGTTATCGGTACTAATCAGCCTATAGCGAAGATATCTAAGTTATGTTCTTGGTATGATGCGTTACTTCATGTCGATGCCTCGCAAGCAGGATATTTACCGCTTAGTTGTCTTGATTTAGATGTTGATTTTCTAACCGTTTCATCTCATAAAATATATGGACCATCAGGTATTGGTCTACTGTACTCTAAGCATTTAAATAATCCTGATTTCATCCCGATAATAGTCGGTGGCGGTCAGCAAAATGGACTACGTGCTGGGACGCTAGCCACGCCGTTGATAGCTGGTTTTCAAAGGGCTTGTGAGATATTAGATGAGAATAGAGAAAATGAAGCAAGCTATTTAGAAGAACTTCGGAATTTATTACTTGAGGGATTGGAAAAAGAGCTAAGCATTAAAGTGATTGGCGATATTTATAACCGCCATCCTGGTAACTTATACCTTGCAATTGAGGGTGTCGATAGTATGCGGTTATTAAATAATCTACAACCTAAGCTCGCCTTTTCACTAGGGTCTGCTTGTGATGGACTGAATTGGGAATATCCGCCTCTATTAAAAGCGATGCAAATTTCAAAAGAAACGGCTGAGAGTAGTTTTAGAATATGCGTAGGTCGTATGACGACGACCCATGAAGTTGAATTGGCAGTTAGTCTTATTATTGAGACAGTTAAAAAGATGAGGCTAAATAATTGACATCTTCGATACTTATACATACTAGCCCTAACATACTTTATCTACATTGAACACGCTTTCATTTTAAGTGTAAAGTTCTCAGGTAACCATTCTTTCGATAGTTTAAGAAAGTTAATAAGACTCTTTTTAGATATAGTAGTCACTGAGTCAGAAGATTCCTCAGAGTAATTTTCATTAGCTTGGAATAAAAATATATGTTCACCAGAAGCTTGTTTAGTATAACTACTACGAGGCACGTTGGAATGACCCGTTTTAACCTGAGTTAAAGCTCTCTGTCCCGTTTTTGGGTTTATAGCAATATACTCAAAACTCATAGTATCTGCTTTGCGTGAGCTAGGAACAACATACCACCCCATACTCTGTAAATAAAGAAATACTAAATCTTCAGTCTCTTCGTCATTTAACATTAGAAAAATATCATCAAAATTGTCATTGCTTGTATCATAATATTGGGTTTGTGATAGTTCATTCCATAATGTTTTTGAATAGAACTTAATAGATTTACCACCTACCTTTTGGCATGCTCTAGGAGCTCTAAAGCTAGCAATTACTTTCCCTGGCACTGCTGAAATTGGTACCGCTACAAAAATGACTTTAAAAATATTAGCAATATCAATATCTTCATTAACCGCAACTTCGTTATTCAAATACTCCCACTCTGATACTACTCTAGCAAGAAAATAGCCTTTCTCTCTATATCTTGTCCATACTAAATCATCAGTTTTAACATGTTTATGAATATAAGCGCATTGATTAACATTGCTATATTTTTCTTTGGCTTTATTATAATAGTCTTTCCAAATTTTGGTGTTTTCTACACCCTGAACTCGCCACCCTACGCCTAACAAGTTATTCTCAAGACAATACTCAAATGTTCTTTTTCTTGAAGCTTTACCAGCAGGCTTAATGTGCATTCTAAAAACGTTCATATCTCATCCTTTATTCAAAGTATTTCTGAAGAAGCTAATAATCAAACGAATCGAATCTATTAAATCGTGATAACTAGGATTGCGTAGATATTGCACTAAATAAAAATGTACGGTTAATAACTGAATTTTTTGCAGCTTTTTTCAAACCAAGTTTCTAGCCTCAACCTCTAAAGCGTCACAAATTTGGTACAACTTAAGCAAAGTAATATTATACTCACCACGCTCAATTTCACTCATATAGCTTCTGTCGATTCCTGCTAACTCTGCTAGCTTTTCTTGCGATAACCCTTTCGATTTTCTTACTTCACGTAACTTTTTACCGAAAGTTAAAATCCTCTCATCTGCTGACATAATGGCTACCAATAACAAAAGTAGCATTATTCGCAGTCATGCTTTACAATATCTACGGAGTATACTCCGAACTTTGAAAAGCTATGCAAATTCTAATTGTGTATAAAGACGACTTAGCAGATGAAATTAAACATCTGTGTGCAAAATACTGGTTACGTAAACCAGGAAAAGACACAAAGTTTGTTCATACCGCCACAGACATAATGTCAGAAAGTGGCTTAGGTTTTTATGAATTTAAAAACCTTATTCAAGATAGCTGTCATATCGTTGTAGAAGATTTCCACTGTGGGGATTGTAATACCAACTGCGTAGCTTATGAAAGGAAAGCGTTTAAACGTCTAAATCTCAAGATTTGGCAGTGCGGTGAGTGTCGTCGTAAGCTAGAAAGACAAAGGATAGAGGAGCATGAAGCGCACTATAAGGAATTAGAACAAGCTCGCCTTGAAAACTTAAGACTTGTTACCCCCGTTCTAAGAGCAAGGATAGCGGAGCAGTTAAACTCAAAACCTAAAGTTGATGAGCTGGGCATCATAGATAAAATCTTACTGGTTGCCACGTCGATGGAGTTTATCGAAGAAAATTTTCGACCTACTTTGCATTTCACCACTTATACGGACAGCTCTCTCGAACCTGATTACACACCAACATCCTACTTAACTATACAAGTGCTTGAGCATCTTCTAAGTGCGAACATCATATTGTTAAATTTTGATAGAAATCTTAAAAGTATGAGGCTTGGTGATGCTGATCAATTAAGTCTCAACAATCCCTATGCAGGCTTTGATTTTGCTTTCGATAAGCAAGCCATCAAGCAGATTGAGAGAGATGTTAAACAGCGAAGATGCGCCATTGAAGATATTGAAAACCCTAAGTTTGAAGGATGGGTAAAGACTATACAGATCGCTAAGTGTGTTGCCAGTCTTAAAGATGGCTTACCTAATTCTGGTATTGGCTATCACATTGGGGATGGCGTCAAAGACTTATTTAAATATGCCCTTGATACATATACTGTTGCTGAGATGATCTATCTTAATTCGATAGCTCGTAGTCATATTGGTGATTTTGAGCGCCACAAAACACTAACTGCGTCCGAATCAGATAATGAGATAAGCGAAGGCATAGCTTTTGTTTTGAATCTATGTAGAAAAGGCTACTTTGGGAATTACCCTATACCAGAAGTTCACCCTGAAACAGCTATAGAGAAAACGTTTTCAAAATTTCTATTTGCCAGACTCAATATGTATAACTACACCTATCCAGAAATTGCTGAAAAAATCAAAAAAAGATCGAAGAAAAAGCCTCCCTCCTAAGCTTCGTATTCTTTAAACACCCCTAGAAAAGGAATTCATTTATGAAATTTTATAACTCTATGCTGTCATTACTGTCGGTAATAACACTGTCTTTCAGCACGATAGGTTGCGGTGATAACCCCTCTATTGATGGTAATAATGACGACGCACCAGTTATCGATGAGAATACTCAAGTAATGAATGATCAAGAGGTTAACGAGCCTGATTCAGTAGAAGTTACAAAGGTGAGTAATCAAGGATTTGACCCCTCTTTATATCAAGATGTCAACCAAGAAGCAGATTCTAATTACTTAATTTATTTAGCTTTAGCTCAGTATCATAAAGAGATATCTGATAAAGAGCGTTTAAATATCGCCTATCCAGATTATTTTAATGAACTAAACTATGGAAAGAAAGAAGCAATGGCTAAAGAGCTTACGCCTCAATTACATTCAGAAATGGCTAAATATGAACAGCCCTATCGTGTAAAAGTAGATTTGGTACTTAGGCAAGATCGTTACGACTATGAACAAGAGCAGGCTAAAAAAGGGCTTATGGATGTACATATTGAAATGGGTAATGGATTGTCGGGTAAATATGATTTTGAAACAAAAAGCTTTCCTATTTCAGTCATTGTTGAAGGCAGTGATAAGAACCCCTGCTGGTTTCCTTTCTTCTTATCAGATTATAACGTAGAGGCACATGATATAAGCATTGTTCCTAATGAAGCATGTTCTTTAGAAGTTCAAGATGTCGCTTTAGCTGAAGACATCTCAAAACGAAACGTGGGAGCTAAAGGTATTGGCTATTATCGTTTTGAAGATAGAATCGCTTACCCTGAACGTGTTAATTTAACTTTTTTTGATTATGAAACAGGTGAAGAGTTAGCAACTAAGACTTTTACTTGGAGTTACTAGGTTAGGACTTCCTAAATTTTCTAAGTTAGGGCGTTCAAGGTTTAAGTGGGCTTTTACCATCAGCAATTTTTAAAAAGCCTTCTATAGTCTCCTCCAAAGTCTGATGCCCCTGAATAAAACGTTCAGCCCATTGTTCAGCATGTTTACTTGGAACATAACCAGACAAGCCAACATTGCCTTTCGTTCTTGCCCAAGCTTTTCTACGTCTTGCTTGTTCTTCGAGTGATATTCTCATAATTAGAGTCCTGTTCGTTTGAATTAATGAGGTCGTTAAGTTGGTAGTGACTTTGAACCAATCTTAACTTGATAGCCAAAATTACATTGATAGTAAGTCATTAAATAACATTTTTAATGTTCAACCAATTTTAAAGGATTAACCGTATGAAAAATAGTTATATTGTAAATACTATTCTTGCCTCAATGCTAACTTTGACTTTAACAGGGTGTGGCGAGGAAAAGGTGAGAACCGTCAGCTATTATACTGAAAACCCTGACGAGATTGAGAAGGTACAGGATCGCTGTAAAGCTGAGAAAGATAAAGGGTATAAGGTTGAAGGCAACTTAGCTGAAAACTGTAAGAATGCTCGTAGGGCTAAGATGAAGCTAATTAGGTCTGCGTTGAGGTAGTGGGATATTTGATAGAAGCACATTACATACTAAATAAGAGTATGTTGTAGTTTGGATTTGAGCCAATACAGCTAATTTACATTCAAAGCGTCATTCAACCGCTTTTGCCAACGTAGAAACTCCACACTACTCTCTAAAAGCTCATACTCTTTTTTAGGATGTATCAACCTAGTAACGTCTCCAAACTTTTTCAAACTCTTATCGGTTGGCCAATGCAATGATCTTTTCACAATTCCTACCAGTGTTTTATCGAGTTGAGAGTTCCATAATTCTATATCATTGATTTTTATAATCAATGTTGACATCAATCTAACATTATCACTTGTATCAATCTCTAAGATAACAAAAGTATCATTATCCTTAGTTATTTTAACCTCAAGTAAAGTCCTGCGATTACCATCAACCGTTTCATGTAACCTTGAACGCCCAACAGCAGGAAAAAAATGTAGTGTCTCAGAGCATTCAACATCAGGACGCTCGGAAAGCATCTTAATTAGTAGTTTAAAAGCCTCAAAACGTTGCATATATAAGTCTAAATCCACAGTTTGGTCATCTAGCCCTGCAAAATCAGCCTGACATGCTGTACCATCAATTACAGCCTCATCAGTATTCAAATCAATCTCTTCAAAATCGTCGATAGAAGACTTATTTGAATCTAAACCACCGCCAGCTTTTCTTCTTACTACTTTGCTAGTTTCAATCGGGTTTGAAAATCTAAAAGTGGTTTTTGGTATGTTCAGTTTTTTGACCTTGGTATCTATATCTGCGTCTTTTTGATCATTAATAATATTATTGTCTTGAGTACTACACCCTGTAGCAGTGCCCCCTTTACCCTTTGATTGAGCACCGAACTTGAATTTTTTACTGTAGAACTTAACTTTTTTAGATAAAGCAGTTTCAATATCGCTAATATCTATAATTTCGTGAACATGGTAGTTGTTAGTCTTTTTATCAAACCATCCAGAAGTCTGTAGTGAAATACTATCTAAACTTGGATAGTCAAATTGAAAATTCCAAGATTTAATATTATTTACTTCCGCAGCCTGTTCTATAAACCTTTTTGCAATACTTTCATATGATTCACGGGCATTTTTATCCAGTAAAATCCATGCTAATAATCGCCTTTGACCATAACTATCAAAAGTTCTTAATGGTACTGTACATATGGGCAATACATCTATCAGGGTACAATCTTCATAGTCATGGTTTATATTAAACTCCCTTTTTAATATATTATGGTCAATACAATTTCTAGCCAAATAAGCATTGTGGAAAAATAATACTCTTGCAAACTCAATCTGAGGTATATGGACAGTTATTATTGACCCATCTGATCTAATATGGTCAAACACAAAGGTTTTACCACCACCTTCTGAATCATCGCTCTCTTGCCAATTAGAAGTTGAGATGTTCTGCAAATTCATTGGATAACCACCTTTCCGAGGTTGCCCATCTGAAGGGTTTATAAACCTTCTCTTTGCTATAGCTGGTAAATTCGATAGCCTAGTATGTAATATGTGATCTTGCCCATTATTTCTTATGCAAACCTTAAGATTCCATGATTTCAAATGTTTAAATTTAAAAATATTGGCAATATACCGTATTTGAGCGTCTTCTGGATAGCCTTTTACTTTCATATACTCACCTTGCTAATTCGTCTATTCACAATATTGTGAGCCTTTGATAAAAATCGACTGGACTCGTCAG
The DNA here is from genome assembly GCF_057396255.1 of Psychrobacter sp. CX21. Classification (NCBI taxonomy): domain Bacteria; kingdom Pseudomonadati; phylum Pseudomonadota; class Gammaproteobacteria; order Moraxellales; family Moraxellaceae; genus Psychrobacter; species Psychrobacter sp. CX21. The sequence goes on along the minus strand of NZ_JBXYJG010000007.1, from coordinate 78,964 downwards.
TAATTCGTTCATCACTTAATCCAGCCAGTCGCAACACTTCCCAACGCTGTAAGGCTTCTTTATTTAATAGGCTATCAATTAGCACACGGCTTAATCGTCTAATCTGATAGTCACTAATATCTTCACTGTATTGTTCTAAAAACTTCGATACTACAGGCAATTTATCTAAGTTTTTTTCCATAAGCGAAACCGCACCAATTTGTTGCATCCACCATTTTTTTGATTTACGAGGCAGTGTTAAATCGATGCAGGTTTGCCTATATAGGTTAATTAAAGCTTTTGTTAACTCAATATCTCGCCTTTGCCAGTCAACAACAAAGCCTTTAGGTATATGAGGCTTATGATAGATCTTGTTAGTATTCATAAGCCATTGCTTATCGTTTCGATATAACCATGCATACAGTGCTTGATTTACTTTTCTGGCTTCTTTAACAGAGGACTTCTTGCTCTGTATCAGTTTTAACCAATCAGCTCTGTTTGCTTCAATAACTCCCATATCAACTTTAACTATACTTTTAGCTTTTTCTTTACCTGGAAGTTGTTTAAGTGGCTGATTTTTTACTTGAGTAATTACCTCTGTAAAAGTCCATGGTTTATCTTCGAACATAGAAGTAATAGCGACAATATGCTCGATATAACTAAATGACTTACGATGTTTACGAAAAATACCTCGAAGCCAACCTGTTTCACTCTCAAGATTACTTAAGTTATTTGACTCTAGGAACTCTAACGACCATCTTTTCTTTACCTTTTCTAAAATACGCTGATGATCTATATGTTGAGATCCTTTAATGCAGTCATTAGAACGAGCCAAACTTCGATAAAAAGCAGTCCACTGCTCTAAGCTTGGAGAAACTTGTATGCCAAGAGATAATAGCTCAGCTACCTTCACTGCAATAAACAAATCATCTTCACTAATATGCTCTTGGGTATGAACTAAACAGTTTCTAGTATTGGGGGCAATAAAGTCATGTCGAGAAGTTGGTCTATACTCGATTAACGAGTCTTCCAATCTAACACCATGCTTGATACAGCAATTTAATCCTGAAACCTGCCAAAGACGTGACCAATACCACTCACCATGAGCTTTAAATTGCTCCTTAAAACATTGAGGACAGTAACGAATGTACTTCAAGGAAGGAAGCCTAGATGCGTTGCTACCAATAGACAAATGAATGGCACCTTGTGAATGCCCAGCCATCCATCTTAAACACTCCTGCCTTCTATTTTCGGGAATGAACGGAGCATACAAAGGAAAAAGAGTATGTTGATAGGCGATATGATCTAGGTTAAAAGTATTTTGAGGGTAATGACCGATAATCTTAGACAAGTGACAAGGCAGGTCAACGGTTGCAACCACACCTCTATCTTCAAAAACGTCATCTAACTGCTGTTTTGGGCTCATTAATCCAGCCCTAACCTTATACCTAGCAACTGTGCTATAGATTAGCTCTTCAGGATATGGCATGGGAAGATTAATCATATTGGCTTGCTTTAGGTAACCAATCGTCAACATCAAAAATTAACGATGTGTTAGTTTTTAAATGCTTATAGAACGTTTCACTTTCATCTTTTTGACTGAACTGAAAGCGCAGGTCATCAGAGTCTAAAGTATGCCAATCCTTCTGCTTAATAGACTTTGGCTTTCTTGTAGACACTTTCGTCTTAGAAGCACTTTTAGGTTGGTTATTATCTAGATCTAACTTAGCTTCTTTCAGCCAGTCCAAAATAACAGGTATTAAATCCACCATTGTAGCTTCAGGTTGCTCAGCAACAGCTTTTTTAACTGTAGGAACCAAAAGAGGAGAGTCCTGCCCTAGGTCTACCAGCATACGATGTAATCTAATACTTAACTCATGACCTTGATATTCTGATACTTCATCAAACTCATCTCTTTTTTGATCCAGCTTACTTTGAAGCTGTAATAAATTTTTATCAATATCTGGTACTACTAGATCTGAAAACTGAGCAATTCTGTCAGCTCTACCTGACTGTAAGGCCTCAATCATAGGATGAATAGGTTTTAAATCCTCATCATAAGTATTTTGCAGCAATTTGACGGTAATACGCTCTAGTCCTGAGTCTATAGCTCTTAGCTGAGCAAGAACGAAAAGTTTAACGACAATATCCAAAACCCCTTGAGACAATTCATACCAACGATCTCTTATATCTTCAGATAACGTAATATCGGCTTTTTTTAACCACTGATACTTCCATAGATTATCGGTAAAGCTATTCCATTCAGATTTGATTACTCTGTCATCTGATAAGTGAATATTTGGTTCTCGAACCATCTGCTCCCAAAAAACTGAACCAAATCCAACGCCTCGACGAGCGGATCTTAAATCTCCTTCAAAAATAAACCTGGCTTTTGGTGTGCCAACCATAACTACGGGCAGACCCACTGTATTAACTAGCGTCACAAAAAAATTCAGCATTTTTTCAGCGCCACCAGATTTGTTAACACTCAGGTGCTGTATCTCGTCTATCACAAGGAGACCTATAGCATGGTGATTAGATATTTGACGCATTAGATTTAGCAAAGTCTCAATGCTATGTCTTTTTAAAGCGTATTTTTGTTCATAATTAGAATCTAACGCTTGGTCAATTGCTCTAAAGAAATGAAGACAAAGGCTTTTAAGAGAACCATCGTGAGGACAATCTACCCTCAGGTATACGATTTGAGTGAAATTAAATTCAGGGTGATAAATGACCTGAGGATAAGTAGACAAAATCTTATTAAGAGTAGTTGTTTTACCGCTACCCGAGCAACCTATAAAAGCTAAACTTCGTGCTGTTGAAGTAACAGTGGGGAATTTGACTGCATTATTCTCCCCTGACATTAAACGCTCGTAACCATTTTGAAGACGCGTATTTAAAGAGCCATCTTTTGGATTGCGCCCCACATACCCCTCACGAATCATCACAGATAGCTTTCTTTCTAGATCAATATGACGATTAATGGGTTGGAAAAACTGCCCCATCATTTGAGAAATTAAATGTGCTCGAACTGAAGATGACGCCTGACAGTCCGACTGATTGAAATCAACACGACCTTCAAGACTTCTAGCTACCTGTTTCGGCTCTAGAATACTGGGTAATGCCTCAATAAATGGATTACCTTTATAGCTGCCAAAACTTTCCTTATAAACAGCATTAATAATCATTCCTTGCCCCTCTATAATTAATCATCTTCAGACAAAATATCATGATAAACAGGGAACTTGAGTGCTAAATCTTCCTCACTTAAATTTGTCATATTTTTATTACTGCTCACTTCTTTAGTTAACTTTATCAGCTTTCCTTTTCTGCTTTTATTTTTTTGCCTGTCTTTACGCTCCTCATCCTTTGCTCTTTTTCTGTTATTACTTATGTTAGTCAACCGATCTGATTTGGTTTTAAATGAATTTGGCTTAGCTTTGATAGCTTCTTGAATGATTTTTTCATTTTCTCGCTCAAGCTCTTCTAACGCTAAACTACTCTTAAGCTTCTGGTTAGCAGCTGTTATCTTCTGCTCAGCCTGTATTTGCCACACTTCCCAAAAACTACAGCCTTTAAACTCTCTTGAGCGATCAGATAAATGAGCCTTCCAATAATTAAGACTATTCTGCTCATAAAATATATAGATCGTATCGGCATCTAAAGGATCGTACCCAACCTCAAGCGATTTAGGTCTATGAATTGTATTTTTTCGGTGTAACCAACCCTGTTCTCTGATTTCAGAGCAAATATAATAGTTACCAAAAAGCTTAATACCTAAGTCTGATAAAGTAGCTTTCTTTCGAGGCAACAGCGCAATATACAAATCTTTCGCTGAAACAGAGCGAAGTCTACCTGTGCGATGTTGTAACCCCCAGTTCCATAACTCAATAGGAACTAAAGGTAAATCAGCAGGCATATCACTGTCTCTATCGTAGTGACTTAATTGGTGAGCATTGTTATGCATCAAAATTGAATTAATAATAATTTTCTTAAAATCCAAAATGGTTAAAGCAGCATCTAAACGGTAGTCATTTCCCCCCTTCTTTTTCTCTTTAACCCCTGTGACTACGCCTGGAGCAAAGGGTTTGAACTTTGCCTGCATAGTTTTAAAGTATCGTTCCACTATAGGTTTTAAATCACCACGATAAGGAGGCGTATTTTCGACTCGAACCGAAAAGCTTTTTTCTAAGGTTTCAATTTGATGACCCAATAGCTCACCACGATCTGCAAGAATAGCGTCAGGTAAACCTATACATGGCCAGTCATCAGCTGTGATATTAATGCCATACCTCTTACAGTAACTTTGCTTATCCGCTACCGCCATCTCTAGGGCTTGAATACTCGTAGCATAAGAAGGATTTTCAAATCCTATGTAAAAGCCTGCTACCATACGACTAAAAACATCTGTGACGAAATAAATTACTGGACGACCGACAACACTCTGTCTATCTGAATCAGATACTAAATAGATATCTGCAATGGTAGCGTCAATCTCATATCGTGAGCCAGGACCTAGAACCTGCGTGTTAACCGTTGACCTTAACTGCCTTATATCCTTGTTATAGCTAATTTTATTATGCCTAGCCTTAAGTTTTTGGACAGAAGTAAAGTGCTTGTTATAAAAGTATTTAAACTGCCAGATACTAGGAAAATCCTCTTCTTTAACTTCTGGATTTAGAGAACGATACATTGCTTTAAACTTTCGGTACGCATAAACAATGGTATATTTGCTATCGTTTAAGAGGTACTTATTTATAATAATTGAGAAGAGCCTTTCTATATCCTCATTAATAATGGCAGTAGTACCTTCCTTATAAACTCTAGGTCTCCCTAACTCTTTATTTTTAGCAATACGCTTCTTTCCTTTTGCTCCAGAGTTTTTATAGTTTGGAAGTAATGCATTAGGTACTTGGCCTCTTTGCCAATACCTACGCAGTAGCCGATACAGTGTTTGCTTTGTGCTTCTTTTAGCGTCAACAATCTCGTTAATAAATTTTGCTCGTTCTTCTGGAAGATAGTACAAAGGATGGCTTACAATAGGCTTAATAAGCTCATAGCTTTCATCTCTTTTTAACTGAGCTGTACTACCTTCCTCAGGCGCTTGCAAAAGCAAACCTTGATAAGGATCATCGGTGATATAACATATGCCCTCTTCAATTAGATTTACTAATTCTTTGATAGGTATAAGCTCAGGCAGTGCAGATGTACGATCTATATCAATCCAAACGACTTGCTCTGGTAAAAGGCTTAATATTCTATACCTTGAGCCTTGATTACTATAGACATCATTGATTCGCAGCATATCTAAGCTCCTCTGTCATTAAGCCCCAAAATTGGGAGTCACTCGTATGAATGTCACTACATTTTAATCTCCTGAAATCTATACGAAGATCGAATATCAAGAACCTCAATCCTAATAGTCTTCTTAACTCATTTAAGGAGCTACCTACTTCATCGAAATAAGCTCTATCAATATCTTTGCACAGGTCAATAATGCTTTTGTCAGGATTTTTAGTAAGCTCATGAGCATAAAAACTTAAACTGTCATAAACATCTAAAGAGCTATCTTCTCTAGCCTCTGGATAAAGCCATTTAATGTTATTTTGAACATCTATAGGTATATCTTTTTCAGTAACTAACTGCCACTGAACACCTTTCGAGTTCCAGTATCGTCGTTCTATTTCTAATTTCTCTATGACTCTAGGCTTCATTAGCTCTTCTGAGTACTTAGCTTGCAAAACAAATTGGCTAAACTCTTTATTAGAGCTCACAACATAAAAGTCTGAGGTCATGACATGTATATTGCCTCTCATAGCAGGATGCTTTACTTGCATGTTCTCTGCAATCTCAAGAGTCTCATCGAATTTAAGAGGAAATTGCTCTCGAATATCTGTAATTTCAGGACTCCACTCAAGAAATAGAAACGTTGCTAATTCTAAATCTGACATCAAATGATGAATACGTCTTGTCTTATGTCCGAAGACTCTGTGTGATCGACCTGAAGAGGATATATCAGAAATTTTTATCCAAGGTTTATAGTCAGCTAACTCCCCCTGACCTCTACCTTCTTTAAGCCACTTTTCTTGTTTTTTTGAGAGCATAAAAAAACCCCTACTGAAGTTACATCAACTTTAGCAGGGGGGAATATCGGAGTCAACAGTATGATACTTTATTACTCAGTATGAATCTTTATTACTCAGTATGATACTTTATTACTCTCTGACAACAAACCCCCGTAAACTATAAACCCTACTCAACCGTCACGCTTTTCGCAAGATTTCGGGGCTGATCCACATCCGTTCCGCGCATCACTGCCACATGATATGACAAAAACTGAACCGGGATGCTATAAACAATAGGTGCTAAATGCTCATTGACATCAGGGACGTTAATCACATGTAGACGCTCTTCACTGGTTAGCTGACTTGATTCACTGGCAAATACAAACAGCTCCCCATGACGGGCATGTACTTCTTGCATATTGGCCTTAAGTTTATCAAGCATACTGTCTTTAGGCGCTAATACGACGATAGGCATGTCTTTATCAACCAAAGCAAGTGGGCCATGTTTAAGCTCGCCAGCGGCATAGCCTTCGGCATGAATATAAGAGATCTCTTTTAACTTTAAAGCGCCCTCTAAAGCAATCGGGAACTGAACCCCGCGGCCTAAGAATAAGGTACTTTTCTTATCTTCGAATTTCTGACTCATTTTCTCAATTGGCTGATCAAGGTTTAAGCTTCTATCTAACTGACCTTTAAGCTTATGCATATCAGTCACTATCTCGGCCAATGTGTTGGCAGCTATACGCTGTTGAACCCGACCGATTTTTAATACTAATAACATTAACGCCGCTAACTGAGTGGTGAAAGCTTTGGTAGATGCTACCCCAATTTCCACACCTGCATGCGTTGGTACAAAAATGTCGGTTTCGCGCACCAATGAAGAGGTTGCAACATTACAGACACTTAATGTAATTAAACCTCTTATATCACCAGATTTGGCTCTTCGCTGAGTCTCGCGTAAGGCTGATAAGGTGTCGGCTGTTTCTCCAGATTGAGACAGACAAACGATCAATGTATCATCCACCACTACCGGATTGCGATAACGAAACTCGCTGGCCACTTCTACTGAACAAGGCAAACGGGTCAGGTTTTCAAACCAATATTTGGCTACCATGCCAGCATGGTAACTGGTACCACAGGCTAATACTTGTATATTGCGTACTTTGGCCAAAGTCTCTGTATGTCGCTGTAAAAAATCTTCTTTTAGATCTCCTTCACCAGCGCCCATCTCAAGGGTACGTGCTACGGCGTCAGGTTGCTCATAAATTTCTTTCAACATGTAATGCTTGAACTCGCCTTTATCGGCATTATGGTTCTTAGCATCTAATTCTGTGACGCTACGCTCCACAGGCTTTCCATCGGCATAAACTTCAATACTGTCACGCTTAACAATGGCAATATCACCTTCTTCTAGATACATAAATCGGTTAGTCACAGGTAGTAAAGCCAGCTGATCTGAGGCAATAAAGTTCTCCCCAATGCCTACCCCTATCACTAGTGGTGAACCTAAACGAACGGTTATCATTTCATCAGGATTGTCGACATGGATTACCCCTAATGCAAATGCACCGTGCAATAAAGGGACAACTTTTTCCACTGCAGCAAACAAACTTTGGGTCTCTTTATAGGCTTCTGCTACCAAATGGGCAACGACTTCTGTATCAGTCTCTGAGGTAAAGCTATATCCTTTATCCATTAACTGCTCTTTCAACGGACCATAGTTTTCAACTATCCCGTTGTGTACCACCGCCACTTTGCCTGAGACGTGTGGATGCGCATTATGCTGAGCAGGTTCGCCATGTGTTGCCCAGCGGGTGTGAGCTATCCCCACATTTGCTTTAAAGTTTTCAGTATCATTATTTACAGCATCGACCAAAGCCTTAACTTTACCCACTTGACGCTCGCGGTATAATTCACCGTCCCTAATAACGGTCAACCCTGCTGAATCATAGCCTCTATATTCTAGGCGCTTTAGACCTTCTAATAACACGCTTGATATATTACGTTCGGCGATTGCGCCTACTATTCCACACATATTAAATCCTCAACTCGATATTACAGGGTATTCTTTAGTATTTATCTTTTGCTTTCTGGGCGTTGATAATTGTCTTTTTGTACTTGACGACCACGGCCGATAGCCAGCGCTTTGTCTTCAACATCTTTAGTAATCACCGATCCTGCCCCTACAGTTGCCGTATGACCAATATTTACCGGAGCGACCAAACTGACATTCGTACCGATGAATGCGCCATCACCTACCACTGTTTGGTATTTATTAACACCGTCATAATTACAGGTAATAGCGCCAGCACCAAAGTTTACCCCAGCGCCGATTTGGGCGTCTCCCACATAGCTTAGATGATTCACTTTACTACCTTCACCTATGTGTGATTTTTTAATTTCTACAAAATTGCCTAAACGTGTTTTATTGTCTAATACGGTCTGTGGACGCAGGTGCGCAAATGGCCCAATGGTTGCCTCGTCCCCAACTTGCGCCTCATCAAAGACACAGTAGGGCTTCACATGAACATAATTACCAATTTTAGTATCTTTAATAATACAGCCCGCCTCAATAGTCACGTCATTACCTATACTAACCGCTCCTTTGAGGACCACGTTAATATCGATAAACACATCTTGTCCTACGGTCACTTCTCCTCGAATATCCACACGACTTGGATCAGCAAACTGTACCCCCTGAACTTGTAGGTCTTCAACTAATTTTGCTTGCAAGCGGCGCTCAAGACTGGCTAGTTGCTGACGGTTGTTAACCCCTTCGATCTCGAATTCATGATCAGGCTCAATAGCTGCAATCGCGATACCATCCGCTACTGCCATCTTAACGATATCTGTCAGATAATACTCCTGCTGAGCATTATCATTCGATAGGCTAGGTAAATACTTGTGCAATAAGGCGTTGTCTGCACAATAAATACCACTGTTAATCTCACGTATAGCTTGTTCTTCTTCACTAGCATCTTTTTGCTCAACGATAGCAATAATATTACCATTGTCATCACGCTTAATACGTCCCAAGCCAAAAGGGTTATCTACGGTTAATGTCAGCATAGACATACCTTCAACATTGGCCTGTTTTAGTCGGATCAAAGTATTGCCACTGACGAGCGGAACATCACCATAGAGAATTAAGCTTTTGCCTTCAGCAGGTAGCTCTGGCAGCGTAACTTTTACCGCATGCCCTGTCCCTAATTGATCAGTTTGCTCGACCCAAGTTAAGTCATAATCGGACATTGCTTGCTGAACTTGATCACCGCCAAATCCATATACCACGATGGTCTTATCGACACTCACACTTTGACATGTATCCAATACATGCGCTAATAAAGGTTTACTGGCCAAGGTTTGAAGTACTTTAGGTTTGGCAGACTGCATACGAGTACCTTTACCCGCGGCTAAAATAATTGTTGTGAGGGTGTCGTTCATAGCAATTAACTCTTAGAAATTTAAAATTTAGGTTTCAGTATTTGATCAACTAAACTAATTTGATTAACTAAACTTAAAGGGCATTTAATATGACCATAAAATACGAACGGCATCTTAATCTATTTATCAAAAATAGCAAGGCTTTTGAATTTCAAGCTAGATACCACTCATTTAATAGTTCTATTGTTGCATGAAAACTATTCAACTATCTACTTGTATTCAGCAATCTATTATTAGCGTTATAAAATAGCCATCAGTGTTTATCTAAAGTGAAACCATTATTAAATGGGGTAAAAGGTCATCATGAGGGTGACTATCATCAGCCAAGCAACAATTACCATAATACCTGCCAAAATATCATCAAGCATGATACCTAGACCACCTGTGAGCTTTGTATCCGCCCATTTGATCGGGTTGGGCTTAGCGATATCAAAAAAGCGAAACAAAATGAATGCCAGCCCAATGGCTAACCAATAGTCTTTTATTGTAATATAGTCAGCGGCATAGGTAATAACGAAAGCCACAGGTAATAGACTAATCCACATGCCTGCCCATTCGTCCCAAACAATATGTGGATCGTCATGAACTTGCATCAAATTCGATGTCCGATCACAAATCCAAATACCTATAATACTAGCTAAGATTGTAATTGATAAAAAAGGAAAAAAACCCAATTGCATTAACGGTATACCAATAATCAAACCGCCAAATGTTCCCCATGTTCCGGGCGCACGTTTGGGCAGGCCACTACCCAGACCGATGCCTAGCCAGTATACCAACGTGTCTAGTGTGCTTGTGCCTACTGGTAAGGGTGGACAGTCGTTGGCCTTGCTGATGTCAGGTTTATCATTAAAATTAGGATCTGAGGACATAAAACTTCCTAAGGGTGTGGTCACTGAGTAAAGTGCTGATAGCCTTTTAAATCGGGATAATCATCGAAAGGTAAAGGGGTTTGTTCAGTAACTTTTTCACCCTGATAAAATAGCTCAATGGGTGGTGAAGGCGGTTTTGATGAGCTCGCAGCTACTACCTCGCCAATACAAGTCACTTTTGTAAAAGCTGAGGCGCGCACCGCTTCAGACAACTCTGAATCGGCAGGTATGGTAAATATTAATTCATAATCATCGCCACCGGTGAGCTGATAGCGCAATCTATCTGCTAGTTTAACCTGCTGCAAAGGCTTACTGGTTGGTATTTTCTCTAAATCAAGCCGTACTGCCACACCGCTTTGATCACATATATGGCTTAAGTCTTGTACCAGTCCATCTGAGACGTCCATCATAGCCGTCGCTTCACCTAAACTGGCAAGCTTCTGCCCTAATGAGCTACGCGGGGTCGGCATATGCAGCCGATGAGCAAGGTGTTGCCCTACTTCAGTATCTGGGTGATAAAGTGCGTAACTGGCATCACCTAAGGTGCCAGATACATAGACTTTATCCCCTACCTGAGCCCCGCTACGATAGATAGGTTTAATAGAGGCTGGCAATACCCCATTTGCGGTAATACTAATCATTAGCTTATCACTGCGCGTAGTATCACCGCCAATTAGTTCTACCCCAAATTGATGACAAGCATGAAACAACCCTTTAGCAAACTCGCTAAGCCAACTTTCAGTGGCCAAACGCTCAGGTAAAGATAATGCCAATAGAATACTATGCGGTTTGGCGCCCATCGCCGCAATATCAGAAACATTAACAACGACTGCTTTATAGCCAATAGCGAATGCTAAATTTATGACCTGTTGCCAGTCATCACTAAAATGACGACCTTGAATTAAAGTATCGACACAGGTAATCCATTGGCCTGCAGAATTCCAAGCGATGACCGCAGCATCATCTCCTAAAGCTTTTGTAATTGTAGGATGTGTGGCCCTAGGATTCGATTGAGTAGCACGGGGGTCTTTGTGTTTAAAGTCCCCAGCTTCAAAGTTTTCAGCATTAAAGTTTTCAGCGTTAAAAAAACGATATATAAGTTCAAATTCAGTCATCAATCTTCATCCTTAAAGCCCATGCACTTGCAGTTTTTTATTATTTATTTTATTAGCTAAAACCTAAGCTCAAGTCTGATATTTATACGTTTATCAGCGCTTTATGCTAGCAGTTATTTTTTGACGTCAATCAAATTAAATAAAAGGCCATCTATCATACCTAATAGATAGCCCCCTTATAGCCTCTTAACTCTATAATCACTACTACTAAGCTACTTTTTAGATTTAAGACCTATTCTTTGCTTTGGCTGTCGCGGCTGTGGATCTTCTGCGTCATTTGCTTGTTGATTTGTGTTTAATTGTTGACTGTCTTGCTCAGTATCAGCTTCTACAGCTTTCACCTTCTGTTGATTAGCTTTGTTTTGCTGTTTCATCTGTTTATAGCCCGCTCCTGAATCTGCCTCTACTTCTATGGCACGTAGCTCTGCCGCCAGCTTATCCATTACCGCATTAATTAGTTTATGAGCATCTGTGGCGCCAAAATGAGTATTTAGCTTCATGGCTTCATCTAGCACAACCTTATAAGGAATATGTAAGCTATGCTGTAATTCATAAGCGCCAATCAATAAGACGGCATGCTCAACCCTATCAATTTGATCGATAGGACGATCTAAGTGTTTAGATATTAAAGCTTCTAATGCTTCGATTTGCTCAGGAATTTCACGCATTAGGGTATGGTAATACCCCAAATGAACGGTATGCATGGCATTACTTGCCCGTGTGCGTGCTGCAATATCATGCGGTGGATTGGCCTTCCACTCCCCTTTACCTGTTTGTTCAAAACGATGATCTGTCATTAGCCATTCATACAGCCCTTGCAGGGCGAAACGTCGTGCTTTACGCACTGCAGTATGAGTGGTTTTATAACTAGATTCATTAATATCAAACTGATCATTTGACTGATTTTCAGAAAAATTTTTGTTGTCAGTTTTTGGCGGATTGTTATTGCTCATGTATATAAATACCTATCATCAAAGCGAGCGCTTTGATATTAATATGGGTGATTAGTCTTCGTCTTCTTCTTCATAATTAACGTCAAGTTGAGAAAGTACTGCCACCATCTCTAAGGCAACTAAGGCTGCCTCAGCACCTTTATTACCTGCTTTAGTACCTGAGCGCTCAATGGCTTGCTCTATACTATCGGTAGTGATAATGCCATTAATAACCGGAATATTATAATCCATTGAAACGCTGCCTAAGCCATTGGCTGAACTGCCAGCGACAATATCAAAATGCGGCGTACTACCCCGAATTACTGCACCTAAAGCCACAATCGCATCAAAACGGTCAGACTCTGCAGCGCGCTGGGCTGCTAAGGGTAACTCAAAGGCACCTGGGACACGAATGACACTGATATTGCTGCCAGAGACGCCGTGACGTAATAATGTATCGATAGCACCCTCAACTAATGACTCAACCACAAACGCATTAAAACGACCCACGACGATACCGATACGGGTTTTTTTATTCTGATACAAATTGCCTTCGATATGAGTGATGGCTTCACGTTCTTTTTGTAAATCTTGCATAACGGCATCCTAATCTGACTGATAAAATAAAATTACCGCTATAATAACATTTTTTATAGTTGGTTTTAGTTTTATAGACGGTTTTAGGGACAATCATTGGTATTAATCAGGTTAACTCGGTTTGAAATCTAACCTATTTAAACCCCTTCATCTTATTAGTAGTTTTTATACCCTTATAAACGCATTTCAATACCTTGCTCAGTCATAAACTGTTTTGCTTCAGCAACGGTATATTCACCAAAGTGAAAAATACTAGCAGCAAGTACCGCGTCTGCACCGCCTTCTAGTACCCCATCAGCTAAATGCTGCAAGTTGCCCACACCGCCCGACGCTATTACTGGAATATTGACTCGTCCGGTAATGGTTTTCATGAGCTCTAAGTCATAACCTTGTTTGGTGCCATCACCATCCATTGAGGTGACCAATAACTCACCTGCGCCCAATGCTGCCATTTTCTCAGACCATGCCACCGCGTCGATACCGGTTGGTTTACGTCCCCCATGGGTGAAAATCTCCCACCTCGGCATGCCGCCCACGTCAGCTACCCTTTTGGCGTCGATAGCGACTACGATACACTGGCTACCAAACTTAGCCGCAGCTTCACCGACGAACTCTGGGGTAAATACAGCGGCTGAATTAATCGCCACCTTGTCCGCGCCTGCGTTTAAAAGATTACGAATGTCTTCAATCTTGCGCACACCACCACCAACAGTCAACGGTACAAACACCGTCTCAGCAATGCGTTCAACCATGTCATAAGTCGTATCACGCCCATGGTGAGTCGCAGTAATATCCAAGAAAGTAATCTCATCTGCCCCTTGTTCGTTATAACGACGCGCAACTTCAACTGGATCCCCCGCGTCTTTAATATCCACAAACTGGACGCCTTTTACTACTCGGCCATTATCGACATCCAAACACGGAATTATTCTTTTCGCTAACATGGTTTTTGCCTTATTAATTTAATTTTACAGTCTAAATGCTACCCAACTAAATGCTACCCAGTAGTTTTGTATAGACTTACGTTTAGTACACTTATCATTTTAGCAAAAATCTACTCATAAATTTTTCCTATGCAGATTAATGCTATAAATAATATGTATAAAATTACTATTACCCTTTAAAACTATCTTAAGCGGAGACGAAATTGATTAGAACCTTAGCAGAAAAAATCTATATAAATAAAATTAGTCCTATAGTAATTAAATCTTTTAAGTTAAGTGCCTTGTTTATGCCGTATTATTAGTTTGTATCACTAAACTTGTTTGCTTTAAACTATAATGAGAATATAGCGTTATTATCATCCTATGATTAGCAACCCATTTCCATTCCTATCGAAAACCATCTAAGAGAAATTCATGTCCGTTTATACTCACCTATCAGAAGATCAATTTACTGCTTTTTGTCAAGCTTTTGGCGTTTCATTTGTTAAGGCCATCCCCATTACTCAAGGTATTAAAAACTCTAATTGGTTTATCCAAACCTCAGACGATGCTGAAGGTGAGTATTCTTACGTCTTTACCTTATTTGAAGAGCGCCCGCCAGAAGATATTGCCAAAATGGCTACTATTTTAAATAAATTAAAAGGTCAACTTCCAGTGGCAGCACCCTTGGCCACACATTTGCCCAAGACAAATTCATCAGATTCACAATTCCACGAAAACCATCATAATAAGAGTCAGAATCAGCAAAATCCTAACTACTTAATTCAGTATGAAAATAAAGCCATCACCTTAGTGCCTTGTCTGTCTGGAACTCATCCCAAAGAGACATCCGTATCCATGTGCCATACTATGGGTCAAGCATTGGCCACTTTGCATAATACATTACAGAGTTTAACTCCTGCTGAGAAGTATGGCGTTCCTTTGTATCCGTGGGATCAGGTGCGTGACCGAGAAATACAGTTCATGCCCGCTGATGAAGCCAAACTGATGCAAGATATTTGGCAACAATACGATGAGCTACCCTTAGATACACTGCCAAAAGGGCTATGTCACCTTGATATGTTTGCCGACAATACTTTATGGCATTTAAAAAAAGATAACGAAGAATTAACCGGCTTATTAGACTTCACAGAAGTTAGTATGGAGCATTATGTGATGGATATCGCCATTACTATTAATGATTTTTGTACCACTTGGGGCGATGCTAATGATGGAGAGTCGGTTAACTTTGACACCGAAAAAAAGCAAGCTTTCATTGAAGGCTACCAAAGTACACGTGAATTAACTGAGGCTGAGCATCAAGCTTTGCCGGTGATGTTAGCGATGGCGGCGGTGACTTTTTGGTTACTGCGCCTCAATGTAATTCATTATAATCGTGAGCAAGGTCGTACTGGCGATAGCATTATGGTGAAAAACCCCGACTTGATGAAACGCTTAGCAGCTTATCATTGGGGTGAGGTAGAAAGACTGCGTAATAGCCAGCAGACGGTTTATGTGTTAGAGCACGCCCGCTATAAGGAAGATGACAGAAATAACGATATTGAAGACTTTAAACTCATTGGTGTATTTTCTACTGAAAATCAGGCAAAAGCGGCTATTGAGCAACTAAGTAATCAGGATGGGTTTAGAGACTATCCAAATGGATTTCACATTGATGCCTATCTTTTAGATCAAATTAATTGGTCATCAGGGTTTAGTGTATATTAGGATTAATGGTGGTTAGGCTTTGATTGGGTTTTGTTTAAGTTATAGGATGAATAACTTGTTTCACGTGAAACAGCCTGACTTATATAATTATTCCTATCACGGTAACCTAAAAAGCACTAAACAAAGTCCATTTGAAAGTTTACTTAAAAGGAACTGCTATGAGTAATAAAGTCAATGATTGG
This sequence comes from Psychrobacter sp. CX21, assembly GCF_057396255.1. Classification (NCBI taxonomy): domain Bacteria; kingdom Pseudomonadati; phylum Pseudomonadota; class Gammaproteobacteria; order Moraxellales; family Moraxellaceae; genus Psychrobacter; species Psychrobacter sp. CX21. The sequence goes on along the minus strand of NZ_JBXYJG010000007.1, from coordinate 63,127 downwards.
CACAAACTGATTAGCTACGATACCAATATTCAAGGTGAGCTTCATGCAAACCTGCTGAAGAACAATGGTATTAAGGTTTCTCTACAAGCATTGAGTGCCATACCCGGTATGAACTCAGGCGCTGTGCTTTGGGTACAAAAGCAAGATTTACTGCAAGCCAAACGTATTTTAGATAACATTGATATAGAAAATGACTTAGAAATTTATATTGAAACTGATTCTGAAACTGATTTATAAATGGAGTCGCAAACCGACGTGGAACAGGAATCAATTCTAGATCAAGATATCAAAGACAGTGAAGACAATAAATAAGGCGGTATAGTTTAAATGTGTCAATTATTAGGTATGAATGCCAATACGCCCACAGATATTGGGTTTAGTTTTACTGGATTCCACAACAGAGGGGGGAATACTGACCATCATAGTGATGGCTTTGGTATTGCTTTTTTTGAACCCAGCGCCTGTGTTGGTACCAATCAAGGCTTAAATCAAAACTCAGCTCAGAATCTTGGCCGAGGGCTAAGAGTGTTTCACGATGATAAGCCCAGCTTTGAATCTCCAGTCGCAGAACTCATCAAAAACTACCCTATCAAGGCTTTAAATGTGGTGGCTCATATCCGCAAGGCCACTCAAGGCAATAACTGTCTAGCCAACACCCATCCCTTCGTACGTGAAGTTTGGGGTGAACAATGGGTGTTTGCTCACAATGGTCAAATGAATGAAACATTCATCAAACGCTGTCAGCGCCTGCAAAATAATGGAAATAGTGAGCACTGTCGCCCCGTTGGGACTACGGACTCTGAGATAGCTTTTTGTTATTTGATCAATCGTTTAAAGTCGATGTATAAGCAGCGTCCCTCAGATGAAGAACTGTTTAAGTTTTTAACGACTCAATGTCGTTATTTAGCGGCTAATGGATTATTTAATTGCCTAATATCTAATGGCGACTGGCAACTGGCTTATGCCAATTCTTTGTTATTTTATTTAACACGTAAGGCGCCTTTTGGGGAAGCAAAACTTGCCGATGATGAGCTTTCTATCAATTTTGGTGACGTTACCACAGATAAAGACAAGGTGACCATCATAGTGACTGTACCGCTGACGAAAAACGAAGACTGGCAACAATTGGCTGTCAATGAATGTTTGGTTTTTCGAGATGGAGATATTATTTTTAGAGACACCCCTAGTCTGCGTAAATATCTAACTATTGAAGAAGGTATCGCCATTGCTAAAGAGGTGGGCGCAAGTCTGTAGCCATATATAATTTAGTATAGTAGCTATTCATTTAATAGCTAAACATCAACTAGCTCATTTGTAACTAGCTTATCCTTTTAATGACTTTTCTTTAATTCTTTAGAAATGCTTTTGATGATGCTTAGGAGAATGTTTTATAGAAACTGACCGCAGCAGCGTTTGAACTTCTCTCCCGAACCACAAAAGCAAGGCTGCTTTTGAGTTATTATTAAAGAAGTTGTAGGGTCTATAAAATACCAGCGTTTACTCGTTACTATAGTTGCTGACTGATCTGTTTTTAATAGCGCTGGTCTAGGTCCGCTATTCTCTTTCATACTACCAAACGTAGAACGTTCGTGATGAGCTGACAGATCTGATTCCTCTAACGCTGCCATATCCTTGTAGTACGCCTTAAACTCAACTTGAGCATGGCGTTTGCTGACTTTGGGGTTATGTTCAACGATGTGTAACCCAGCCCAGGGTGTTTGTTCAGCCCAGTCCTTTATGGCGTCTTTATTCAAATAAGGCTGCTGAGCTGGCACTGTGGTTTTTACTATATAATCTGGTAATACGAGTACGAACGCACAATAGCGTGAGCGCATTAAAGCTTCACTACTATCGGCAAGTTTTATCCCTTGATGCAGCGGTTGACAGCAGTCTTGATAGGCCTTCTCTACCTGTTGAGCATCAACCGATTTAGCCAAACCAACTAGACCAGCTGGGTTGTTGAGGGTATTTGGATTAAGACGACAAGGACAACAGTCTATAAACATATAACTTACCTTAGCTATTGCGAAAAGATACTATTTAATTAAAATATCACAAATTCAAGAAGTGGTGCATTCAACTATGCATTGATAAAATTAATAAGAGTTATTTAAATAAAAATAAAAAAAACTTATTTATTAATATGGATTTAGGCTATATTAAAAAGCAGATGGCTAAAAGGAGATAGCCATACTACAGCAACACCTCTTTATCGCATACAGCGGATTCTGTATGTGAACCTTTTATTAAATAGGTTAAGGATAACCATATGCTACTACCCCCCATGACTACCAAGCTCTCTATTCTATATACATCCCTATTCACCGCTTCATTGGCTTTGGGTTACACCGCACTGAGCGACCCTGAAACCTCTAAGTCTGATGAATCCTCAGAATCAGAGGTTCAAAACGACAGTGAGCCAACTTTTTTTAGTTTGGTCCATAGTCTTTTCAATAATGAAGTATCGACAGATCCACTTTCAAGCGCTGATATCAATCCTGCAAATACTGCGTATAGCACCAATACAGAGCAGCAGTATATGGTTGGCGCAGGCAAAGCTGACATTACGGGCGCTGCCGCTGAAACGGGTATGTTCGGTTATGCTGCTAGTCAAACCGTAGAGGGCATTAACGACAGACTATACTCGCATGCCTTTATTATTGCAGATGCCACATCAGAGACTAGTAACTCAAAATATGACACCTCGCGTGTGGTCTATGTATCGGCAGATATGGGAGCGATGTTTTCGGCTGTAAAGTTAGAGGTTATCAAAAAGCTTGCTGCCATATATGGCGGGCTTTATAACGATGACAATGTGATGCTAACGGCGACGCACACGCATGTTGGTAACTCCGGCTATTCGCATCAACAGCTGTATCAAATTGCTAGTCAAGACGATTCAAGCATGGGCTATAGTACTCAAAACTTCAACGTTATTGTAGATGGCATAGTGGCGTCTATTCAAACAGCGCACAATCAAATGCAGCCTGGGTATCTTACATTAGCACAAGGCGAGCTTGCGGGCGTTACCTTAAATCGATCCGAAGTAGCTTATAACAATAATAAAGATGCCGCCAATTTTGATAGTAATGTTAATGAAACCATGACTCAATTACGATTGAATGCTGTAGATGGTACACCGCTAGGGCTCATCAACTGGTTTGCTATTCACCCCACAAGCTTTAGCAATAAGTTTATGCAATTAAGCGCGGACAATAAAGGCTTTGCGCAGCAAGGTGCTACCAAATTATTAGGCGCTGATGCTTCTGAAGAGGCACCTTTTGTTGCCGCATTTCCAAATGCGGATGAAGGAGACGTTATCGCAGTAGGTGGTAATGCCTATTCTGCACCCGGATATGAGGGCAGTAACAATGAGCGTGAGAACGTTGAGCGTGATGGTCAATATCAGCTCGATAAAGCAGTCGAATTATGGCATCAAGGTGAGCCCGTGTCAGGTCCGGTTGATGTTCGCGCTCGCTGGGTTGATTTAGAAGGTTATCAGGTCGATTCTACCTTTACGCAAGGGGCCGGTTACAAGACGTTATGTACCCCAGCACGCGGTTATTCATTTGCAGCTGGTGGCGAAAATGGACCCACATACATCCCTGGTATCTATGAAGGTATGACGACCCAGAGTGTGGGCATTAATGGAAACTCAAATCAGATAGATCCTTCGGTAGAGGGTGGTTTAATTCGTACTATCTTTGGTATTGTGCCATTACTAGGCAAGCAAACCGACTGCCAAGAAGAAAAGGGCGTGTTCTTACCCACAGGCGACTGGGGATGGATAGAAACGCGTCAGCCAGTCCAGTTAATGCGAATGGGCAATTTGGCAATTGTTGCTATTCCAGGTGAGCCGACGACTATGGTAGGACGCAGATTACGAGCGGCTGTGCTTGCAAAGCTTCAAGATGACGGCGTTGATACCGTCATCGTAAATGGGTTAGCCAATAACTATAGTGGCTACTTAAGTACACGCGAAGAGTTTGCGATACAACACTATGAGGGGGCGTCAACTGAATTTGGCCCCTATCAAACAGGCGCATATTTGCAAGAATATACGCAATTGGCCTCTGCTATGCGTGATGACCGACCTGTATATGACTTAACCTCTCCCCCTGACCGTTCTGGATCAACTTTTTTAGAACGCGCTGGGGTTTTATTTGATGACAAGCCTATGTGGCAACAGTGGGGACAAGTACTAAATGCACCCAATGATCAATACATGGTTGGTGAAACAGCAAGTGCGGTCTTCCGTGGCGCGCATCCTAAAAACAACCTACGAACGGGTGACACCTTCTTAAAAGTGCAGCGCGATGTCAATGGTCAGTGGGTTGATTATCTAACAGATAGCGACTTTGACACCAGCTACATTTGGGAACGAGAGGGTGTCTCTTATAGTAAAGTCACTGTCGACTGGCGTATTGATGCAGATACTCCAGCAGGTACTTATCGATTGGTGCACAGTGGCGACTGGAAGAACGGCTGGAACCACTCTATTAACCCGTACACCGGTTATTCAAACCCCTTTATCGTAAGTAATTAAAGCGTTCATGGTCTCTTAAGCATTTGCTAGGGCCATTTATAGACTTGCACAATTGTCGTGCCTCACACCTATTCTTATATGTTTGAGAGTAAAGGTACCGACCTTTAGTATTTAGTAGTGTGGCGTTATGATACAAAAGACTAGAAGATATAAGCCTACATAGAAAAAAAGCCAGATACAGTGTATCTGGCTTCTTTTTAGCTACTTTCTATCTATTATATTCTTTATATAGACGGATATTGCTTATGGTCTACTTTTTTATGATATTAATTAGAAAATACTTTATTTCTTTTTCCACACTTGGCTGCGTGAGAATGGACCTAAATGACCTTTTAAATTTAAGGTGCTACCATTTAAATTAGCGGTTAAGCGATAAGTTTTGCCATTTTCAGGATCAGTGATTTTACCACCACTATATTTACCACCACCATCAGCTTTAAGACCTGATATAACTGTACGACCTACGAATTTTTTTCCTTCAGGACGAACAGTTGAAATAATCTTACCGGTTAATGCACCGCCAGATTCAGTGATTTTAATTAGAGCTTTAGGCTCGCCATCGTCATAAGTTTGCCAAGTTGTATTTGCTAATGGATCTGCTGCCATTGCAACTGTGGCTAGACCTAATGCTGATACTGCGATTAGTGATTGATTTAATAATTTCATATAACGATTCCTTTCGAAAAATAAGTTTGCTTGGTAAAACATAATACTTGATATAACCATCAAGAAAAAGAGTTTGACTCTATATACTGTTCACATCTTAATCTTAATGCATTATAAGCAATGCATTTAAATCTAAGAAGGACAATAAATAAAATAAAGAAATATCTAATACTTCATGACTTTTATTTAATAACTCTTATTTAATAACTCTCAGTACCAATTATATACAAGAGTACAATAAAATAAAGTGCTAAATCTATACTGTGTTACAGATTTATGAAATTATGGTTGGCATTATGAAAAAGGATTGTCTACTTTCTTGCTAGATTGCGTCTCTATCCTTTCTACCGACTCACTTACTACTGACTCAGAATTTAAAAGGTCATTCTTTAAGCTGGCTTGATTAAGGTTTGCTACAATATCATTTAGCACAGTCTGAAGTTTAAGCGCCTGCTCAAGCCCTTCTTGGGACATTTTTATATCGATATCCCCATAAATAATTACCTTATCCAACTGATTTTCAATAATCAATTCTCCCACTTGCATACTTTGGTGATCGTTATGAAATGGGTCAAAGGGCGTTTTCATAGCATTTTCTTTCATGGCATTTTCTTTCATGGCAGTTTATTTTATAGTGCTCTATTTAGGCGTTTAAATTACGGGCAATAAAAGTTTAAAATTTAACGGCGAATTATTCCAATTTTGGGACAACATTATTTGGATAAGAAATTATTGACTAGCCAGCGAAGAATCTCAATAAGTATAAGATACCATAAAGGCTCCTCATTGTTGTCTTGAGAGTCACTTTGAGAACTGCTACCCGTTATATCATCCACCATCGTTGGCAACTCTACCCTATTAGATTTAGAAATAGAGGAAATCTGCGGAAAAGGATCTATACCTGAACGTAAGGCCAGTTCATCGATGCTAATCACTTCCACTCTTTTGGTGTCATCGTTTGGTGCATAATAGGCGCTTGCTTCACCAGTCTTAGGAATGTATAAAGCTTTAAAGGTATGGCTAGGTACCAGAACTCTACCATTGATTTGCGACAGCTTATCGCCTCTAAAAACCACCCCTGTCACCACATATACTTCGCCATATTTTTTAGTGAAATAGCGAGTTACAGATTCTAAGTTTTTCCAGACATAGCGGTTGTTATCTGGTGCTTGTGGAATGATATTAGCAAGGCTAAAACTGTCATACTGCTGTTTCTCATTTGCCATATCTGCATTAGGTGCAAGATGCCCGCGATCATAGCCTGATCCCCGATAGTCTGATAAATGCGCACGCATACGTTCTGGTATGCGGCTTTCATAATGAAAGCTGTCATCACGCGGTATTTCTTCGGCATTATTTAAGCGCTGAAGTGTTAAATGCTCAGCAGACCACAGCGGCGTGCGTGACACCCCCGAATACAAAGTCGCAAAACCATTAAAGCAAAGGGGCACTGTATCTTGTATAAGCTTGCTATCTAAGTAATCAGGCGGCTGTTGCTGATAAAAATTTTCAGGACAACCATTAAAATCTGCGGACCTTGCAGATATCGACAGTACGATAGCAAGCAAAGCCATTATTATCTTTACCATCCCTATCAACAGGTTATGACTCATCTGAGTAGGCCACTTATTCATATTGGTAAATTGACTTGACTCTAAACATACCTTTTGTACCTTTAGATGACTTAAAAAAAATGGACTAATCGCTCTACTCCTAAACTGATGATTTTTATAGATCAACCCTATTTCTTTATTAATATAAACCTTTGTTGTCTATAGAAATTTTTAATCATTTGCATAAAGAGCGCCTATGCTATCAACGACTTGTAAGTGAGTAAAGAGTAATTACTTACTAAACGTTATTGAGTGTCGCCCAATTAGAGATTTAGGCATCAAATAGAGGTATGGGAGAGAGGTATGGGAGAGGTAGGAGATAGATATCTCATTAAATATGGTGATTTTGATGACTTTTTAATTGGCTTTGGTTATACTATACGCCCCAAAACGGTGAAGTGGCTGAGTGGTCGAAAGCGCACGCCTGGAAAGTGTGTATACGTTAATAGCGTATCGAGGGTTCGAATCCCTCCTTCACCGCCATATTTTATATTTCTCCTTATCAGTTCAGTTCTTCCTCTTCCTATCTTATTGATATACTGGCACAATACTGTCAATAGTGCCCAGCTTTATATTAGGGTCTGTTTAAATTAATATTTTTAGCACCGCTTTAGGATCTTGTTAAGTTCTGCATACACTATAACGATTAATTTAGTCGATGGTTCTCTATCACTATATTTGTCATATAGGTATGAGATTTGCCCTATGCTGTTGCTATAAATATGGCCAATGTGCTACAAACAAGAATAACGTTTAAGCACTGTTTACTTATGCTCTTAAAATCTAGGCTCTGTAAATCTAGGCACTATATATTTAAGGACATCATTATCTCTCTTTTTAAAAGGATTTTTTTCATGCCCGCGAACAATGCGATCTCTGCTCTTAGCTCTTTTTCACCTTCTAATATACAACACGCAGGTTATCTTGCAATTGCTAAAACGCGCGCCACGGCGTTTCATGCCTTTTCGCTGGTAGTCCCTATTCCAAGACCACAGCTGTTTATCGGTGAGCAATCTTGCTATGAGCTATGCGACCTTATGATAAATGAAGGGGCAACCAATATATTGATCGTCACTGATGCGGTATTAAATAAATTAGGTATCCCCAACAAGGTCACCACTTATCTTGATGAGCAAAATATAGGCTACCATTTATTTGATGGTATTACGCCAGACCCAACATTTAGTGTAGTAGAAGCAGGTTTAAAGCACTCGGTAGATAATCAATGTGATTCGATATTGGCTATGGGTGGCGGCTCAGTAATCGATGCCTCCAAAGTCATCGCCATGGCGCAGGCAACCAAGCGCAAGCCCAAAAAGCTTATGGGATTACTTAAAGCCTCTAAGTGTATGCCGCTGTATTGTATTCCAACGACCGCTGGTACTGGATCTGAAGCCACGCTAGGCGCAGTTATTTCAGATGATAAAACCCATCAAAAATCGCTGTCTATTGATCCACGAATGGTGCCTTTGGCGTCAGCCGTTGATCCTAAAATCATGGAAGGAATGCCGCCACACATTACCGCGGATACGGGTATCGATGTGTTGACCCATGCTTTAGAAGCGTGGATGAGCGCAAACGCCAGTAGCGAAACCGATTATTATGCGGCATCAGCGACACGAACGGTCATGCAGTATTTGCCTTTGGCTTATAAAGACGGGTCTAACCTTAAAGCACGCGAAGAGATGGGGATAGCCGCGCATTATGGTGGTATTGCCTTTAATAAGGCAGGCTTAGGATACGTGCATGCGATCGCCCACCAACTGGGTGCAATGTATAGTATCCCGCATGGCCGTGCCAACGCTATCGTACTGCCCTACATTCTTGATGTTAACCGTGATGATTGCAAAGAGCGCCTTGCTAGCCTAGCCAAAAAAGCAAGCATTTTAGAGACGGGCGATGCATCTGCGTCTGATGACGAATTAGCCGATCATCTTATCGAACAGGTACGTAAGCTTATTAAGGATCTAAACATTGATCCTACTGTTAAAGGCATGAATGAGAAAGACTTTAAGAAAATGGCAAAAGGGGCGGCAAAAGAAGTGAGCGATACCTACGCTGTCCCCCTCTATTTGAATAGAAAACAAATTATTGAAGTTTTAAATAAGATAAAAGCCGATAGTGAAGCTGCGAGCAATCGCTAGAATAAATACAGACGGTTATCAAGGGTATGATCCTGATATAAGTAGATAAAAGGACTTTATTGCCTGTTTTGATTTTATTGCCTGTTTTGATTTTATAGTTTGAGATGATATAGCCCTGTGATGGGCTATATTTTTGCCTTTTATAACATGGACGTTCATTATATAGTCAAAGAACTTTAAAGTAGTCACAAGGCAACCGAGTGCAAGTACTACTAGGGTAGGCTTAACGAGGTTAACACCATGACTCTTTATAAGTTCGCCGACTATATCTACGCCTTTATAGACGTATATATACCCTGTAGTGCTGGTTAACGAGCAACTGTTAACGAATGACTATTAACAAGTAAATGCAAACGAGTATTTAAAAACCAGTATCTGAACAACAGATTAAAACTGCCCGATAATACCCCTGTCGACCAATTGCCGATCCCAGTAAGGATCATCCCCAATCTTTTCAATAATAAAGTCTATTAAGCGGCGACAGCGCTGCGATAAGAATCGGCTCTTAGGGTATACTGCATACGCGTTTACTTGGGGTAATCGATATTCAGGCAGCAACGATACCAGCTCGCCACTTAATAATCCCCCATAAGCTATAAAGGTTGGTGTATAGACTATTCCGTGTCCTTTTCGGGCCATATCTAGTAAAAAATCCCCATTATTGGCTTTGATTTTAGATTGAGTCTTGATTCTAACTGTTTTATTGCTATCGTCTGTCAGTACTATTTCATCATTACGCCTCAATCCATATTGTAGAAAATAATGCTCACTCAATGCTTCAATGGTAGTAGGCTTGCCATGTTTTTCGATGTATTCAGGACTGGCGCAGAGCACAAAACGAATGGGGATTAAGCGCTTAGCTTGATAGCTTGAATCCTCAAGTTCGCCTATGCGTACCGCCATTTCATAACCTTGTTCAATCAGATCAACATGCTTATCAGAAAAATCAATCTCGAAACCTAATTTAGGATGCTGTAGTGAATAGGCATGCAAAATATTACTCAGATGCATAAGTCCAAATGATAACGGTGCTGTTATTCGCAAGGTACCTTCGACATGAGTTTTAGAACCGGTTATGTCCTCATTTAACATCGCTACTTCGCTGAGTATTTTATGCGACTGATGATAATACTGTTGTCCTGCCTCTGTCAGCGTCGATAGTCGTGTGGTTCGATTAAGTAGTTGAGCGCCTAATCGGTTCTCAAGCTCTTTAAGGCGACGGCTTACCGCTGATTTTGCAATATTCAATTGATCAGCGGCATTGGTAATACTGCCCGAATCCACTATACGTATGAATAGTGACATGTCTTCTAATTGTCCCATGGCCTTATTCCTTTTTATGGCTGGTTAGACGTTTTGGTGAAGGTTTAGCACAATTCTTAACTACTTTTAAGTCGTAACCTCCAGTAAACTTAAGATATAAATAAATACGCTTCGTTAAGTATAACAACACATTCCATACTGTAGAGGTGCCTAAAGTCATATTTACGATCAGGTATTCATTAGAAGATATCGAGCGATAGCGCTACACATTGGTAGCGCTATTGAGAGACTTGCTAAGTAGATCAAATACGAATTGTTCTAAAAAAGAGAACTATAATTTGTATTTTTTTATATTTACTCTTAATACGACAACAATTAAAATAGACCCACTTTCAATAAAACCTAAGCTTAATACTTTTTTAAAGGAATTACTTATGAATACTATTACTAATCTTAGTGCACCGGTTGGCCGTTTTTTACTCGTTGCTATCTTTATTTTTTCAGGATTTAATAAAATTATAGGCTACGCTGGTACTCAAGGCTATATGGAATCAATGGGTGTACCAGGATTCTTATTACCTTTAGTCATTATCACTGAGCTGTTAGGCGGTTTAGCAATTTTATTCGGTTTTAAAGCGCGCATCGTTGCTTTCTTACTAGCTGGCTTTAATATCGTTTCTGCGCTGATCTTCCACTCAAACTTTGGTGATCAAAATGAGATGATGAACTTTATGAAAAACTTAGCAATCGCTGGTGGTTTCCTAATGATCGTTGCTCATGGTCCAGGTGCTTACTCAATTGATGAAGGTACTCATACTGAACATCGCCGCGTATAAGATCGCTTTGAAATGTGATTTTTAAATGAAAGCATCTTGAGCAAAAGCTATAAGTTGAAATACATTCAGCTATACACAGTTAGGGTCTATATATATTAGACCCTAATCTGTATAGATATGGTGTTATCTCGCCTATTTTTGTAGATACTACCTATGTAATGCGTCGGTCTGCTATATAGTAAGACATATATTTGCGCACTTCGAGTGCTGTCTACGCTCACTGAATCTTTTCGTATTTTAGAGTTTTATATTATAGATTTCGTAATTTACAAAAAGATCATCCACTTCAGATTTACAAGGAGTTGTTATGAGTAATAAACTGACGCTCGCTCTTATCATTGGTAGTCTGCGACAAGCCTCTATCAACCGTATATTTGCAGAGTACATCGTATCTCAGCTACCTGAACACATTGAAGTAGATGACGTTAATATCTCTGATTTACCTGTCTACAATCAAGATTTCGATGATCGTCAAATTGACAGTTACGATAGGGTTCGCCAGCAGCTAAAAACCGCTGATGCTGTACTTATTGTAACACCCGAGCATAATCGCACTATCCCAGCTGCGCTTAAAAACATCATCGATATTGGTTCACGTCCCTATGGTGAGGGCGTATGGCAAGATAAAAAAGTCGCCATAGCGACTGCATCACCTAGCTCCTTTGGAGGACGTAGCAGTGGATTGGATGTTCGTAAATCCCTTCATTCGTTAGCAGCTAACGTTATGATTGCACCAGAGGTATATTTAAGCAGTGCCACAAAAAGCTTGGATGAAGGTGAGGTGACGAGTGAACGAACTCAGAAGTATTTGAATAGGTTTGCACAGGCGGTGGCTGAATTTATCGAACCCTAATTTGATTAATAACGATGCTTAGTGTCTACACCTAATGACAATGCTAATAACAGCAAGTTCTTAATGACATCAGCTTATTCATGACATTAAGAACTTTGTATAAGTCAGCAACTAGAAGTTAGTAACTTAAATACTTGCACATTTAGAACTTAGTAGTTGGTCTAAATTTATGGCTTTGCGTTGTGAAATACTGAATTGTCTTGATATTCAGGGTGCTTATCAATATAGGCTTTTACATACGGACACGTTGGTTTAACTCGCAAATTTTTATCAGCGGCATCGTCAAGAATATGCTTGACTAAATAACCTGCAATACCTTGACCACCAAGCTCTTTAGGTACCTCTGTATGTACGTAAGCGATACCAGGCTCACCATCGCTTGTGGTGAAGTATTCGTAATCTTCGAAAGCCACATGGCCGTCAATATGAATTTCGAAACGTTTGGCTTCTTTATTATCGATAACATTATAATTTAATTTAGAATTATCAGACATGGCGGTTCCTTATTAATTATTAGGTTTTTTAGTGATATTTATTTGGTGTTATTTATTTGGTTTTATTTATTTGGTGTTATTTATGTGGTGTTATTTGCTAATTGCAAACTAAAACGACAATCAACGCAATAATCAACTATAAGCAAGTGTCGAACTATTGTAAAGCCATGTAGAGCTATCTTGAGCAATAGCTTTCAGTGTTTATAACTGTATATATCCAGTTTATAGTGATTGGTTTTAATAGATTGAAACGTTTAAACATTTAAAAACTATAATAAAAATATAAAAAGGTGATGTTTATGAAGACCGTTTATCATGCGGCAAATACAAGAGGCGGTGCAGACTTCGGATGGCTTAAAAGTAAGCATACCTTTAGTTTTGGTGATTACTATGACGCAAAGCGCGTCGGGTTTGGAGCTCTACGTGTCATCAATGATGATTATGTTGAGGGGAGTATGGGCTTTGGCGATCACTCGCATCGTAACATGGAAATTATTAGTATCCCCTTACAAGGCACATTAGTGCATAACGATAGTCTTGGTAATACAGGGACTATCGAAACTGGCGATATTCAGGTTATGTCGGCAGGTAGCGGCGTTGTACATTCTGAAATGAACGGCGACTCTGACAACCCTGTTAAGTTTTTACAAATATGGGTCGAACCCAACAAGATGAATGTTGAGCCACGCTATCAGCAAACCAGTTTGGTAGCACTATTAAAGCGCAATACTTTTAATCAAGTATTGTCATCCAACCCAGAGGATAGTGGGGTTTGGATTCATCAAAATGCCTGGTTTAATATTGGCGAATTCGATAAAGATATTACGACTACTTATCGTATTCAAACGCCTTCAAATGGCGCTTATGTCTTTGTAATCTCAGGTAAAGTTGTTATCAATGGACAAACCTTAGATGGACGAGATGGGCTTGGGATTTCAAATACTAAAAACTTTACTATGGATGTTCTAGAAAATGCCCAAGTCTTAGTCATGGATATTCCTATGAAAGAATATAACTAGAGTCTACTACAAACATTCATCATGAATAGCATGGCTTTGAAGCATACTATTGTTATAGGCATACTATTCAAAACCTAAAACATATCTATTTAGAATATGTCTAACTAGAACATAGCTTAATTAGAACGTAGCTATAATATAAAATAAAAGAAACCGAGGTGACCTATGATTTCTAAAGTTTTAGAACCCCGACTGGCCGATGTAGGTGGTATTCCCATTGCTAGATTGTTGCCAAATAAAGGTAAACGTCCGATTGGTGCGTGGTGTTTTATGGATCATGCCGGCCCTGCTCAATTTGCAGAAGGCGATGACGGTATGCAAGTAGGACGTCACCCGCATATCAACTTACAAACGTTTAGTTGGATGATTGAAGGTGAAGTGCTGCATAAAGATAGTTTGGGGAATGAACAACTGATCTCAAAAAATCAAGTCAACGTTATGACAGCAGGTACTGGCCCAGATCAAGGTATCAGTCATACTGAACAAAGTGTCTTTCCAGATACAGGCGGCTCTCAGGATGCGGAGCGCGCTATAAACATGGTTCAATTATGGATTGCACTGCCATTAGATCAAAAGATTGAACGTGGTTTTCATCATTATCCAAAGCTGCCAAGCTGGCAGTCTCAACATGCTGAGTTTGTATTAACCACAGGTAGCTATACCACCCCTACTGGTGAGCGTTATGAAGCGCCTACAATTCAATACTCCAAAATGGTCGGTGTCGATGTTAATTTAATCGAAGACACTGAAGTGACGCTAACCTTAGAGCCGGGTATGGAGTACGGTATATTGATGGTGATAGAGGGCATCGAATACCAAGGTGCTCAGTACGAGCAAAATCAGTTGATTCGTTTCGATGAGGTGACAGAGACGACCTCTGTGACAGTGCGTGGTAAAAAAGGCACTCGTTTTATGCTTGTTGGCGGCGAACCTCTCAATCATAAAGTACTACTATGGTGGAACTTTGTTTCTGATAATAAGCAAGATATTGAACAGGCCATTGAGGATTGGAACAACAATCATCCCCGCTTTGGTAATGTTGATTCAGAATTAAGACGCTTAACCGCACCCGATCTACCTGAAGGTTTTAAAGAATAATTTGTAAGCAGAGCTTAACTTATATACATTAAGGTTAGCTAAGCTTACAAAATTATAATAGCAGTTTCATAGCAATGTCTTATAGTTATACAATTATAAGACGCAGCCTAAGTTTAAGCTGGCAGTCGTACTCTCACAGTCTTAAATATAGAGCAGCTTATTTGATTTATACCGCTACTAAATTTGGACGTGATACTTTCAACATAATCAGTTTTTAAACCAAAAGCTATTTTAAACTTAAAGTAGTTTTTAACTTGAATTAGCTTTTAAACTTAATAATTTAAATCAAAATAATAAACGGAGAATTATAATGTCAGATTTACAAACTTTTCATAAGCTTGCTGAAGCACGCCGTTCTATATATGCCTTAAACGATCAATTGCCCGTAGATAAAGAGGAGATCGTAAAATTAGTAGAACACGCGATCTTGCACACCCCTTCAGCCTTTAACTCACAATCTACTCGTCTAATCGTATTATTTGGTGAAGATCATAATAAACTATGGCAAATCACTGAAGACACGCTTCGCGGTATTGTCAATGATGATGAGAAATTTGAAAGCACTAAGCAGAAAATTGATGGCTTTAGAGCGGGTGCAGGTACTGTACTATTCTTTGAAGATCAAGAAGTAGTTAAAGAGTTACAAGAAAACTTTGAGCTATACGCGGATCGTTTCCCAGTTTGGTCTGAGCATACCAGTGCTATGCATCAATACGTTATCTGGACAGCATTAGCAAGCTTAAATATCGGCGCCAACCTACAGCATTATAACCCAGTGATCGACGATGAAGTTGCTAAAACTTGGAATGTAGATTCTAACTGGAAACTTATCGCACAAATGGTATTTGGTGGCATTGAACAGCCAGCAGGCGACAAAGAATTCAAACCACTTGAAACTCGTTTAAAAGTATTTGGTAAATAATTTAACTGATTATTAGTACCAAACCTAATCAAGTTCTAGTACTAAATTAAAAAAGCAGCTCTAAGTAGAGCTGCTTTTTTTGCGGCCAAATATTGTTTATTTAATCGGTATTAAACGCATCACTATTTATTAATACTAATGAATAAGAAATTTAATATAAGAGATGTCCGATTGTTGGAGATAATTATAAAAACACCTTACCCTTTAGCCTGACGTTTAGCGCCTTGCTTTTGAAACAAGGCAATAAAGTTACCTGTTGTTTGCGGAAAAATATTGGCAACTTTCGCCACAACACCGCGGCTTGCGGGCATGACGATTTCAAGTGGCCGCTTAGGCAGTATGGTGTCTAAAATAGTCTCAACGATTTCCTCGACAGTAAGTGTGCGATTACCTGAAAATGTTAAAGCCGCTTGCGCCTTGTCTTTTTGCTGATCAAGCATGGGGGTCTGTACTGCATCTGGGCACAGTGTGGTTACAGCAATACCATATTGCTTAAGCTCCATGCCAGCGGCTAATGAATAAGCACGTACGGCATACTTACTGGCGCTATATAAAGACAAGCCTGGTACTGGTGAAAGTGCGGCGAGCGACGCGACATTTATAATGTGCCCACCTCCTTGATTACGCATGGCAGGTATCACACTTTGAGTGCCATATATCGTACCTTTGACATTGATATCAAAATGTAAATCAACATCATCTGGAACCACAATATCGGTTATCCAGTTGTCTTGTAAAACGCCAGCAACGTTACATAATACGTCAATGGTTTGCCACTGGGCTAATACTTTATCTACCATAGCTTGCCAGTCATCAGGCTTACTGACATCAAGCATGTGCAGTATGAGGCGCTCGGCTTCAATGGATGAGGCATACTCTTCTTGGGCATACCGAGTTTGTAGCACCGTATGATTAATATCACAGGCACATACATTATGACCTTTATCCAGTAGCTGTTGGCATAATGCAAGTCCAATACCTGATGCCGCCCCAGTTACGATATAAGTTTGCGCCATAAGCCACCTCTTTTGGTTGGTTTGGTTTTAGGAACAAATGTACCGAATTCTAAATTGCCCATACGCGTGGTTGGTGCAGTTCCTGGAAAGAGATAATAACCTGCCGACTCAGAAGAAAGCGCCATATTATAAAAGCGCTCATCCTTTGGATAAGGCCCTGCTACTGTCTTTTCTTGAATCATGGATAAATATTGGTCTACCCCAAATTCCAGCGTATTACCGTTTAGTACCACCTCAGCGCCAGTGGTTCTAGCATAACGTGCTAGCCCCTTAATTTTGGAGTGCTGCGGCGCATACGAATCCATACTAACCCCATTTTCTGAGGTCACAAGCAGGCCTTGATCGGTGTGTGCGACAATCGAGTGATTGCCTTCTGTATGGCCTTTGGTGCGCATAAGCGCAACCGAACCATCGCCAAGTAACACATCACCATCTAACTGCACCACTCGGCTTGCATCCACCCCAGTTATGCCCTCTGGGCAGTACCACTGGCTTTGCCATGGTAATAATGCCTGTGTACTTTCCCACTCCTCTCGCATTACCAGAAGCTTGGCATTAGGGAAGATCGCAGAATAATCTTTTCCTCCAAGCCAGCGGGTAATATTTTGCGTATGCAAATGATCGTAAGTAATATAGTCAACATCCTCAGGCGCAAGTCCCAACTTCTCAATGGCTTTAAGCACAGTATGACGTGGGCGTGCCATAAGCTTTTCAGCAGGACGGGCAAAAACACCTGCATCTTGTATCATATGATAAAAATAAGGCGTCTCTGATTGAGTTTCCCAGTCAGAAGGACTGACTAATAATGTTTTTAGACCCTCGCTACTGTTAAATTGAATGACAAATAGCTTATTACAGATATGTAAGTAAGGAGTCGGTAAGTCAAACGCATTGAGATATGCGTATTTTGTAGGATAGGGCACGCGAATCAGCTCAAAGGTTTTGTAAAACTGTACTTTAGGATTTGACAACATGGCTTTACGAAAGTCTTGTGCCGCACCGCGCACCTCTTCTACACGCTCTAATGGCTTAACTGCATCTCTTGAGGATTTAAACTGGTGAAAAGGGTGGATAATACTCATGTAACCTCCTTATTAAATGGATCATCCTGACACGCTATTAATAATTTTATTAATAACTTTATAATACTTCTTACCTATAAAATACTACCTGCCGCATTGCAATAAAAGCTTTTTTAATGAGCGCTAGGGTTTTTAAAAGTTGACCGTAAAGAGCATACTGTACAAACGCTTAATTAAAGAGCTCAATGATAGCAGCTTAAAACGGTACAGGACTCTCCCACGCCATCCATGTATTCATAATGGGGTGTTTTAGACGCAGCTTATGTGCATGTAGATTAAGGCGGGGTGACAGTGCAAGTGCCTCGCCTTCTGCATAGATAGGATCGCCGATTATCACATGACCTAGATGCAGCATATGAACTCGAAGTTGATGACTTCGCCCAGTAATAGGGTGCAACGCAACACGAGTCACTGGCGCGCCTTGTCGCAGCTCATGATGCAGCACTTCGTAACGGGTTAGCGCATGCTTTTTCCAAGTTGGATCAGCAACGTGCTTTGGTTTAATACTAGGCTCATAACGTACAGGTATATTAATCTCACCTCTTTTACCGGGCGTGGCTAATGTACCTTGGACGACTGCTTGGTACTCTTTTTGTGGAATGCGCTCAATAAACTGTTTACTAATATGCGTTTGAGCTGGTTTATTTTTAGCAAAAATCATCAGCCCAGACGTGTCCATATCTAAGCGATGAATCAGCTTAACTTCTGGATTGGCATGTTCTAATCGTGATAACAAGCTAACTTTTAAATCTTTACCATCGATACTTAAAAGACCAGCGGGCTTATCCACTACCAAAATATCATCATCTTCATACACAGTAACGCGGGTCATAAACTTTTTAAAAAATTGAGCATCATACTGCGTCTCTTCTTTATTAAGCTGATTTACTTTATCTATAGATATCACCATGTTAAGTCACGCATTTTTTATGTTAAAGAATTAAAGGTTAAGGGCTATAGATCAATTCTATCTTGTCCAAAGCTTTAAACGTCTAAGTATACCATCAATCTAACTGATACCAATTATTAACCTTACTTAACGGGCTTAAGACAAAAGCGGACTCAATTAATGCTAAAATAGCAGTCATGAGATTAATTAAAAGGGGTTAAATAGTGTCTGTTATTTAGATAGATTTTTGATTTTATGGATTTTATTTTAGTCACTAGTAAGTTTGTGGCACTTGCATTTATATTGTAAAAATATGATGTAAAAACAAATCTTCTTCAATGCTTTTTAAATCATGCGCTTTATAACCCCTATTACACTTAGCATTCTATTTTTTAATACTTATAAGGATTAATGTATGTCAGATTTAATCGTAAATACAACCGATGCAAATTTTGATAAAGATGTGCTTCAGTCAGATGCACCCGTATTGGTAGACTTTTGGGCAGCATGGTGTGGTCCATGTAAAGCCATAGCACCCATTCTAGAAGATATTGCTCAAGACTACGACGGTAAAGTGAATATCGTTAAAGTTGATGTGGATGAAAATCCAGAAACCGCCAGTCGTTTCGGTATTCGTAGTATCCCTACTTTAATGGTCTTTAAGGGTGGCGAGAAAGTAGATACAGTTATGGGTCTACAGCCTAAAGCCGACTTGGTTGCTTTACTTGATAAGCATCTGTAACGCTTAATATAGCTTGCTTAATTGTAGCTCGTCTTGATTAAATAGGCCTACATTAAATGCTTTTAATGTAGGTAGCGTAATGTAAGTAGTGTAATTTAGATTGAGCTAGGTTTGCTAAATCATAGTAGCAAGCAAATATAAGTGATGATCAGACGATCATCGCTTTTATTTTTGCACTTTTTTTAATTAAATAGCGGTTATTACCTTATATTATCCCTATTAAATGCTAGTACCTGTTGAACAATCAGTATTTAATATATTCGAAGCATATAAGGACTTATTTGTCACTTCAATAAACGATATTAAGTATGACATGCAAAAAAGCTTAAAATTATTATAAAAAGTGAGTAAAAATCAGCTTCTACCCAATAAAAACATTGACATCTTATAACCAAACACCGTATAGTTTGAGTCCTAGAGAATATCTATTGTCAGTTACTATCACTTTGCAAGTATCAATTTTATATCTATTGCATTATTGCTCTTTTTATCAATACCTGTTTAGTTGCATACTTCTTTGATTAATCCATATATTATTATAACCCTACTATCAAACCAGCTGTCTTTATAAACTATAGACCATCGTTCTTTGGTTGTATTTATAATAAGCTCGTAGTGTTAACTCAGTGGCCTAATTAAGAAGATGACAATATAATTCTGTTCTCTTATTCTTGCATGATCTTATATCCCATCTGTATCAGATAAAGTATAACTATTTAAACGATAAGCTCGGGATACCTGTTTATTAAAATAGTATCTTTAAGGATTTAAACCTATTCTTAGCTCAATAACCTTAGTCTGAAACACTTTATCTAAAACGCTTAGTCTAAAGTAACCCTTAGTCTAAATTACTTAACTTGAGCTGGTAGTCTTATTAAGCGGTGCCACTGTCTGACTTTTAGATAACCTATCTGATGAAACAGGGTAACAATCTTGCAAAAGAAAATGCTTCGATGTGACATGCTTTAATGCGATATAAACACAACAATAATATGCCTACCATTTATTTATTGGTCTCGACTCTGCCTGTGTAACGATAACAACTATCGTACTCACTTTTTAATGATGACATATGCCTAGTAGCTGACTATGACTCAAAGACCCTCAAAAAATACACAACCATCAAACGAAACCTCTATGAACCTGACTGAACTAAAAAAGAATTCCGTTTCAGAACTGCTAAAAATTGCAAAAGAAATGGGCCTCGATAACCTTGCCCGTAGCCGTAAGCAAGATATTATCTTTGCTATATTAAAAAAACATGCAAAAAACGGTGAGGCCATCTATGGAGATGGTGTCCTCGAAGTTCTTCCCGATGGATTTGGTTTTTTGCGATCTTCTGAGGGGTCCTATTTAGCAGGACCCGACGACATTTATGTGAGTCCAAGTCAAATTCGCCGTTTTAGCTTAAAAACTGGTGACTCTATTGCTGGTACTATCCGTCCACCAAAAGACTCAGAGCGTTATTTTGCGCTATTAAAAGTAGGCGAAATCAACTTTGATACACCAGACCGCTCACGCCATAAACTTATTTTTGAAAACTTAACGCCTTTATTCCCAACCGAACAGCTAAAGCTTGAGATGGGTAATGGCACATCCGAGGATTTAACGGGTCGTGTGATTGACCTTATTGCCCCTATTGGTAAAGGTCAGCGTTCTATTATCGTTGCACCGCCAAAAGCTGGTAAAACGGTTTTATTGCAAACCATCGCTCAATCTATTACCCGCAATAATCCTGAATGTTATTTGATCGTATTGCTCATTGATGAGCGCCCAGAAGAAGTGACCGAAATGCAGCGTACCATACGCGGCGAAGTGGTTGCTTCTACCTTTGATGAGCCGCCACAGCGCCATGTTCAAGTTGCTGAAATGGTTATTGAAAAAGCCAAGCGATTGGTTGAGCACAAGCAAGATGTGGTGATTTTATTAGATTCAATCACGCGTTTAGCACGTGCTTATAACACGGTAGTACCGTCCTCAGGTAAAGTATTATCAGGTGGTGTAGATGCCAATGCTTTGGCACAGCCAAAACGCTTCTTTGGTGCTGCTCGAAATATCGAGGAAGGCGGCAGTTTAACTATTATTTCGACGGCGTTGATTGATACTGGCAGTAAAATGGATAGCGTTATCTTTGAAGAATTCAAAGGAACGGGTAACCAAGAGATTACACTTGAACGCGATCTTGCAGAAAAACGTGTCTTCCCAGCTATTAATATTAAGAAGTCTGGTACACGCCGCGAAGAGCGTTTGATTGATGAGGACACACTGCGTAAAGTTTGGATTCTGCGCAAACTTCTTCAGCCTATGGATGGTGTCCAAGCCACGGAGTTCTTACTAGATCGTTTGAAAGAAGCCAAAACAAATGATGACTTCTTTGAACAGATGAAGCGTAAATCACAGAACTAACCCCTTTTGTTAACATGTTTGATGTCCGTTAAATAAATTAAAGCCTGCTAACTTAAGCGTTAGCAGGCTTTTTTAGATTTGAAGCACTATTAAAAGAAGACTGTTTAAATAGCGCCTGAAAAGGTATCACAGTTTCGCACGTCGCCAGTTTCAAGTCCTCGCGTAAACCAGTTTACCCGCTGTTGACTGGTACCATGCGTGAAATTATCAGGTACTGCGGCTCGTCCGCTTGATTGCGCTAAGCGATCGTCGCCGATTTGACTGGCAGCATGTAACGCCTCATCAATATCACCCTCTTCTAAAAACTGAACGCGCTGCTGATTTCGGTTTGCCCAAACACCGGCGTAGCAATCGGCTTGTAACTCTTGGCGAACTGACAATTCATTACCTTGAGCCTGACTAAGTTGACGTCTTGCTTCATTTATCTTCTGAGAGGTTCCCATTAATGTTTGTACGTGGTGACCGACTTCGTGTGCAATAACGTACGCTTGTGCAAAATCTCCTGCTTTACCTTGGTTTTCAGCATCACCAGAGCCTTGCTGATCGCCTGCAATACCTAAGTTTTGGCGCATTTCAGCAAAAAATGAGGTGTCTAAATATACCTTTTGATCGGCAGGACAATAAAAGGGACCAGTTGCTGCGGTAGCACCGCCACAGGCTGAAGTAACGGTACCATTGAACAGAACCAGTTGCGGTTCACGATAGGTACCACCTAACTCTTGGAAGATTTGATTCCATACCGCTTCAGTATCCGCCAGTACCACAGAGACAAATTGTGCGTCTCGGCTATCATCATCTAAGGGCTGCGTCGCTGTCGATCCTCCCCCACCAGTTACTGATTGGCCTGTTTGAAATGCCGTCATTGGATTCACACCAAACACTAACCATAGTACTAAGCCAATAATAATGCCGAAAATTCCGCCACCTGCGGCCTTGCCACCACTCATTCTGACATTTGAGCTACCTCTTCTACCGCGCCATTTCATAAGGTTTACCTTTTTTATAAGTTTTCAATTTAAGATTTTGATCTTGTGACTCAATGTTTTCGCAACTTTTTGGTTACATGATTTTTATTTTACATTATTGTATTTGAAAATTATTGACTATGATATTTAAGTTTAATGCAATTATCTATAGTTGTTTATTATCTATAATCTTATATAACATGCTTAACTGAAAATCTACTATCAATACACTTATGATAAAATCATCATAGGCTTTAAGATAAATTTAATAATAAATTCAAATTCTCAACTAAATTCAGCTTTTAAACCTTTATTTACAGTAGATTTAAAAATTTCGTTAAGAATTGTATCTAAATTTAAAGTTTAACAACATTTACTTTAACTTGTAATATCTGTGTTGTATAATCGCCCACGAATACTGACGCTACATAATTCATTGTTCATATTAACAGTTAATTAGTAAGCTATATTACTATATCTAGGTTAATATAAATTATCTGCAATGATTAATGCCGTTAGTAATATTTCACTTTTTTGGAGATTAATTATGAAACTTAAAGCACTTGCACTATCAGGTCTTATGGCTGCTACAATGGGTTTAACTGCTTGTGATAGCGCTAAAGAAAACGCTGTTGAAGATATCAACGACGCACAAGAAGAGCTCAATGATGCTCAAGAAGAGCTAAATGAAGCTGCTGCTGAAGGCGTAGCAGTTACTACAGAACAAGCTGAATTAGCAGACGCTGAAGCTGCTGCTGCTGAAGCAGAAGCTGCCGCGGCCGCTGGTGATGTAGAAGCTATTGAAGAGTCTAACAACATTGCTGCTGGTGAAACTGATGCTGCTGTCAACAATGCTATGGACGCTGCTGATGATGTTACTCTAACTGACGAAGTTGTTGTTGAAGAAGAAACAGTTGTTGCTGAATAAGCTATATCTGAATATTTAGTTGTTTATTAAATGATAATTTTATATAACAACTAGATATTCTATAGCAGTCAATAAAAAAGAGAGCCTAAAGGCTCTCTTTTTTTTGGTGCTTTATTTCTATGCATTGGGTTTCTAGTACATAGGTTTTATAACAACTGGGCTTCAAACAATCGGCTTGATGCTCAATTAATTGTTCATTTAATAAATCATTAAAGTGTTTATTGGATTCCAATCTAATTACTCAGCAACCAACTGCTTTTCATCTACTTGACGGCGTAATTTTTGTCCAGCTTTAAACGTAACCACACGACGCGCGCAAATTTCGACCTCTTCACCAGTCTTAGGGTTTCTACCAGGTCGGCTCTTTTTATCTTTTAAAATAAAGTTGCCAAACCCTGATAACTTGACATCTTTACCGTTTATCAAATTATCGTATATCTCATCAAAAAATGAATCAACCAGCATTCGCCCTTGCTGTCTAGTGAATCCAAACTTATCCATCAAATGCTCAATAATATCTGCTTTTGTCAGTGTCATGACTACGTCTTCCTTTTCGTTTAAATCATTAATTTTTAAGTTTAAATTAGATTATTTTTTTAAGCAATAAGTTTATAGCTTCCTGCCATAAACTTTAGTATAACTAATCACTAAATTAATTAAAAGACAAGTCTAACTGTCTCTTAATTGTGCACCGTGCTCGTCCTGAAGCGCTGTCACAACGTTTTGCATGGCTTTATTTACCACCTCATCAGATAGAGTTTGCGCATAATCTTGCCAAACTAGACCAAAAGCAACTGAGCGCTTACCTTCTGGCGTGTGCTCACCCTGATAGACATCAAATAACCAATGTTGCTGTAGTAGCGCACCACCTGCTTCACGTATGGTTTGGGATAGCTGTTGACGCGGAATATCTGCATCGACTAACAACGCAATATCTCGTCGTACTTGAGGGAATTTTGAAGGACTTTGGATACTATTGGTTTCACGTGCTAATTCTAAAATCGGTGTCAGCGCTAACTGTGCTACCCATGTTGTTGGTAGATCAAATGCCTGCGCGGTATTTGGATGTAGCTGACCAAACCAACCAATACGCTTCTGATCTATAAATATCTCAGCACTTTGTCCAGGATGTAAAAAAGCCATTTCGCTACGCTGATAGCTTACTCTTGACTCATCAATTGTGCTTGGCAACAGCTGCTCAACATCATTTTTGAGATCAAAAAAGTCCATCTCCCGATTATTATGCGCTTGATCGGGGTAAACATCACCTGTGGCTATTATCGCCATACTTGTGGTTTGCACCAACTCATCTATAGTTGCACCCACAAAACTTAACCCCGTTTCAAAAAAACGTACTCGGGTCTGCTGACGGTTTAAATTATACTGCACACAAGGTAGAAGACTTGATAATAATGTACGGCGCATGACGGCCAGATCAGACGAAATTGGATTGGCTAATGCCAATACATTACCTAATCTAGAATCGTCGAGTATGTGCTCAATTTTTTCATCACTAAAACTAAAGCTGATTGCTTCCATATAGCCTGCATCAACCATCTTAAGTTTCAATCGATGCGTTAAGTCAGCCGTATCATCATAGCGCATATCTACCCTAAGCTTAGGTAAGACGCTTGGAATATTATCATAGCCATAAATACGTGCAATCTCTTCGATTAAGTCTTCTTTAATTTCTATATCAAAACGGTGGCTTGGCGGCATACAATGCAGCACTGCACCGTCAGCTTGTTCGGATTGTTCGACGTTGATATCTAAAGCTTTTAGGATCTCGATGATTCGATCTTTTGGTATATCTATACCAATGACATCTTTAACTTTACTCAACGGTAGCATGACAGCGGTACGTTTTGGTAGCTTATCTACGTGCTCAGCGGTAGTGATATTGCCTGCCTGAGCATTTGCAACCGTGGTAATAATATTCACAGCGCGATTCAGAGCGTGTAAAGGTAGCTCAAAATCTACCCCACGCTCAAATCGCTGGGAGGCATCGGTATGTAGCCCAAACCGGCGCGCACGACCTGCGATAGTAAGAGGTGAGAAGAACGCACTTTCTATCACAATATTAGTTGTTATATCAGTGACACTGCTACGCTTACCGCCCATAATACCAGCGAGCGCAAGAATACCTTTATCATCAGCGATAACAAGCTCATCACCTTTTAGTGTAACCGTCTGCTCATTTAGCAGCTCAACCGTTTCTTCTTTCGTCGCCAATCGTACCGTGATGTCACCGACAATTTTATCAGCGTCAAAAGCATGTAACGGTTGACCCAGTTCTAGCAACACATAATTAGTAACATCTACCAAAAAGTTATGCGTACGATGACCGCTTTGTAATAAAGCATTTTGCATCCATTCTGGGGTATCTACACTGCGATCAATATTATGAACAGGTTGCGCAAGATAGCGAGGACAGGCATCGGTAGCAGTAACATTAACCGCTTGGCTGACGTTAGTAGTGGACACCGATGCAGTTACCTCAGGCCCATTTACAGCTAAATTATTAATGACGCCTATCTCACGCGCAATACCGCGTACGCTAAAACAATCCCCGCGATTTGGGGTGATAGAGATGTCTAAAATCTGATTGTCTAACCCAAGATACTGACGAATATCTTCACCAATGGGCGCATCCTCTGCTAATTCAAGCAAACCATCAACCACATCAGGCAAATCAATTTCGGAGGCGCCGCATAGCATACCTTGGGACTCCACGCCGCGTAGTTTGCTTTTTTTAATTTTGAACCCTTTGCCATCTTCGGTGGGCAATTTAGCGCCTATCGTTGCAACAGGTACGCGCATCCCCACTTTAACGTTTGATGCACCGCAGACAATTTGTAAAGGCTCATTTGTATCAATATTTACCTGAGTAACACGCAATTTGTCAGCATCGGGGTGCGGCTCAACCGATATGACCTCACCGACTACAACGCCGCTAAAATCAGCCGCTACGGATTCAATTGCATCAACTTCTAAGCCAGCCATAGTCAGTTGGTCAGCCAACTGCTGGGTGTTGTTATTAGGATTTACCCACTGACGTAACCATTGTTCACTAATTTTCATAGAATACTCGAAAGAATTTTCAGTTTTATTATATATTTTAAAAGATACGCTTAGCCAAACTGGCGTAAGAAGCGGACATCGTTTTGGAAAAATAGACGTAAATCATCGATGCCGTAATACAACATTGCAAAGCGCTCAATTCCCATACCAAATGCAAACCCTGTGTATTTGTCGCTATCTATACCGCAATTAGTCAAAACTTTTGGATGCACCATGCCGCACCCCATTACCTCAAGCCATTTACCATTGTCATCTAATATATCGACTTCGGCAGAGGGCTCTGTAAACGGGAAAAAAGAGGGGCGGAAACGAACCGTTAACTGCTTACCAAAAAAGGCTTCCAAAAATTCATTTATTAGACCTTTTAGTTCAGCAAATGTCGTATGCTCAGTCACCATCAATCCCTCAAGCTGGTGGAACATAGGAGAATGGGTTTGGTCTGAGTCGCAGCGATATACGCGGCCCGGACAGATAATACGGATAGGCGGCTCACCTTGCTCCATAGTACGAATTTGCACAGGGCTGGTATGTGTACGCAGTAGATAGTGTGCATCAAAATAAAAAGTATCGTGCATGGCGCGCGCAGGATGATGCGAGGGGATATTTAACGCTTCAAAATTATAATAATCACTCTCTACCTCTGGGCCTGTGGCGACATTAAAGCCTGCTTGCATAAAGAACTGCTGCATACGCTGGGCTGTCATCGTTACAGGATGCAATTGGGCGTTTTGCTGACCGCGTGCAGGTAGGGTGATATCGATACGCTCAGCATTTAGTTTAGCTTCTAATGCTACCTTTTCAAGGGCTTGCTGCTGCATATTGAGCGCATCATTAATTTTGGTACGTACTTGATGTAGCCAGCCACCGACTACTTTTTTACGCTCGGCATCAAGCTTACCCATTTGCTTTGACCAACCGGTAAGCGCACTTTTCTTACCCGTTAAATTGACACGCATTTGTTGTAAGTCTGAACTGGTTACAATCTGCTCAACAGCTGTTTGTGCAGCGTTCGCATAATGCTGTAGGTCGTCTTCATTTAATTCATTTAAGACATCGCTTAAACGTGGTAAATCGTTTATAAGATCAGTCAAACTGCGTGTTGGTTCAGAGGCCGGATTAGAGTCTTGGTTTGTTGTGCTGTCAGGTTGAGTCATGTAAGCGTTCTCAGAATTATTAGCTAAGGTCATTCTTTTAAAATTATTGGATGTGAAAACAACAATATGAACGTCTAATGTGATGAGCGTCTTTTGTTGTATCAGTCGTATTGTGTTGTATCAGTTGTATAAGCTATCTTTAGTGAATAAAGAATTATATTAATGCATGCAGGGTGTGGCGCATAATAGTATTGCTGAATGTCGTTTTAATTATCTGTATTGAACCACGTGCTTAATTGTAAGCAAATCAAACGAAAAAAGCCATCGATACGATGGCTTCTTTCAATACGAAAACAACAATAGTTTAATTACTATCTATAAAATGCTAATTAAGCTAAAGCTGCTTTTGCTTTTTCGGTTAGTGCTGTGAAAGCAGCAGCATCATGCATAGCGATATCGGCTAATACACGACGATCGATTTCGATGTTTGCTTTTTTCAAGCCATTAATAAAACGGCTATAGCTTAAACCATTTAAGCGTGCACCAGCATTAATACGTGCAATCCAAAGACGACGGAAAGTACGTTTTTTGTTACGGCGATCACGATATGCATATTGACCAGCTTTAGTAACTGCTTGTACAGCGACACGATAAACTCTTGAACGAGCGCCATAATAACCTTTAGCGCGCTTTAAGATTTTTTTGTGACGACGGTTTGCTTGAACACCACGTTTTACACGGGCCATAAGATACTCCTAATAATATTTTTTGCCAGAACTTACATAGATCAATAAGGTATAAATTAATAATGACTAATATAAGATCGTTGAATTAAATGGGTTTATAAATAAGGACACATACGGCGAACCGCAGCTACATCAGCAGCGTGTACCATCTTAGTACCACGTAATTGGCGGATACGTTTAGGAGACTTTTTGGTCAGAATGTGACGTTTGAACGCTTGCTTACGCTTGATGCCATTAGCAGTTTTCTTAAAACGCTTAGCAGCACCACTTTTAGTTTTCATTTTAACTTTCATAAGAACCTCTTATTCTTTGTTGTTAATGTCAGTTTATCAAAATAGGTTTATTAATATGAGCCAATGAATATGACTTTATTAATATCTCTCATCAAGGATTAACATAATATTATATCCTTTTAATCTATTTAAACACCGACCTATAACAGCGAAGGGAAAACCTGTTCGTCAGTGTATATAGGGCGTCTTTTAAGCTATTTTTATAGCGTTTTGCTATATAAAATTAGAGCAAATAGACCTTAAATAACACTGCCTTGAGGTGGGAAACGCGTATTGTATCAGAAAACAATATATTAACCAATACTATTTGCCTCTTATGAACAGGTATATATACAGTTATATAAACTGCCCTATGCTTTTTATTGAATTACTGATTTATAAGTTGTTGCTTATATAGTCATGTCACCTCATCAAAAGCTTTTTATAAAACGCAATCTCTATAGTGATGAAATGCTTATAAACCTATATACTAGGGCGTGTCTTCATTTGAAGCTTTATAATTTATGGGCTAAAAATGACTATAACTTCGCTAAACTGTGTCTAATTTCAAGTTAATATATGTATATTATCTGCGAAACTATCCTTGATTGACAAAAATCTATCTAATTTTTAGCCACATAATCCAATTGAAGACACGCCCTAGGCTCGTTAAAAAATGATAACTAAAACCTGATCTATTAGAGAATACTTTATGTCTAATACTGCCCCTCAACCTGTGGATACCTATGATAAAAACTCATCATGGCTCGACGCGGTTAGCTTTAATTCAGCTGGGTTAGTGCCTGCTATTGCACAGGACTATGTTACTAATGACATCCTTATGATGGCCTGGATGAACCGTGATGCTTTAGCGCTTACGGCTAAGACCAAAACTGCGGTGTATTATTCTCGCTCGCGCGCTAAACTTTGGCACAAGGGGGAAACCTCAGGACATACGCAGCGTGTGCATGATATTTATTTAGACTGTGATGCTGATGTCATTATTCTTAAAGTAACACAGATAGGTGATATAGCCTGCCATACAGGACGCAAATCTTGCTTTTATCGTAAACTAGACTTGTCCTCTCATGCGCCCGATTGGCTAATAGACGCCCCTGTTTTAAAAGACCCAAATGAGATTTATGGCCATAAGAACCAAAATGATAAGCATGGGGACGAGAACGATGCTGCCAGCACAAGCAAACAACCTTTCGGCGTCATGCCCGATGCGTTAATGAATGAGGCCTCGACTCATAACGTTCGTGACCATTTACGCCAAAACATTGATCATGCCTCAATTCTTAGTCATCTAGACCAAATCTTGGCTGAACGCAAACAAGCAGACGCAGATTCTTCTTATGTGGCAAGTTTATATGCCAAAGGCATAAATAAAATCTTAGAGAAAGTGGGCGAAGAAGCGGTTGAAACCATCATCGCAGCAAAAGATTTAAATATGGCCAACCAGTCCTTAAAGATTACGCATCATGATAATCTTAAAGATAATAAATTACAGGATAGTGGCTTATTAGTTGACAGCGGTTTATTAAATGAAAAAGGCACAGACAAGCCGGCACTAGAACAAGACTTAGTTTACGAAATTGCCGATGTTTGGTTTCATACCTTAGTGACTTTGGCATGGTTTGATATCGACTCAAATCGTATTTTGGAAGAATTAGCACGGCGCTTTGGTATATCTGGTATTGATGAAAAAAATAGCCGCACTCAGTAAACCTAAACTAAAACGCACTAGCAAGCTTTAGAACAAATTAGTTTAGAACATATCAGTTTAATACGCCTAGGGTAACTAGACTCTAAATAGTTTAACGCAGCGAAACAGTAAGGTTTGCCGCACTTTATAGTCAAAGAAGTCTAAAATGGTTACAAGGCAACCGAGCGCAAGTACTACTTATATATGCTTAGCAAGGCTGACGCCGTAATCGTCTAGTACGTCTCTGACTATAGTTTAACTTTAATAGTACCTAGTCATACAGATAATTAGGTATCATAGGGTAATAAACCTTCCATATGGAGGGCTGATTAAATAAAAGGACAAGACTATGAGCTTATCTCCAATGCAGTTGTTGATCATTCTTGGTATTGCCATTCTTATTTTTGGTACCGCGAAACTTAAGAACGCTGGTAAAGATTTAGGCGGGGCGGTCAAAGGCTTTAAAGATGCCGTGAAAGACGAAGATGAAGCGCATCTTAATAATCATAAGATCATTGATCACGATAGCAATGCTAATAATGCTAATAATAAAGTCGACGCCGGTGTCAGAGCCGATGATGTAAAAGTTAAAACAGATGATTATCAAGCCTAATTGAGTTTTATTTAACCCTAGCTTTTATGCAGTGATAGGAAAATAAGCGGTTATGTTTGATTTTAGTTTTTATGAGTTTATGGTGCTTGGTATCATTGCACTCATTGTACTCGGCCCTGAAAAATTACCTCAAGCGGTTCGCACCATAGGCACTTACTATGCTAAGTTTCGCCGAACGGTAGGCACGTTAAAAGCTGAAATGGAAGCTGAACTTGATTTGGCTGAAACACGCCAACAGATGGAAGCTGAGCTTGCTAAAATCAAAAAAGCAGAAGCTGAAATGCAAAAAGAAATGGCTCAAATGCGTGGTAATATGCGCGAATTTGAGCAGCAGCAGAACTCACAACTAAAAGCCACGGCGCAAGCAGCGGGCACAATAGCGGGTTCTGACTCTGACATTCGTTCTGGCATTCGCTCTGATATGAGCGCTAATATTGACTCTGATATCGGATCTAATACTAAATCTAAAACCGGTTCTGAGACCACATCTAAAATCGGATCAGTGACTGATACTGAACGTACCGGCGACAACAGTACTCTACATCCTCCCGAAACTGATTATAGCTATGGGTCGTATGAACCCTCAGATGTTGAAGCAGCGCTGGAAATGACGCGACCATGGGAAAACATGTGGTTCTTATTAGGCGATTACGACCGAAAAAAGAGATGGCCGCCAGCGCCATTTTTGCCAAATCATAAAGCAGACGCTTTGCTATATCAGACAGACACGAATGCTGCTTCTAATACCTCACAAACGATATCTCATACGCTATCTGGGACGAAATCTGCGATGCCACTTTCGAG
The DNA here is from genome assembly GCF_057396255.1 of Psychrobacter sp. CX21. Classification (NCBI taxonomy): domain Bacteria; kingdom Pseudomonadati; phylum Pseudomonadota; class Gammaproteobacteria; order Moraxellales; family Moraxellaceae; genus Psychrobacter; species Psychrobacter sp. CX21. The sequence continues at coordinate 31,327 of NZ_JBXYJG010000007.1, read as the reverse complement.
CCATGAGGTGGATTCATGAGTTCGATGGATAAAAAAACCAAAGCGCAAGACGTGAAAGTATCGTATGAGCCCAGTCAGCCAGCTATAGACAATCAGTCACGCCCGGAAAGTTACGATACACATAACCATCACGGTGAGCAGACGAGCGAAACCGAATCATTAACGGATATGCCGCTCACTGAGCATTTAGTGGAGCTTAGAGCACATCTTATTAAGATTATGGCCGTCATCGGTATTGTGTTTTTAGGACTGGTTGGATTTTCCAGACAGTTATACGATTTTGTCTCTGAACCCTTGGTTGAGATATTATCATCCACGTCCACTATGATTGCGATTGACCCTGTCGCAAACTTTACCGCCCCTATTCGTCTGACGTTATTGGTTTCGATATTTATTGCCATACCCTTTATTTTGTATCAAATCTGGTCCTTTATCGCCCCTGGCTTATATAAGCATGAAAAGCGCATTGCGGTACCTGTTTTGCTCTCCTCTATTGGACTGTTTTATACGGGGGTTGCTTTCGCCTACTTTATTGTTTTACGCCGCGCGCTAAGCTTTTTGATTAAATTTGCCCCCTCAAACGTCATTCCTATGACAGATATTGAAAGCTATTTGACCTTTGTCACTAAGATGCTCATGCTGTTTGGTCTCACTTTTGAGATTCCTGTGGTGGTGCTAATTTTAGTGCTGACAGGCGTGGTGTCGGTTGCTACCTTATCTAATCAGCGTCGTTACGTCATTGTCGGCTGTTTTGCTGCATCGGGCGTATTGTCTCCACCTGATGTACTGTCTATGTTTTTGCTCGCGCTACCTATGATTTTGTTATTCGAATTTGGTCTGCTAATGGCGAAAGTGTTGGTTAAAGAAAAAAGAAAGCATCGAATTTAATCATCGAACTTAAAATCATCGAACTTAAGACTCAGTGGACTTTAAATATCTTAAACATAGGAAGCCTCTTATTCAAAGCACATCCGCCCGTAAAAATATATTAAAAATTCAATTTTCGAGACAGACTCCTTATTCGAGACAGGTACTCTTTTTTGACTCACATACCTTGTAAGCCCCTTCATGTTTACCATCGTGATGTCTCCTAATTCGAACAGTCCATATTGGCTGTAATGAGCAGTCTTTAAACACATAGTCTGCTATAATAGTCGACCGTTTGGCGGATCGTTTAACTGGCTCAATACCTTCGAGTTTTGACGTAAACGCACGCTATACCGCCCTATGTACTCCCTAATTAATCAACAGGAACACCATGCTTGCAAACGTTCAGTCAAACCAAATGCCAGCTTATATGAGCGACCCAACAGATGAGCAATTGGCCGCTTTGAATATGGCAATGGATGGCAAGTCGTTCAAAGTTGTGGCTTACGCTGGTGCAGGTAAAACCACCACCCTTAAGCTTATTGGTGAGCGGTTGCGAGGTCGCGGTTTATATCTTGCCTTTAACAAAGGCATTGCGACCGAAGCCAAACAAAAATTTCCCAGTCATGTGGATTGCCGTACTTTTCACTCCCTTGCTTACCGTCATGTCCCCCGTGATATTACTGCAAAATTATCCCTCCCCCGCTTTTCTCCAAAACGTTTGGGGGATGATTTAGGTCTAAGAGTCATCCAAGTGCGTCGTCAAGTTGAAGGAAAAACCAATTACGTCCAGTTAACACCTGCGCGTCAAGCTCGATTTGTCAGTGATGCGGTCAGCTATTTTTGTAGTACACACGCAAGCTACCCTGCGCCAAGACATTTACAGTTTCCAAGTTGGGTAAATGAATCTGATGAAGAGCAGCTACGTGAGATTCTCTACCCTGCTGTTGAAAAGCGCTGGTTGCAATCGATTGATTCCCGCCACCCTGCAGGTATAGGGCATGATATTTATTTAAAAATGTGGGCACTTTCCAAGCCTGCTATACCCGCTGACTTTATCTTATTTGATGAAGCACAGGACGCAGACCCTTTGATGATGGGGATATTGACGCAGCAGCCCCGTCAAGTTATCTATGTGGGTGACGCGCACCAACAAATTTATGAATGGCGCGGGGCGGTGAACGCCATGAAAAAACTACCCTTACCGCAAACTCTATTGACCCAATCATTTCGCTTTGGTGAAGATATTGCAGACGTTGCAAACTTGATTTTAAAAGCGCTACAAGAAGAGGTGCCGCTAAAAGGAAACCCGAATAAACAATCCACGACCAAAAAGCTGGGTATTAAAGGTAAAAAAGACGCCATATTGTGTCGTACCAATGCGTCAGCCATGGCACAATTGCTCACTGGGCTCAAAAATGGTCATAAAGTCGCCTTGCAAGCTGACTCTGATAGAATGCTTAAATTTTGTAAAGCAGCTGAAAGCCTAAAGGCAGGAAAATCTGCATACGGTGTTCCCGAGCTGGCTTATTTTTATAACTGGGGCGATGTGCAAGATTATGCTGAAACGAATGAAGGGAGTGATCTTAAAACCTTAGTAAAGCTTATTGACGATCATGGTACCGATGTACTCACCAAAGCCGTAAACAGCTTGACGCATGTTCGAGATGCAGACTATGTCATCTCTACCGCTCATAAAGCCAAAGGTCTTGAGTGGGATAGTGTTCAGCTCGATGATGACTTCTATTATGATGTGACCACTAATGGCATCAAAGTAAGTCCTGAAGAATTACGCTTATTATATGTGGCTTGTACAAGAGCGCAAAGTAACCTCGATATCCATAATATTAGCAATTTAATATCAGGGCTTAAATCGGGTAAAAAAGTTATTTATGGGTCTTAAATTTCAATTGGCCTTCAAGTTGGCCTTCAAGCAATCCATTTGTTTTCAGACAGCGTGGTTTTAAAAGCACCTGTATCAATAGATAATAGTTCATTGCTAAAATCATCAATAGTTTAAATATCAGTAAGTTAGATACCCTTACTATTATCCCATTATCTACCTGTACCTTTATGTAATTCTATGTCCTTTTTTAATCAGTCTCTTACCAACCCTAGTTTTGCTCAGCATTTTTTTGCAGCCCCTGTACGCTTACTTGCGCCTATGGAGGGGCTTACTGACCCGTTAATGCGACAAATATTAACCCAAATCGCCAGTGATTTAGGGCGTCCTTATGATTGGTCAGTGAGTGAGTTTATTCGAGTCACGCAGCATGTATTGCCTAACCATGTTTTTTATCGCTTTGTTCCAGAACTCAAAACGGACAGTAAAACTCAAAGTGGTACCCCTATTCATGTACAGCTACTTGGTAGCGAGCCTGAGCTGATGGGTGAAAATGCGCTAGCTGTATGTGATCTGGGCGCACCCGCTATTGATTTGAATTTTGGTTGCCCTGCCAAGACGGTCAACAATCACCGCGGCGGTAGTGTACTACTTGAAGAGCCTGCGTTAATGCGTGATATCATTGCCGCAGTGCGAGACAAAGTACCTAATAATATTCCAGTTTCGGCAAAGATACGACTCGGTTATACCGATACGGATAATATGGACTCTATAAGAAGTGCGATTGCAGATAGCGGTGCAGACTGGCTAACGATACACGCCCGCACCAAAACGCAAGGATACAAACCGCCAGCGTACTGGGATAAAATTGAGCGCTTTACTCAGCTTCCTATTCCAGTTATTGCTAATGGTGAAATTTGGAATCGTGAACAGGCTCAGAGCTGTATAGACAAATCCAATACCGAACACCTTATGTTAGGTCGTGGCGCAGTGACTCGACCAGATTTGATCGCTCAAGTAGATGGTATGCAACGCGATTTGGCGTGGCAGAGTCTGATAGCGTATCAGATTGAATTTTTAAATGGTGATGCTAAGAATGATACCGTATTGGTTGGACGATATAAACAGTGGCTAGGTATGCTTAGTAAAGGCTACACTGAAGCGAGAACCTTATGGGAGAAAATCAAACGTATTCGTGAAAAGCAAGTGATTATTGAATTACTAAAACAACAAAATTAGGCTTTATAAATTCAGGCTTAAATAATCAGCCACCCATCATCTCTTATCGACAACATTTAAGTCGCCATTCTTATCGAAAGATAAAACAACATAATACAGCACACCATCGATAATCCCCAAAGAATAGAGCGAAGCGTTGGTAAGTTTATAATATAAGCGATGCCGTAAAACACCCTTAGCGATACATACAATACTGCCAAATAATTAATCACCATTTGCGGCACAAAAAATAGCATCGACACTATCACCGCTGCCAAAAATATAGGCAAACTCTCAAAGCTATTTTGCTGTGCTGCATTAGCGCGTGCTGCATGCCCCTCATACTGATTAAGCCGTGCCCGGGGATGAGCGTTGTCTTTAAAACTAAATCCACCCAATGCCTTAGCGATGATGGCAAATAGCAGAGGCAACACACTGGCGATGATCATCGACCAAATTGCGGTACTTGGAGAATTCGGTATTAATGTAAATAACCAGCTCATGTGTTTTCCTTTTACTTGTCTAGCTTCACTTGTTGTCCAGCTTTACTTGTCTTGCCTAGCGGGTACTGATCAAACTGTTAAGCACACTCATCTTTAGCCAAAGATTAATCGCTATATACGTATTTAATAATAAAGCTTATAGGTCAACTATGACATTGTGCTCTTTATAAACAAGGGTCATTATGCTGACCTCTATTCGATAGTTTATGCGTCCATATTTAAGACAACCGGATTTAAGAGACGCTGACTATGCTATAGGCATTGTTATGCGCTTAATTTAATACTCTATCTTATCCGTTTATAACGTCATAACTGTGAGTTATATGCACGCCTCCAGCGGCTAACATTTTACTTGCTGAACAGTATTTTTCTGCGGATAGCTCAACTGCTTTGGCAACTTGTTTGTCTTTGATGTCGCTGCCTGTAACGATAAAATGTAAATGAATATCAGTATATACCGCAGGCACTGAATCTGCACGTACTGCTGATAATTCGCAGCGCACATCATTGATGTTTTGGCGACTTTTTTCTAATATACCAACCACATCGTAGCTTGCACAGCCTCCCAAACCCAACAGTATAAGCTCCATTGGACTGGCGCCCTCAACTTTATTGGCATCAATATTAACGCGTTTGCCTGAGGGCGCTGTACCAATAAAATGTCTATCTTGTTGCCACGTCACCTCACCTTGTAATGGCATTTGTTTTGGCTCAAGATTGGGAGTGTCGTTATTCATAGAATATTCCTAGTTAGCGTAATTGGTCAGAGTAATTAAACAAGTATATTTAGTAAACGCGCAGCCGTTAGACACCTATTAACTTTAAAAGTCTTTTAGTTTTGTTATGCCTTATTATAAAAAATCTGCAAATCGAATAAGACAATCAAAACAAGATAATCCAGCTTAAATAGAGTCGAAGAAGTCTAAAATGGTTACAAGGCAACCGAGCGCAAGTAGCAATTAATACTAAGGCAGGAGTAGGCTTAGCGAGGTTAACGCCGTAACTGTCTAGTAGTTCGCTGACTATAGATAACTGCTATTATAAACGTCAAAAAGGTTAGACAGTACCCTGTTTAACCTTTTATTTGCATCACTAAAACATTTACTATATACAGTTAGCTGGTGAGTTAGCTAATAAATATATGAAGAGTAGGGACTTATGGATTAAAACGAACTACTTAGCTCAATAAATACACTCGTCGCTTCATCATCATCACCTGAGGCATGCGACACCCCCGCACTGGCGATTATTTTATCAAATTTACGCGCCAAGCCTAACGTGACGTCGATACTTTCATCATCTATACTCGCTGTGGGCGTTGTAAAGATCATATCAGAGACCGTATTCAAGCGAGTTTTGAGCTCTTCATGGTCATCATCAATCTGCTTTTGAAAGCTAATATCGCCAAATAGGTTGAGGTTATCATCCACATAAGTATTGGCCTTAACCCCTAAGGCACCATACACGGTATCGTACTTTTGCTCATCAAACTGCATGCCAACGGGGTCGCTCATATCCGCATCTCCAAAAGCATCCAGTGTCACCCAACTTACTGACGCCCCTAGATAAGGCGTGAACGTAGTATTGGTAAACTGCGCTTTGTTGCTAACGCTTATCGGATAGCCTGCTTGGACGGTGGCAAAATACCGCTCGCCACTTGTTTCAGTTTGATATTGGCGGGTGTAATTGTCTAAGGTAACCTGACGGTTAAGATCCATATCCAAATCATCATAACCTATGGCTGCACTCAATTGTATATTCGCAATGTTTTGTCGGTGATACAGCCCCAAGCCCAATTCATCAAAATCAATATTATTAATACCTGATCGAACACTACTATCTAGCTCTGATTGACCCATGCGCGCATACATACCGCTAGTAGCATGTGGCATATTATTATGATGAAAGTCTACGCCCAGTAGTAGCTGCGTATTCCCGCTACTCTCGAACCCTGCCACATCAAGTGCGTTCACATCTACCGATGCCCATACTTCAGGGCCTTGTTCATTATGAGTTATTGACCCTTGTTGAAGCTGATTGATGTGATTTTGTACACGCTTGTTGGTTGCTAAACCTGACTGAGTTGCAATATGGGGCAATAAGCCCACTTGGCTTGGTGTGGTCACTACAGAACTTGCAAAGTCGGCTATCATACGGTGCGCTCGTCCTGTAGGATGGATGCCGTCTGCAAAGAAATAGCTGTTATTGGCATCAGGTTCAACCAAGTCGTCTGGCCCACAGGTTAAAGAACTAACCTCCCCACATGCCTTGTCTGTCACATTTGTATAGCCATATGCAGCGGGGTCTTGAGAGACTTGTTGCAACAGGGAGAAAGTATCTAAAGGTATAATATTGGCCCCTGTTGCTTTAGCGCCATCATATAATGCTGTGTTGTACTGAGTAGCAAACTGAGTGCTTAAGTTTTGTACAAATTCTCCCTCTGCAATCGCATTAGGGGTCAAACCAACATCAGGTATATTAGGTACCAAAATATAGTTGGCACCATTTTGATCCAATCTCTGGATAATCCCAATCTGATCTTGTGTGGCCTCAGTAATAATACTATTGGCATTGCCCAAATCCTGCACAACAGATAATAAATCGTTGGCACCAATCCACACTGTATATAGCCCATCGCTGTCAACGGTATTGGTGGACAAATAGTCATCCAATTGACTTTGCGCAGACGCCACGGTGATACCCTCTCTTTGGACATCAACACCCGCTCGCGCTCCGCCGATGGCATAGTTATTAATATCACTATTGGCGTCGGCGCTATTCGTACCTATCGTATTAGGAACAGCTGTTAAGCCTAATTGCTCTGCGAAAGGGGTTGCCCATGTATTATCTGGGTTGGTGGTGAATTGACCTGCATTATCTTGCGATAACGTGGGTTTGAAGTAGCCTCCATCTGTCAGACTGTCACCAAAAAATGTCAAGCTACTGTATTCACTGGCATAGGCAGTGCTACATGCTGCCATTGTTACAGCTAATATAGCTTGCGACAATTTCTTGATAGTTGGATAAACTTTATTGTTAGCATCTAAATCACGACGATTCGCCATGATGGACTTTGCTATAGCTTTATTAGTCGTTTTGGTTAAATCCGTAGAGGTGTGATCTATATTGGAGTAGGTAGATAGCTTAGAAATATGCTTTGGCATCTCGACTTCCTTGTCATAAGTACTGCTTATGAGTACAAGTAATGAATACTTATTTTAAATACTCTTCTATTAATCTGTTAAGTGGGTGTTTATAAGAGCATCACCAGGATTGGCTAGGCTTTACTTCTTTTCCTAATTAAAATGTAATTAAAACCCAATTAAAACCTAAATAATATTAGGTACGTCGCATCGACTTTATATAATCATATAAATAGGGATACCAGTGTATACCCTGATATAAATTCTAGCAACCAAACCCATCTTAACTATCGTCTTGCTACTGACATAAATACGTTATTTAAAACTTTTATAATTTATTGATTTTGCTTGAATTTAATCAATTATAACGCTTTGCAAAGATAGAATAGCTAAGTAAACCTAATGAAACATTTTATATCAAAATAATATTATCATTTAACTTGAATTATTGCTTTAATAGTAAGTAATGATTATCAATCTGTCTGTTTGTATTTTATACGTTTGTTTATGATGGTTATAACTATGCGTATTTTTTAAATTTAAAAGATGAATAAAGACAAGATTGATTTTATATTTTAATAACATTTATTTTTATAATTTTAAAACATCTAATAATTGCTATTTTAAGGATTTAGTCATGATTGATGCAGACGGCTTTAGAGCCAATGTCGGTATCATCTTGGCAAATACACGAGGTCAAGTACTATGGGCAAAACGTGTTGGACATAACTCATGGCAATTCCCTCAAGGAGGGATAGATACAGGTGAAACACCGATTGATGCTATGTATCGGGAGTTATGGGAGGAAGTTGGATTATATCCTAAACATGTACAGCTTTTAGCTGCTACTAACAATTGGTTGAGATATCGTTTACCCAAACGTTATATCCGCCATGGACAGCATCCTTTGTGTATTGGACAAAAACAAAAGTGGTTTTTGCTCAAGCTAGATGAGCCGAATACGCAACATATTCGATTTGACACAGCCAAGCCAGAGTTCGACCATTGGGAATGGGTGAGCTATTGGTATCCGCTGGGTCAAGTTGTTCATTTTAAACGAGGGGTATATCGCCGCGCTTTGCGAGAGCTGGCACGCGAATTACCACTAAAACAAGAGTTGGTTCTCCCTGAGAATACAAATCATCTACTTACAGTGTGATTTGACAACTCTATATAATTTTATTGTAATTTTAAGGCTTGTATCTATTGGTACAGGCCTTTCTTTATGGGCTCAGGCTTTATTGATACTTAAGACCTTTTATTGATACTTAAGACCTTTTATTGATACTTAAGACCTTTTATTGATACTTAAGACCTTCATTGATACTTAAGACCTTCATTGATACTTAAGACCTTCATTGATACTTAAGACCTTTTATAGTCGTCGAACACCTAAACGGTTACGGTGTTAACCTCGGTAAGCCTATGTGAGTAGCCCTTGCACCCGGTTGCCATGTAACTCTTTTAGACTTGTTCACTATAGTTTGTCCATCTTTTCATTCCTTTTCTATTTCCTCTACCTTTTAAGTGACATCCTATATTATCTCTACGCAGACTGGCGATCGTAGGAGCGACTGTTTAATATTAGTTTGAGAGAAGAGGCGAGCTTAGTATCGTCTGATTTAGCGATACGCTGCATGGTTAAAACACTTTGAGTACGCGTGCCATAGGTAGGCATCTCGGGAGTATCTATGCAGATAGAAGATAGCGACTGTTCAAGCTTAGGTGGCATGCCCGTATCAGGTAATTGATCGCCTGGTGCTTCAAGGGTATCGGATAGTACCCAGAATGCGGCGGGTTGCCAATAGCTAAAGTCGCCTTGATGCCGTCCTATACTTTCACTGATTAATGGCAGCACTTCTTGTCTGACTCGGCCACGTAACCGTTCAGACTTAAACCACGCTTCATCGGGTTGTCCGTTTGAAATAATGTGTAATCCATTATGTAGTGCCGTTGGTGGAAAGCCTCTATTGTTCACCAATACCGCTTGTTTATCATTACCAATGATAAGATTGAATCCTGCGTAAGCTTGCTGATCTAGTTGTCTGGCGTATGCTAAAGGCGATAATGCGCTTGTTAAGAAGTTAGTCACTAACTCGCCGCGTGAGCGCTGATCAGCACTAGCCTGCACCCCATCACGGAAATTTAATACAGCGGCCCAGCGTCCATTTTGATACCCAATGCTATCTGCACTTTTGGTCTGCTGTTGATTAATACCTAGCCACGTTCCACCACTTTTATCATCTCGCCCCGCATATATGGGCGCATCTTCCCATTGATGTGCCTTAGTCGTAGGTCTCGCCAAAAATTCATCACGATTAGACAACAGCACTAGTGGCATGTCCTCAAATAACTGCCACGCTATGGCAACAATACACATAACTTATCCTTTTTGATGATTAGAGTCATATAAAAACTAAACATTGATGGTTTTGACCTCGCTAAGCTGACTTAATTAGGGTCTGTTGAACATTTTATATTGTCTATAGGTCTTAAACCTTATCACTGTTATTGGCAAACTCAAAAAGTTTGAATTTGAATGACCTGTATATTTTAAGCCTTTCTACAAATGCGATTTGAAAAACGCAATATATTGAAACTCCTGAATATCTGAAACCCTAAATGTTTGAATAAATTGATTATTAGACATTGTTCATGGATTTACTGCTCTATTTTTAAACGCTAAATAACCCAAAAGTAGTGCAATTATCAAACTATTTGTTCAATTTGGTGCAGTTTATTTATTAATTGCGCACATTATGGATAAAAAATACGTTATTAAGGTGGCACAGATATTGAATTATTAAATACAGTTGTGCCTCAAACGCACTGATAATTCAAATTCAAAATTTAGGAGCTCTTCATGTCTGTTCAAACCACCTTAAATGACTTTAATCAACAAAACAGCAAACAAAACATTTTTAATTCTAAACTGTCTTTAATGGCAGTGGCGATAGCGGGAAGCCTAAGCCTTATTGGTTGCCAAAAACCAGCAGAGACAGCAGCTCCAGAAGCTGAGCCAGAAGCGACTACAGAAACGACCACGACGACCGAACCTGCAGCGGATGGCGATACGATTAAAGTTGGTATTTTACATTCTTTATCAGGCACCATGGCTATCTCTGAAACCTCGCTAAAAGATACCGCCTTAATGACTATTGATGAAATTAATGCCAATGGTGGTGTGCTTGGTAAGCAGCTTGAGCCAGTTGTCGTTGATCCTGCCTCTGATTGGCCACTGTTTGCTGAAAAGGCGCGTCAGCTGTTAACGCAAGATAAAGTAGATGTTATTTTTGGTGGGTGGACATCTGTATCACGTAAGTCTGTATTACCTGTCGTTGAAGAGCTTAACGGGTTGATGTTCTACCCTGTTCAGTATGAGGGTCAAGAACAGTCAGAAAACATCTTCTATACGGGTGCTGCGCCAAATCAGCAAGCCATTCCAGCGGTCGAATATCTCATGAGTCCTGAGGGCGGTAGCGCCGAGCGTTTTGTATTACTAGGTACTGACTATGTTTATCCCCGTACTACCAATCAGATTTTACGAGCCTTCCTAAAATCTAAGGGCGTGGCAGAAGAAGACATCATGGAAGAGTATACGCCATTTGGATTTAGCAACTATCAAACCATCGTATCTAACGTTAAGAAATTTGCAACTGGCAAGAAAACTGCGGTGATCTCAACCATTAACGGTGATTCTAACGTACCGTTTTATCGTGAGCTTGCCAACCAAGGTATCGAAGCTTCTGACATTCCAGTCATGGCTTTCTCAGTAGGTGAAGAAGAGCTACGCGGTATTGACACCAGCTTATTGCAAGGTCACTTGGCGGCATGGAACTACTTTATGTCGATCAAAAACCCTGCAAACAACGATTTCACATCTAAGTACAAGAAGTTTGCACTGGATCAAAACTTACCAAATGCCGAAAAAGTCGTGACGAACGATCCTATGGAAGCCACTTATGTGGGTATCAACATGTGGAAGCAAGCGGTGGAAGAGGCAGGCAGCACGGATGTTGATAAAGTACGTATGACCATGGGCGGTCAAACCTTTGATGCCCCTTCTGGATATACACTAAAAATGGATGAAGAGAACCACCATTTGTGGAAGCCGGTTATGATTGGTCAGATCCGTGCAGACGGTCAGTTTGATGTGATTAACAAAACGCCTGAGGTGATTCGTGCTGAGCCTTGGAGCCAGTACATTCCAAAATAACTCGTGCCAGCAAAGCTTTAGAAACTATGCTACAGAAGTAAGACGGCAAATGTCGTATTTATCATAAAACCTAACCTTTTATATAACGCGGATAGCCAAATGTATGGCTATCCGTTAAACACCTGATAAAAGTAAGCAAAGTAAGCCATTATATAAACGATGCATCAAAAAGCTTTTGTTTATAGTTTTATTATATAGCTTTCTTCTATTGGTACCCGGCGCATCCAAATTACCGCATTTATCTCGACTTCTACTTAGTTTAATTGACGTCAGTTTTAATCCTGTCAGCTTAAACGCAGTTAAGTTATGGTTTGAATGCGTTAGGGTGCATCGATTTAAAATCGCTATGGAGCCGTTAAAGATGTTACCTTCCATTTTACAGCCAACACCTGCCCTACTAAAGACAGTCACTAAAAAACCCATTTCATTAAAAATTGCCACAGCCGGTCCGTTTAGAGACTTTAATCAGTCGTTTCACTCTAGATATAAGATGCATAAACAAGGGTTGATAACCCCATTGGTAAACCTTTGTTTATGGGTACTCATATTAATTGCGGCTGTTTGCGTTAGCCTATCGTTAAGTATCGCGCCAGCTTATGCAAGTAGCAGTGAAGCGTCAAATGCTGTAGCGTCAAATGCTGATCAGCAACAAAACTCGCTACCTCTTGATACTGCGACTATCACTTCTGACATGGTGAATACACCCAATAGCAATGTTATGCAGCAAAACGAGCAGTCTTTAACGACTCCCGCTGCGGATGGCGCTACAGAAGCTTTAAATTCGCAAAGCAATATAAATACTGATCAGGATGCTATTGAGCAATTCGTCGCAGGAGACTTTACCCAGCGTCAAGCTATGCTAAATGACTGGCCAGGTTCTGTTGAAAACTTAGACACTTTGGTTGAGCTTATTAGTAACGATGAGTTATACCAAGGAAACGGCGGCCAAACGTACCTATTAAATAGTGACGATCAGCTGTTTACCTATCCAGACAGACAAGAAACCAGCGACTGGCCAAATGACTTATCGCAAGTGACTTTAACCAATACACTGCGCTCAGCGCTAATATTTGGACAAGCCAAAGCAAAACTCAATTCAGAAAATCCAGTTCAACGCTTAGAAGCCGTAGAAATATTATCTGAAAATATCAATCAAGTAGATCCGGCTACCATCACAACTGCCGCTGCCTCAGAGAGCAATAGTAAGGTCGCCGACGCATTGGCTGAGCTTCAAGCCCGTATTGATTTTAAACAAGGGGATGAAGCCACCAAGCTTGCTGCAGTCAATGTGTTGTCAAAAAGCGACAGCCCACAAGTCTTGGTAAATATTCAAAATGCACTAAAAGATGACACCTTATCCGCTGATTTAAAAGCGGCTTTGATAAGCGCAGAGAGCAGCGTTGCCAATCGCATCAAGATCAGTACGTGGGCGGGTCATTTGTTTACCGGTATGAGTACCGCTAGTATTTTGCTATTGGCAGCACTTGGTCTCGCAATTACTTTCGGCCTGCTGGGCGTAATTAATATGGCTCATGGCGAGCTGATCATGATCGGGGCTTACGCAACGTATGTGGTACAAAACCTGTTTCAAACCTATTTACCAAGTATGAGTGGCTGGTATCTGATTGCTGCAATACCTGTCGCATTTTTGGTCAGTGCCATTATCGGCATGATCATCGAACGTATTGTGATTCGCCCTTTATACGGACGAGAGCTTGAAACCCTGCTTGCCACGTTCGGTATTAGCTTAATATTAATGCAGCTGGTACGCATGACCTTTGGCGCGCAAAACGTCGAGGTGAGTAATGTGGATTGGCTAAGCGGTGCATATCAAGTGTCGGCAAGCTTATCGCTACCTTACAACCGTATTGCGATTATCGGCTTTACCGTAATCGTCTTGGCGCTTTTAATCTACCTACTCAACAAAACCCGCTTTGGATTGTTTGTTCGTGCGGTTACTCAGAATCGTCAAATGGCGCGTGCAGTTGGTATACCGTCCGCTCGCATCGATATGCTTGCGTTTGGTCTTGGCTCGGGCTTAGCAGGACTGGCAGGCTGTGCTTTGGCGCAAGTAGGTAATGTGGGCCCAGATTTAGGACAAACCTATATTATCGACGCATTTTTAGTCGTCGTGGTAGGCGGTGTTGGTCAAGTTTGGGGTGCTGTTTTAGCTTCTCTAGGTCTTGGCATTAGTGGTACTGCGCTTGAAATCGGTATCGGCGCTGTATTGGCTAAGATTGTGTTATTGGTTCTTGTGATTCTGTTTATTCAGAAACGTCCACAAGGTTTATTCGCCCTAAAAGGCCGCTTTGTGGATTAAGGAAAACATCATGCGATTTACTCAACTACTGTCTGATTCACCACGTAACTCTATATTGATTGGATTGTGTTTTTTAGTACTACTGATTTTACCGTGGCTGCACTTGATGCCAGAAACCTCAAGCCTACATTTATCTGCATATTGGATAACGCTTATCGGCAAAATTATGGCCTTGGCCATGGTGGCACTTGCTCTAGATTTGGTATGGGGATATGCAGGTATCCTAAGCTTGGGACACGGTCTTTATTTTGCCTTAGGCGGTTATGCCTTTGGTATGTATCTTACTCGAGAAACAGCTGGACCAGGTCTTCCTGATTTTATGCGGTTTTTGAGCTGGACTGAAATGCCATGGTACTGGGCGGGCACACAGCACTTTTGGTGGGCGATGGCCTTAGTGGTCTTAGTACCAGGTTTGGTAGCGTTTATTTTTGGTTTCTTTGCATTTAGATCCAAAATTAAAGGGGTTTATTTTTCTATCATTACTCAGGCCATGACCTATGCCGCCGCTCTACTGTTCTTTCGTAATGAAACAGGGCTTGGTGGTAATAACGGCTTTACTGGGTTTACCACTTTACTGGGTTACGACATTACCGCAGCATCTACCCGTACCATGTTGTGCTTTGTGACGGCTTTAGCGCTATTGTTATCCTACCTTGGATTGCGTTATTTGATGAATCAGCCTTATGGACGGGTGCTGGGTGCCATTCGTGACAGCGAAAACCGTTTGCAATATTTAGGCTATCGTACACTGTGGTATAAGCTATCGGCTTGGGTACTTTCAGCAGTGATTGCGGGTATCGCAGGCGCGCTGTATGTACCCCAAGTAGGTATTATTAATCCAGGTGAGATGAATCCGGTGAACTCTATTGAGATGGCCGTGTGGGTAGCCGCTGGCGGACGCGGTACTTTAATAGGCGCTATTGTTGGTGCAGGCGCTGTCAATGCCATTAAAACCTATTTTACTGTCGCCTACCCTGAATTCTGGTTATTGATACTAGGGGGATTGTTTGTGGTTGTGACGCTGTTTTTACCCAATGGCATTATCGGCCTACTGGACCGCTTTAAAAAGGAGAAGGAATAATGTCTAAACCATCCATAACACCTAATGCCAGTATCGAAAACAGCAATCAAAGTAGCACTGTCTCAACAAATAACGGAGCGAATAATAATTTGTCTACGATACCGTCCACTCAAGACATAACGGCTGCTAAAGATACGGTCAGTCAGGCGACTAAAACTCAACCGGTGCAATCGGTTACGGCGATGACTGGCCATGCGGATGACCCTCTTATCGATGAGGACTTTGGAACCGGAATAGATGGCCTTGTGCATCCCGTACCCAAATCGGGGCCTGATTTGAGCCACGGTATTGCCCTATATCTTGAAAATGTGAGTGTGTGGTTTGATTCATTTCGCGCGCTAAACGATCTATCGTTATACATTGAAGAAGGTGAGCTTCGCTGTATTATTGGTCCTAATGGGGCGGGTAAAACGACGTTGATGGACGTCATTACAGGCAAGACACGTCCTACAGAAGGCAGTGCATTCTTTGGACAAGTACATAACTTAGCGACTTTGTCGACGGAGCAAATTGCCGAAGCAGGTATTGGACGTAAGTTTCAAAAACCCACGGTATTTGAAAACTTTACCGTGCTCGATAATCTCATGCTTGCTGCGCCAAAAGATAAGCGTGTATCAAAAAGTTGGTTTACCAAGATGGATGCCGATACCCAAAACACGTTAGATTCAACATTGGATCAGATTCGTCTGCATGACATGATTAATAAGCCTGCAGGTTTGCTGTCACATGGACAAAAGCAGTGGCTTGAAATTGGTATGTTATTAATGCAAAGCCCAAAGCTCATCTTACTTGATGAGCCAGTGGCGGGCATGACAGATGCAGAAACAGAACACACTGCTGAATTGTGCTTACGATTAAAAAAAGACCACACCTTAGTCGTGGTCGAGCATGACATGACCTTTATTGACGCCATCAGCGAAAAAGTAACCGTACTGGCCAATGGGGCTATATTAGCTGAAGGCACTTTGGATGAAGTCCAAAACGATGAGGCGGTGATTGAAACTTATTTGGGTCGCTGATTCAACTGATCAACAAAGCTGGTCAACAAAGCTTGACAAAAAAGCTTTCTAAAAAGCTGGTCTAGAAAACTAGTCTGAAAAGCCAGTCAATAAGTAGGCATCACCTGCTTTGGTTAGAGAAGAAACAGCATTGTATTCATAAATTTTAGGGCTTTTATATGTTAGAAGTTAATGCTATAAATCAATATTACGGCGGCAGCCATATCTTACGAGATGTGTCATTTATGGCGCCAATTGGCGAGTGTAGTGTGGTACTTGGGCGCAATGGCGTTGGTAAAACTACCTTACTTAAATGCTTGATGGGCATTTTACCTATTAAGTCGGGCGAAATAATTTTAAATGGCAAAGACATTAGCAAGCTTACGCCTGAACAGCGAGTACGCGCAGGACTTGCATATGTGCCTCAAGGTCGGGATATTTTTTCAACCTTAACCGTTGAAGAAAACATTCTTATCGGTATGGCCAAGTTTTCCCAACGTAAAGCCAGTAAAGTGCCTGAACATTTGTATGACATATTTCCGGTGCTCGATGAGATGAAACATCGCCGCGGCGGTGATTTGTCTGGTGGTCAGCAGCAGCAGCTTGCTATTGCTCGCGCACTGGCTTCAGAACCTACCGTACTAATTTTGGATGAGCCTACCGAGGGTATTCAGCCGTCTATTATTAAGGACATAGGGCGCGTAATTCAAGATCTCGGACGTCAAGGCAATATGGCGATTGTTTTGGTAGAGCAGTTTTATGAATTCGCCGAAGAATTGGCGGACAACTATACCGTGCTGTCGCGTGGTCAAGTAGTGGCGCAAGGACGCGGCACTACAATGGCTGCCGATAATATACAAGAGTTAGTTGCGATATAAAGTTTTATATCTTAATTATAAAAGAGCACTTTTTCTGGCAATATTATCAAATATTGCCATTATCACATGATATATAGCGGCATAGATTTATAAGACGTACAGATTAATCAGTTACACAGATTAATTAGTCCACTGATTAATGCCCTATCTCCTATTTTTTGTTATCATGACGCTTATTCGAATAACAATGTAGACTGATGTCATGATGATTCATCCCCAGTTTGACCCAGTAGCTTTATCACTCGGACCTATACAGGTGCATTGGTATGGCTTTATGTACTTATTGGCCTTTGCCGCCGCCTATGGATTAGCGTGGTATCGCAGTACCAAACATGAAGGCTGGACCACGGACATGGTATCAGATCTCGTATTCTTTGGTGCCCTCGGTGTTATTTTAGGCGGTCGAATTGGGTATGTACTGTTGTATCAATTCGGTGAGTTATTACAAAACCCAGCCTATCTATTAAAGGTGTGGGAAGGTGGTATGTCGTTTCATGGCGGTTTCGTCGGTGTCGCCTTAGCCATGATATATTTTGCTAAAAAATACAAAAAGCCGATTTTTAGTGTGCTCGATTTTATTGTACCTTGTGTGCCAACGGGCCTACTGTTTGGCCGTCTTGGTAATTATATTAATGGCGAGTTATGGGGACGTGTCTCCGATGGCGGCTATAATTGGTTAACCTATTTCCCCCAAGCTGCACAATTTGACTCTGCGCTTATCACCACCAACCCTGCCATGCAGTCGCTGATGACTCAAGTAGATGGCAACTATCTTTTGCCACGTCATCCTTCACAGCTTTATGAAGCCTTTGCTGAAGGATTACTGACGTTCATTTTTGTATGGTGGTTTTCATCCAAACCACGCCCACGTATGGCGGTCACCGCTTTATTCATGCTATGTTATGGTATTAGCCGCTTTGTGATTGAGTTTTTCCGTCAGCCTGACCCAGGCTACGAGCTACTGATGGGCTGGATGAGTAAAGGTCAACTATACACGTTACCCATGATTATCATTGGTATCGTGCTTATGGTATTGGCTTATCGCCGCCAAGTGTACGATTGGGGCAAATACGCAACCAACTAATAACAATCCCTACTTTGATAAGACGTATACTCTAATAGGGTTTAACGCGCTATAAAGTAGCTATTTACTGATTGAAATATGTTAGGGTCTGTTGAACATTCAAATATGGAACTGGCGGCAGTTATTTTTTAGTCAATATGCAGGGAAATTTTAGACACTTAGTTATTCTAAGTTAGAAAATTTCACAATATATTGACAAAAAATAGCCCCGCCCCGTAGGGCTGATGCTAAAATTACCCCAAACGTTGTTATAAACCTAGCTAAGGTCTAGACATTATCGTCGGTTTATGCCTAGTTTGGAACAATTTTAGCTATCAGCAGTCCTAATATTTGAATGTTCAACAGACCCTAAATAAGCTATCAGATATAACGATACTTCTGAATTTTTAAAGATTATATTTTATACCAAGTCTGAAAATTAACCTATTAAGCAAAACCAGTGCAAACGCTACCAGTAGTAGGGTGGGCGAGTTTGACAAGGATAGGTTATTTTTTAGAACAGGTATTATTATTCGGTTACTGCAACTATGATAACAACCAAAAATGAAGCCGCTTATCTTGATTTGATCCGATATGTTCGCGATCATGGTGCTGAAAAAGGCGACCGTACGGGTACGGGCACACGCAGTCACTTTGGGGCGCAAA
Source organism: Psychrobacter sp. CX21 (assembly GCF_057396255.1). Lineage (NCBI taxonomy): Bacteria > Pseudomonadati > Pseudomonadota > Gammaproteobacteria > Moraxellales > Moraxellaceae > Psychrobacter > Psychrobacter sp. CX21. The sequence continues at coordinate 12,531 of NZ_JBXYJG010000007.1, read as the reverse complement.
TGCGCTTTGATTTAAACGATGGTTTTCCGCTTTTAACCACCAAAAAAGTACATATGAAATCTATTACCTATGAGCTATTTTGGTTTTTAAGTGGTGATACTCATGTTAAGTACTTGCAAGATAATGGGGTCCGCATTTGGAATGAGTGGTCCACTGCAGAGCAAACGGCACGCTTTGGGCGTCCTGAGGGCGATCTTGGTCCTATTTACGGTCATCAGTGGCGTAATTATGGTGCAACCAAAGACGCTAAGGGCAACTATAATCAAGACGGTGTTGACCAAATCAAAAACGTGGTTGAGCAGATTAAAAACAATCCCAATTCACGTCGATTGATTGTCTCTGGCTGGAATCCTGCTGAAGCCAATCAAGTCGCGCTCCCCCCATGCCATACTTTATTTCAATTCTTTGTCGCAGACGGCAAATTATCTTGTCAGTTATATCAGCGTTCGGCCGATTTATTTTTGGGTGTCCCTTTTAACATTGCCAGCTACTCACTTCTTACGCATATGATTGCTCAAGTATGCGACTTAAAGGTCGGTGAATTTGTTTGGACAGGTGGCGATTGTCACTTATATCAAAACCATATTGATCAAGTTAATGAGCAGTTATCACGTACCCCATACTCGCTGCCAACACTGTGGTTAAACCCTGAGGTTAAAGATATTTTTAGTTTTACTTTTGATGACATTAAGATAGAGGGTTATGAGTCGCACCCCGCTATCAAAGCTCCTGTCGCGGTTTAAAATCGGTTCGATGCCTTGTAACAGGCGCTATCCTTGTGACGGACACTATTCTTGTGACAGACACTATTTAATAACCATGAAAGTAGTTAAACTAGGGTCTCTTGAACCAATAACGTAGCTATAAAGCATAATAAACATATTTGCATATAAGGACATCCTCATGAGTTACGCGCATACCCAAGTTGCTCAAATAGCGGCCATTAGCAACAACCGTTGTATTGGTAAAAATAATGAGCTACCTTGGCATATATCTGAAGATTTAAAACATTTTAAAGCCAAAACAACCGCTGAAACTGATCCATATTCTGATAGTGGCATGAAAGGTATTGTCATTATGGGTCGTAAAACCTTTGAATCTATGGGGTCAAAGCCACTACCAAACCGAGTGAATTTCATCATCACCACTCAGTTAGATTATGCTCAAAAAGTGGGACTAGAAGACAATGATGATGTACACATTGTGCATAATTTAGACGATGCCTTAACGCATTGTGCTAACGTTGCGCACGGTCTGAACTTCGATACCATTTGGGTGATAGGCGGCGAAAAAGTGTTTACCAACGCTATGATGTTTACCGATCGTCTTGAATTAACCATTGTCGATACTGAGATTGAAAACGGGGATGCCTTTTATCCTGAAATCCCAGAGAATTTTGAGCTTACAGAGGAATCTGAATCATTTACCGATAAAAAAAGCGGTATGAGCTATAAGTTTGTGACTTATATGGCGAAGAAGGGGTAATCGTTTTAATAATACTGCAGTCGAAATAAATTATATGCGTGATTTCTTGAACGAGGTTAAAACTATATCCCTTTTTATAGCGAATTGACCTCACCTGTCTATTAATAAATAGAATATCATCACAATCTGTCTCATATGTTTAACTATACCTATTTAAGTATAAGATTCTCACATGCTAAAAAATATCTTTACATTATCATTTACGATGGCATTAGCAGCATTAAGCTTTGGCTGTCAAGAGTCGACATCAACTGCTACTTCATCAAATCTCTGCAGTGATGAAGCCTTTTTAAGTATGACTGATGAAAGTTTGAGAATGTCAACTACTATGGAATTTGAATCAAACTATGACGAGGCGAATAAAATTGTTGATACTCTTAACATACAGCTCGACCCACTTTCAAAGCCTAATGATGTCGACAGTGGCGGATATGAATGTGAGATATTAGTCAAAATTAATTTTGACAATGCCAGTCAAAATGCAGAAGGATATGAGTCAATTGAACAACAGGTAACTGTTATAACCAATGGTGGTTTTAATGAAGATTCTGAGTTTTTAGGAACAATAGGTATTGTTGATGAAGGATTATTAAACGATATACGCAAGAAAGTTATTCAAATTATCTCAGAAAACCAATAAAATTTTATAGGTTTTACGCACCTACCTTACCAATTAATTATTATATATAGTCAGCGAACTACTAAACGGTTACGGTTTAAACCTCGCTCGCCCTACTATAGTAGTACTTGTACTCGGTTGCCTTGTAACCATTTTAGATTTCTTTGGCTATAATTGGTGTAAGAATAAGCCCCTCTTTTAAAACTAAAAGAGGGGCTTATTAATACAGATGTTTACGAATATGACTTTATTCTTAAATCGCCTTCGTACGCTCTGTTAACCACTCCAGAGCATCACTATCTACTCTATCTTTCAACTCATTATAAACCGTATGATGATAGTTATTTAGCCACTCAATTTCTTCTGAATTAAGCAGCTGAGTTTGAATCAACCGAGTATCAATCGGGCACAGTGTCACGGTTTCAAAATATAAGTAGTTACCAAACTCTGTTTCAGTTGGCGTAGAGACTGGCTGATTGACAACTAGGTTCTCAATACGAATCCCCCATTTGCCCTCACGGTATAAGCCTGGCTCATTGCTGGTCAGCATGCCCGCTTTCATTGATCTTTGAACAGTAGGTGGCGCTGTGTAGGAGATACCTTGTGGCCCTTCATGGACATTTAGGAAATAACCCACTCCATGACCAGTACCATGCCCATAATCAAGCTGCTCTCTCCATAACGGCGCTCGGCATATGGCATCTAACAAGGGAGCAGATAGCCCGTCTGGAAAATGCGCGCTCGCCAGTGCAATATGTGCTTTTAGGACGATAGTAAAGTCTCGTCTTTGTGCCTCACTTACTATGCCGATACCCACCACACGAGTGATGTCAGTAGTACCGTTTTGATACTGAGCCCCCGAGTCGATGAGCAATAAGCCATCGCCATCTAGGTAGCTAAACTTGTCTTCTGTTGCACGGTAATGTGGCAGTGCGCCATTTTCATTATAGCCTGCGATGGTTGGGAAACTAGGTGATACGTAGTGTGGCTGCTTACTACGCACATCAATAAGCATGCTGTCGACGTCCAGCTCACTGAGTCGCTCGCCTTGATTGAGGCGGGCTTCAAATTCGGAGAAAAACTGACACAGGGCCGCGCCATCTTGACGCATGGCTTCACGTACATGCTCAATGTCTTCTTTAGATTTAACCGATTTTAATAGGCTACTTGGGGCAATTTGCTCAATCATTGCAATGTCATCGCCCAGCTTATCCAGTGTGCCTACTGCGACTTTGCTTGGGTCTAATAGCAGTAAGTCGTCTGGTGTGAGCTGACTTAAAGCTGATTGCACTTGAGCGTATTCTCCAGTCTCAATGCCTGCCACGTTCAATAACTCGCCTATGTCTTCCCCTACCTTGCTGCTATCGACAAACAGCGTCGCTGTATCTGTACTAATGAGCATGTGCGCTAAAAATACAGGGTTATAATCGACATCACTGCCGCGTAAGTTGGTGAGCCAAGCAATGTCATCTAAACTTGAGACGAGATGATGAGAGGCGCCTATTTGTTGCATTTGCGCACGTACCTCTGCCAGCTTCTCTTGGGCAGTTTGGGACAAGAACTGCGCTTCGTGCGCATAAAGTGGTGCACTTGGTAACGCAGGGCGATCTTCCCATAACGGTGTCAACAAGTCCATTTCAGTAATCAATCGAATCCGCTCTTTATCATCGTTTGAGCCCTTTTCATCTAAGCCATTTTCATCTAAGCCTTTTTCATCTAAGCCCATTTCATAAGAGGCAGTAGCATCAGAGGCAGCATCAAAAGTGTCTAGCAGACGATCTTGTTCAGACAGAGACAGGACATTGCCATCAATCGCTACATTATCGCCTGCCTGCAAATGTGTGGCCAGCCACTCGATATGATCGGGCGCACCTTTTTGCAGCTTCATAAAGCGAATACCCGTATCGGACAACTGATCTTCGGCTTGTACCCAGTAGCGGCTATCTGTCCACATACCGGCAAAGTCTTTGGTGACTACCAGCGTGCCTACAGAGCCTGTAAATCCAGTCAGCCACTCGCGCGCTTGCCAATATTCAGGCAAATACTCTGATAAGTGCGGATCGGCAGTGGGTACCACAATTGCATCAATATCTTGGTTAATAAGCAGCTGTCTTAGAGCGGCGATACGGGCTTTATAAGTTTGTTTATCATAAGTTTTTTTATTACAGACAGCGTTATCTGCGGCGCTATTGTTTGAAGTAGCGTTATTATTTGAGGTAGCGTTATTATTTATGGTAGTACTTTTATTCATATTAAATCCTAATAAGGTTTTAAAGAGGCTTTAAATTTTAATGAAGGGAATATTGTTTCATGAGTCCTATATAGTCAGCGAACTAGTAAACGGTTACGGCCTTAACCTCGCTAAGCTTACATGAGTAATACTCGCACTCGGTTGCCTTGTCACTATTTTAGACTTCTTTGACTATACAGGGTAAAGCATCCAGTACAAAACTATAAAACCCGCTTAATCTAAGATTAAGCGGGCATTAGCATTTATAGACTCAATTAAACGAGCTTGAACTGGTTGACAGTTGTAGTGCTGTATTTAGCTTATAGTTGATGGCTGTTTTACGTCCACAGTCTTATTCAGTAACCGCTTCTTCACCGCCAAGACTCATGTCATCAGCAACTTCTACATTTTCAGAAGTTTGAGAGCTTGTATCTGGTTCACCAGCAACGGTAGCTGCCGCTTCTGCCTCATCAGTTGTTGCTTCGACCGCTTCTTCGGCACTTTGTACAGGTTCTTCAACCTCAGTTTCTGTACTTTCGGTAGCAGCACTAACTATAGCAGTATCATCTGCCGCGCCTACAATATCTGTTGCCGTGCCTTCAGTTAAAGGAACTTGTGCAGCGTCAGTATCTACCACTTCTTCATCGATAGTAACAGTTTCTTCAGCTTCAACAGGCTCAGGCTCAATATGGTCGCCTGCGGGACGTAAGAAAGCCGAAATACCGATAAGCAGTACAAGGGCTAAAAAACCAACAATACCAATTAAAGCGTAAACAAGTTCTTTTTTGGGTTTATTTTGGCTTGCATCTGCCATAGGTCACCTATCTATATGAATAATAAAGGTTGAAGGATATGTTGTCAGTTTATATGGTCAATGGTTAGGGCCATAAATAGTGACGGAACGGTTTATATTTCTTGTCATTATATCTTAATTTGCTACGTTTTGTTAAAACGCCTTAGTCTTTTTGTGGATTAACAGTCTATTTTAAAACACCATTATGAACGGCTTGCTCGTCTACCCACGATACTGAGCAGTAAGATTAGCGCTATAATGAATAATATAGGATAATTTCCAAATCGCACAAACGGCGTTATGCCTGTACGAGATTCAACTTCGCCGCGCAGTACGGTACGCTCAAACTGCGGGGCGCGAGCCACTATTTTGCCGCGATGATCGATAATAGCGGTGACTCCTGTGTTGGTGGCTCGCATAAACCAGCGGCCCGTCTCTAACGAGCGCATTTGTACCATTTGTAAATGCTGTAGAGGGCCTGCTGAAGTACCAAACCAAGCATCATTTGAAATGGTTAATAAAAAATCTGTATCTTTCGCATTACGGCGTGTGGTCTCTGGATAAGCCACTTCATAGCAGATTGCTGATCCCATATTATGCCCTCGGACTTGTATGGGCGATTGATTGCTGCTACCTCGGCTATAATCCATAACCTCATCACTACCTGCTAGATTCGGGAACAGGTTCAAGACGCCTTTAAAGGGAATGTATTCGCCAAACGGTACTAGGTTTTGTTTTTTGTACAGTCCTTCGGCTTGCGACCCTAATGCAATGACACTGTTATAAAAAGGCGCGTAGTCTTGCGTTGCTGGATCGTAAGCATCTTGATCTTTGTAAGGAATACCTGTCACCCAAGTGGTGTCAGTTTGCTTAGCCGCTTTTACCACTTCTGATATAAAAGGCCATGCTTCGGTCTGAAACATAGGTATAGAGGATTCAGGCCATATCACCATATCCTGATCCCACTCCGTTCGAGTCAGCGTGGCATAAATCTCAAGTGTCTTATAACGGTACTGAGTTAACCATTTTAAATCTTGTGGGATATTGCCTTGAATTAGCGAGACTTTTAAAGGCTCTGTATTGGGTTTGGGCTGAGTCCACGCAGGATTAAATAACCACAGTCCTATACTCATAAGCAATAGTATCGCTGTTGCCACAAAATATCCTGCCCGTTTGCGAAACACCTCAACCACACTGGCACCAAGCAGCACTGCCACAAACGACACTGCAAAGACACCAGCGACTGGTGCCAATGACGACAGCCAATATTGTTCTGTAAAAGCATAGCCCACAAATAGCCAAGGAAAGCCTGTAAATAGCCACGTTTTAAGCCACTCTTGTAGCACCCAAAGCGCCGCAAATGCCAAAGGCTGCTTGCCAACAATACGGTTAAAAATGACTGCAAGCACTGCATGAAACAGCCCCATGCCAAGCCCCATAATGGCTATAGCCAGTAGTGCAAGCGGTACAGAGACATTGCCATACTCATGAATAGAGGTATATAACCAAAACGCGCCCACACACCATAGTCCCATGCCATAGGCTTCACCAATAAAAAAAGCACGTTTTTTAGACATCGGCGCCAATAATAGCGCATACAAAATGGCGGGGGAGACTAACGCAATAATCCAATATCCATAAGGGGCCAGCGATAGCATAAACATCGCTCCTGCCAACCACGCGACAAGCAGCGCAATACCGATTGGTAGTTTGGGGGCGTCTGAGGTAGCACTTAACTTGGATACAGGCGTTAGGCGGTTACTAACGTGTTGGGTTGAGGCGCGCATGAAGGCTCCAAGCAATAATTCAATAGGTTTTTAAAGTATTATTTGACAGTTTAATTCGTAGGGGTCTATTTATTATAGGCGTATCATAACAGCCTTAAACCAAAAAATCTTAAGCCGTGTACAGTATCTGCAAGTGGTAGTGCGGAAATATTATAATATGTTCTATAATCAATAGCATTAAGGTCTGTTGAACTGATCCTAATCACATACCGCATCGTGTTATCTTTATATTTTAATAAGAGCTTCTAATGCCAACATCGTCAAACGCTCCTCAGCATCCTTTAAAAGACAAACTGCCACCCAGCGCGGTCGACTTGCCTGTTAATGCCTTATCTGGTGTTGGGTCAAAGATTGAAGGTCAGCTTGAGCAATTGGGTGTGACCCGTTTGTTTGATTTATTGCTTCATTTGCCAAGAGATTATGAAGATCGTAGCCGATTGGTATATATAAGTGACTTACAAGATGGACAATCTGCACTCATAGAGGGTGAAATAACGTATGTAGATAATAAGCGCGGCGGTATGACCGTGGTCATAGAAGATGCTACGGGTGCCATTCAGCTACGGTTTTTTAAAGTATATGCCTCATTAGTACAGTCCATGCGTCTTGGTGCACGCTTACGTCTGTTTGGCGAGGTTAAGATAAGCCGCTACGGCTTGCAGATGGCACACCCTGAGTATACGATGGTAAGTGCAGGCACCCCTGTGGTTAATACCGGTCTACAGCCCATTTATCCCACCGTAAAAGGACTACATCAAAACAAACTGCGTACCCTCGCAAAGCTTGCACTACATACTATTAATCAGCAAGGAACAACGCTTAGTGTCTTTACAACTACTGATTGGGAGGCGGTTAATCAGTTGCCTGCACCTCTACCCGGTTTATCTGCCACCCCTCCCATATACCCCAAATCCTCACCTGACACGACCACTACAACAGCCCACAATGCACCAAGTTGGCAGACGCTAACATTATTTGAAGCACTGACCTTAATACATACGCCGCCGATGCATACAGACATAGCATTGCAAGCGGCTCAATTAGAACAATTAAAAGAACGCACTCATCCTGCGTGCCAGCGTCTGATTGTTGAAGAGCTGACCGCACATCAGTTAAGTATGTTATACCGCCGTAAGCAGCTGCATCAGCATAAAGCACCTAAATGTGATGACACCAGCCCATTAGCGGACAAACTACTGGCTAGCCTGCCGTTTAGCTTAACTAACGCTCAAAACCGCGTGATTAAAGAGATTACCGATGACATGAGCACCTCAATTCCAATGCTCCGCTTAGTACAAGGCGATGTGGGTGCTGGTAAAACCCTAGTAGCGGCACTGTCGGCTTGCTATGCGTTAGACAGTGGGTGGCAAGTGGCAGTGATGGCACCGACTGAAATCCTTGCCGAGCAGCATTTGATTAACTTTAAGGCGTGGTTTGAGCCTTTGGGTATCGGGGTGGGATGGCTTGCGGGCAAACAAACCGCCAAGCAGCGCCGAGACGCTTTAGAAGCCGTGGCAGAAAATGAGGTGCAAGTGGTGGTCGGTACGCACGCTTTGTTTCAAGACAAAGTAGTTTTTGCCAAGCTTGGTATGGCCATTATAGATGAGCAGCACCGTTTTGGGGTTGAGCAGCGAATGGCCTTGACCAATAAAGGCGTGGCAGACAGCACCCCGCATCAGCTTATCATGACCGCCACTCCGATTCCGCGTACGCTTGCGATGAGTGCCTATGGTGATATGGACACCTCAATCATAGATGAGCTGCCGCCAGGTCGTACGCCGATTACCACGGTTACCATTGACCGTGCACGCCGTGATGAGGTGATTGACCGTATTGCTGCTAACTGCGCTGAGGGCAAACAAGCATACTGGGTGTGCCCCTTAGTTGAAGATTCTAATACCTTAAACGCTCAAGCTGCCGAAGCGACTTATGCCGACCTCGACGACCGCCTTGATATCCGCATTGGCATGGTGCATGGCAAAATGAAGTCAAAAGAAAAGCAAGCGATCATGGCAGCGTTCAAAAATGCGGAGCTTGACTTATTGGTTGCGACAACGGTTATTGAAGTGGGTGTGGATGTACCCAACGCCTCGCTGATGGTGATAGAAAATGCGGAACGTTTGGGCTTATCGCAATTGCATCAGCTACGCGGGCGCGTAGGGCGCGGCTCGACCAAAAGCTACTGCGTACTGCTGTATCAAACCCCGCTATCTGAGACAGGCATCGAGCGTCTAAACGTACTGCGTGACAGTAATGACGGCTTTGTAATTGCCCAAAAAGACTTGCAACTGCGCGGTCCTGGCGAGCTGCTTGGCAAACGCCAAACCGGTAACGTGGGCTACTATGTGTCCGACTTAATGCGCGATGAAAACCTATTAATGATAGCCAGTCACCTTGCCAAACGGTTAATTGATGACGACGCACGTAAAGCTGAGGTCACTCAGTTGATTCACCGCTGGATGCCAGAGGCCAGTAAATATACCAATGTTTAGGGCTAAGCGCATTAAGATGATATTGTGTCTGTCTTAACCCAAATCTTTCATTCTATTTGAATAGAGTCTATCTAATATGGAAACCTTAAACATCGTCTACCTTGTTGGATCGCTACTGATATTCTCTAGCGTGATGGCAAGTACCTTGTCGGCACGTTTGGGCATGCCGCTGTTACTCCTATTTTTAGTCATAGGTATGCTGGCAGGTGAAGAAGGGCTGTTGGGCATTGAGTTTTCGCAGTACACAATGGCGAATCTAGTGGGGCAAGCGGCACTGGCGTGTATCTTGTTAGATGGTGGGCTTAGAACTTCATTCCAGTCCTTTAAGGTCGGGTTAAAGCCCGCAGTGACCCTTGCCACATGGGGTGTGTTCGCCACGGTGGTTATTCTGGGTCTGTTTGTGACGTGGCTGCTGGGTGTTGATTGGCGTATTGGATTGCTGATGGCAGCCATTGTTGGCTCTACTGATGCGGCGGCTGTATTCTCCTTATTGCGACATGGTGGCGTTAAACTCAACGACAAAGTGCAGGCGACGTTAGAGTTAGAATCAGGGGCTAACGATCCATTCGCAATCTTACTAGTGACGGGACTTATCGCCCTTAATGTCGACCCTGCTGGCCAAACCTTTTTAGGATTTATTGGGCTGTTGGCACAGCAATTGGGCTTTGGTCTACTGATGGGCGTGCTATTTGGTTACGCACTGGCAAAGCTATTGCCCAAGGTGCATCTGCCTGTGGGCATGTATGCCATATTTATTTTATCGGCCGGACTTGCGGTGTTCGCAGCCACCAACATCATTGGCGGTAGTGGATTTTTGGCGGTATATTTGGCCGGTGTGGTGGTGGGTAATCATAAAGTACGCGCCACCGAGCATGTCCTTAGGGTGATGGACAGCTTTGCGTGGTTGTCGCAAGCGGTATTATTCTTAGTACTGGGTCTGCTCGTGACCCCCTCTAATGTTATTAACGTGTGGTATCACTCAGTAGCGATTGCCCTATTTATGATATTTATTGCCCGCCCTATCGCGGTATTTACCAGCACGCGTTTTTTTGGTTTTAAGTTCAATGAGATAGGCTTTATCTCTTGGGTCGGTCTGCGCGGTGCGGTGCCTATCACCTTAGCGATACTTCCCATTATCGCGGGCGTTGATGATGCCTTTTTGCTATTCGATATTGCCTTTGGTGTGGTTATCTTATCCTTGGTTTTGCAAGGCAGCACCATACCTATTATTGCAAATTTATTTAAAGTCAGAGTGCCTAGTACGCCTGAACCTGAGGAAGAGATGGAAATATGGGTCTCGGACGATGCAAGCATTACCTTATACGAGTTTGAGGTGAAGCCCGGGTCGTTTGCTATCGGTCGTTATCCTAAGGATCTATCTTCAAGAGTAAATAATGATGAAATTGAGCTATTTGCGTTGGTGCGACACAATAAAATTATACGTGTCGATGAAGACACGCGCTTAAATATGGGCGATCGGGTTTGGTACGGTTTACGTGGCGACCATGCCAGTACGATTGCGCGTATATTTAATGACTTTAAGATTGATACCAGAGAGGTAGACAGCTTTTACGGCGATTGGGTCGTGTCGCCGCATGTAAAGCTGGGCGATTTACCCATCTTTAAAGGCCGCCAGCCCAAAGCGATGGATGAAGATGCACTCGTTAATACCGAGATTGCGTTGTGGGAGCAAACGGCAGCCGAGTTTATTCAATCAAAGTTAATAGCACCTATCGTGACTGGGGATAAGGTGGCGATTAATGAGGAGTGGTCGTTTATTGTGAATGAGGTGGATGAGCGTGGTGGGCTTAGGAGTGTTGAGCTTAAGCATTATGAGGTTGAAGAGCAGTAGCTCACAGCTTTTTGCTGCTTAATCATCCGTAAAAATTGTGTAGATACCATCTTAAAAAATAAATATCAAGCAGAAATAAATTCAACTTTTGCCTGATAAGGAGATTGATGTTTCAATACACCATAGCAGATATGCACAAGCTTACGCATAGCAGCGCAAATCGCCTGCATCTTGCACTTACCATTGGCTAACAGCCTCTCGTACTGTGCCTTAATATCAGGATTCCATTTAGTGGATACCACTGCAGCCATATACAGTTTAGCTCTAATAGCACTTGAACCATTCTTAGCTAAACGTGATTTGCCTTTAAACTGTCCTGACTCAATATGTCTAGGAACAAGACCAATAAAGGCTGCAACCTGTGACGCTTTAGTAAACTGCTTATTGTGCATCAGCGATAGCATCTGTCTTGATGTGGCAGGGCCTACACCTTTGATAGTTTGTAGTAGCTCTTGGTCATGCTTTAACTTAGGATGTTTATCGATATGATCATCAATATCATCGTTAAGCTTTGCAATAGCAACTTCTAAAGCATCAATCATAGTGCCAATGGATTGCTTCACAATAGGCGCAGTATCAGTAGCATATGCTTTTTCTTGACGGTTAAGCTCACGTTGCAAGTCTTGCTGTAGTGCATCTAAACGAGTCAATAATGACTTTAATTGTCTTGCTTCTACTGGTGGCGGTGTCCACTGTTCTGGCTTAGCACTATTAGCATAACGAGCCAGTAAGACGCTATCCTTTTTGTCAGTTTTATTGCGACTACCAAGAGAGTTTGCATAGCTTCTGACATAGGCTGGATTTACGATACTTAGAGCAATACCTTTATCATGTAGAAAATAAGCCACATTCTCATGATAGACACCTGTTGCTTCAAGGGTTACGTGTATATCACTTAAATTATCGCTGACGTTTGTTTTTAGCCAGTTGATAAGATTATCAAAGTCGTCTTTGTTGTTTTTAAATACTTTGGTTTTAACCTTTAGCTTGTCTGCATCTTTAAGCCATGCAACATCAAGCTTTGCTTTACTAACATCGATACCAATATAATGAGTCATCTTGTCATCTTCCCTTGTTCATGCAGTGTCACTCGTATTGAGGCACTTGGATACCATTCAGAGTATTAAGATGATAAAAATGAGCATTGGGCATTATCTACGCTACAGTGTCTAGGCACTAAGGGTGCGCTCATGCTCTCAATGCTCGTGATTAACCGCTTTAGTTTATCAACTCTCGTTGATTGCGTTAAGGGGTCAGTCAAGATACAAGGGTG
>NZ_JBXYJG010000006.1:0-141504 GCF_057396255.1 Psychrobacter sp. CX21 | reverse complement strand
AAAAAAAGAGGACACACCCATGGCAAAGGCCAAGTTTGAAAGAAATAAGCCGCACGTTAACGTAGGAACCATTGGACACGTTGACCACGGTAAAACCACACTAACCGCAGCAATCGCAACCGTAGCAGCCAAAACATCAGGCGGCGACGCAAAAGACTACGCAGCGATTGACTCAGCACCAGAAGAAAAAGCACGTGGTATCACAATCAACACCTCACACATCGAATACGACACCGAAGCACGTCACTACGCACACGTAGACTGCCCAGGTCACGCAGACTATGTGAAAAACATGATTACTGGTGCCGCACAGATGGATGGCGCAATTCTAGTCGTATCAGCGACAGATGGCCCAATGCCACAAACACGTGAGCACATCCTACTATCACGTCAGGTAGGCGTACCATACATCATCGTATTCATGAACAAATGTGACATGGTAGATGACGAAGAACTACTAGAGCTCGTAGAAATGGAAGTACGTGAATTACTATCAGACTATGACTTCCCAGGTGATGACACCCCAATCATCAAAGGATCAGCGCTAGAAGCCCTAAACGGCAATGACGGTCCATATGGCGAACCTGCAGTAATCGAACTACTAGAAGTACTAGATACATATATCCCAGAGCCAGAGCGTGACATCGATAAAGCATTCCTAATGCCAATCGAAGACGTGTTCTCAATCTCAGGACGCGGTACCGTAGTAACAGGCCGTGTAGAATCAGGTATCATCAAAGTAGGCGATGAAATCGAAATCGTAGGTATTAGAGACACTCAAAAAACCACCTGTACAGGTGTAGAGATGTTCCGTAAGCTACTAGACGAAGGTCGTGCTGGTGAAAACTGTGGTGTACTACTACGTGGTACAAAGCGTGAAGACGTACAGCGTGGCCAAGTACTAGCAGCGCCTGGATCTATCACACCGCATACAGACTTTGATGCCGAAGTATATGTACTATCAAAAGAAGAAGGTGGCCGTCATACACCATTCCTAAATGGTTACCGTCCACAGTTCTACTTCCGTACTACAGACGTAACAGGTGAAATCATTCTACAAGACGGTACTGAAATGGTAATGCCTGGCGATAACGTTGAGATGAGCGTGAAGCTAATCTTTCCAATCGCAATGGATAAAGGCTTACGTTTCGCAATTCGCGAAGGTGGCCGTACTGTAGGTGCTGGTGTTGTTGCTAACGTTAAGGACTAATGATATTGGTTGAACGTTGCTAGGTCAGCTGCTGTTATTTAGTAGCAATAGTAATAGTAGTAGTAGCCAAGCACTAAGCTAAAAAGACTGTCTCTTTGAGATGGTCTTTTTTTTGTCTAAATTTTTCAATAGGTTGAGCTCCCTTTTATGAGTTAGTATATTAGTAATCACAAGTAGTCCAAACCGCTATAAATTTTGATATACAATGCTAAAAAGTGAAATTCTAATACAACTATTATGAGTTTGTTAGGCTTTGAAAGTTGACTTAATTACAAGGCTTGCATTCCCTAAAAAAGATTGTATAATAGGCAACCTTAACTAAAGGCGATTGGCTCAATTGGTAGAGCATCGGTTTCCAAAACCGAGGGTTGGGGGTTCGAGTCCCTCATCGCCTGCCACACTTAAAATACTGTCTGAGCTTTAAAAAGCACCTTTCTTTCACCTATACAATTAGACGGCTAGTATTATCCGTCTGCGTCGTAAGGCAAGTCAATTATGAGCAATCTACGAGATAATTTAAAAGACAAGTTATCTGACGCGAAGCGGGGCGCTCATAAAACGTTAGATGGTAAACTGCCAACTAACACCGTGAATAAAGCCAGTGCAGTGGAAGTTGCAAAGACCCGTTCGCCGAAAGATATGGCACTATGGACGCTTGCATTTATAGCATTAATCAGCGCAACTCTAGTTATTTATAAACTGCCTGGTATTTGGCAGCCTGCTAATGACATTTGGGTGCGGGTCGGTATAACGGCATCATTAATTGTATTCGCGTTTATCTGCCTAGCTTTGACTAACCAAGGTCGTAGTTTTAAGGTCTTATTAAAAGATGCAAGTATAGAATTACGCCGTGTTACGTGGCCAACTAAAAGTGAAACTATCCAATATACGTGGCAGACTTTACTTGTTATTGGCATAGTTGCCGTTATCGTTTGGTTATTAGATAACTTCTTTAATTGGCTGGTTGGTATTTTTATTGGCTAAATTAATTTAGACAGATGTATTACAAGTTATATCGTCAATAGGTATACAGCTAACATTAAATAGCAAATATAAACACACATTTTTGGCTGAGCTTATAAATAAACTTAAGTTACTCGGCTTGTTTTTATTCAGCAACGTCTGATTAACGTCAATGGAGAACTTTATGCGCTGGTATATCGTCCAAGCATTTTCAGGATATGAAAAGCAAGTCCAACGCTATTTGACGGATCGTATTAATCGTAGTGAGTTCGCTGATAAATTCGGTGAGGTATTAGTGCCTACCGAAGAAGTCGTTGAAATGAAAGACGGCAAAAAGCGTAAAAGTGAGCGCAAGTTCTTTCCAGGCTATGTATTAGTAGAAATGGAAATGAATGATGATACTTGGCATATTGTCAATGATTGTCCTCGCATAACTGGTTTTATCGGGGGTACACCTGAGAATCCAGCGCCAATCACTAAGGTTGAAGCGGATCGTATATTAAACCGCTTGAAGCAAACTGAAGAAGCACCGCGTCCGAAAACATTATTCGAGCCAGGTGAAGAAGTTCTGGTCATTGATGGTCCATTCACAGACTTCAAAGGTTTGGTAGAAAAAGTAGATTACGAAAAATCCAAATTACAGTTAACAGTAAACGTATTTAACAGACCAACTCAGGTCGAATTAGAGTTTAGTAAAGTTGAAAAAATAAGCTAATTTGCTAAAAGCATTCAACTAAACTAAATATAATACCCACCGGGGAGCTGAAAGCTTAGCGTTGATATTTTAATTCTGTAAATCTTTAGAACTTTAAAATAGCTTCGATAAGTAATAAGCGTTATCACCCGTAAAGGAGAAAACTCATGGCTAAGAAGATTGATGGTTACATCAAACTACAAGTGCCTGCTGGTAAAGCAAATCCTTCACCACCGATTGGTCCTGCACTGGGTCAAAAAGGTGTGAACATCATGGCATTTTGTAAAGAGTTCAATGCAGCGACAGCTAGCATGGAACCAGGTTTACCGATTCCTACAGAGATTACAGTTTACGCCGATAAATCTTTCACTTTTATCATGAAGTCACCACCTGCTGCATTCTTGCTGCGTAAAGCTGCTGGTATTGCCAAAGGTTCTGGTGTTCCAAACATGACCAAAGTAGGTAAAGTAACTCGCGCACAGCTTGAAGAAATTGTTCAAACTAAGAATGCTGATTTAACTGCCGCCGATATGGATGCTGCTGTACGTACTATTGCTGGTACTGCGCGTTCAATGGGTATCGAAGTGGAGGGTGTGTAAATGAGTAAGCTTACAAAACGTCAAAAACAAATCGCTGAGCGTGTTGAAAACGAAAAGTTATACACACTTGAAGAAGCGGTGACAATTTTAAATGAATTACCACCTTTGAAGTTTAAAGAGTCTGTAGATATTGCTATCAACTTAGGCGTAGATCCACGTAAATCTGATCAAGTTGTACGCGGTGCTACTAACTTACCTGCGGGTACTGGTAAAACTAAGCGTGTCGCTGTGTTTGCTCAGGGTGCTGCTGCAGAAGCTGCAAAAGAAGCTGGTGCGGACGTAGTTGGTATGGAAGATCTTGCAGAACAAGTTAAATCAGGCAATCTAGACTTTGATGTTGTTATTGCTGCGCCTGACGCAATGCGTGTGGTTGGTCAATTAGGTACAATTTTAGGTCCACGTGGCTTAATGCCTAACCCTAAAGTTGGAACTGTAACCCCTAATGTTGCAGAAGCCGTCACCAATGCTAAAGCAGGTCAGGCAACTTACCGTGTTGATAAAGCGGGTATTATCCATACCACTATCGGTCAGGTTGGTTTCACTGTTGATCAGATTGAACAAAACGTTAAAGCGTTGTTGTCTGATATTCGCCGTGCTAAACCAGCTACCTCTAAAGGTATATTTATTAAGAAGATTACGTTATCAAGCACTATGGGTCCTGGTATCACCTTAGATCCAGTACCATACCGTTTGATTAAATAAGTATTCTTCATAGTCACTAATTTAAGTAAGTTTTTTAGAGTACTAATTCAATTTACTTTATAAAGGTTACTTGATAGGTTTACTCTATAAAGATTGTTCAAAAAATTACTAACAAAATTTTAAAATTAGGTCAGCTTAGCCAAAGCTATGCTGTCTAAGACCGTAGGTAGGTTGTTCAATAGAATTCTTAATAATTATTGAACGCTGTTAATTGATATTTATGCTGTGTATTTATTGTACAGCTAGATATTGGCCTACGCAGACGGTGACCAATATTGATTGAAAATGGAAATTTAGAGGGTACTAACCTCTAGTTTCTCTTCATTCTGATAAAGGTGCCGTATTCGCGTTATTTAAGCGCTTATGTATAATTAAGCTTACTTAAATAACAGAAACGTCAATTCAGTATCGCTTGTCGATATTGATGAGATTAAGGAGTCAACTCATGGCATTAACGCTAGAACAGAAACAAAAAGTTGTGGCTGAAGTGTCTGAAGTTGCTGCAAATGCTTATTCAGCAGTTGCTGCCGATTATCATGGACTTGAAGTATCTCAGTTAACTGAGTTACGTAACCAAGCTCGTGAGAAAGGCGTTGTACTTAAAGTTGTTAAAAATACGCTTGCTAAGCGTGCTTTTGAAGGTACAGATTTTGAGTGCATGTCAGATAAGATGGTCGGCCCATTGTTACTGGCTTTTTCTACTGAAGATTTAGGTTCTGCTGCTCGTGTTATTAACGAGTTTGCAAAAGAAAATGACGCTTTAGAAGCTAAGCTTGTATCAGTCGGTGGCGAATTGTTTGGTCCTGAGGAGCTTGAGCGCGTAGCTAAGCTTCCAACACGTGACGAAGCACTATCTATTTTGATGGCAACGATGAAAGCACCAGTAACCAAACTTGCTCAAACTTTGAACGAAGTTCCAAGCAAATTTGTACGCACTGTTGCAGCAGTAAAAGACACGAAAGAAGCCGCTTAGCTTATATTAGTAAGTTAATAAGCTGTTTTCGGTCTACACAATATGATGATTATCGCTTATATGTGTAACACATATTGTTACGACCATAATTAATCAATTTAAAATTTATCAGAAACTGGAGAAATCCCATGGCACTATCTAAAGATGACGTGTTAAACGCAATCGCTGAAATGTCAGTAATGGATATCGTTGAGCTAATTAACGATATGGAAGAGAAATTTGGCGTAACTGCTGCTGCCGCTGTTGCTGCTGCACCAGCTGCTGCTGCTGAAGGTGGCGCTGCTGCTGCTGAAAAAGACGAGTTCGATGTAGTATTAGCAAGCTTTGGTGAGAAGAAAGTTGCTGTTATTAAAGCAGTTCGTGAAGCTACTGGCCTTGGTCTTAAAGAAGCTAAAGAACTAGTTGAAGGCGCTCCTGCTCCAATTAAAGAAGGCGCTAACAAAGTTGAAGCTGAAGAGCTTAAGAAAAAGCTTGAAGAAGCGGGTGCTTCTGTAGAACTTAAATAATAGATTTTAATCTATATTAAAGTTTGATTGAATAGGCTAATGGTCTAGTCAATCATAAAGCCAACAATGTGATAAGCATTGTTGGCTTTTTAGTTATGCATGACTTTTAGAAGGAATGAATTATATTGCAAAGCAATTATAAATGATGTATAATTCCGCACTTGACCTTTTGTATTAGCCTAAATGGTTGGCAAGCGTCACGCTAATTTTTATATCTATATCTGCTTAACAAACGTTTAGCGATTAATACATACTAAGGGACAGACAATTTGTATGTTTATGACATCTTTAGCTTCTATCCTTTTAACTTAACCTAGGTACGTCTGTACTTGGGATTTTTTTGCATCTATTGTATGTATCTTAAACCCTAAATTATGAATATAACTCCCTGATTTTACTTATAAATCAGACATCACTCTTAGCTATAAATTTTTTGTAATGGGTTTGGCAGCGTTGACACTTATATAACAAGTATGAACGTTATGATAGTAATGTACAACAGACATTTATCACAGGTCAATCCCACTGTTTCAATTTGATGATTGCGGTCCAAACTATTGATTTGATAAATCATTTCATAGTAATAGCTTGAACCCAATCGTATTTATTCTACTGTCTACTGTAAGGACTCTCGATGGCATATTCCTATACTGAAAAAAAACGTATTCGCAAAAGTTTTGCCGAGTTGCCACATGTCATGGATATTCCCTATCTATTGGCAATTCAAGTGGATTCCTATGAGCAATTTTTGCAGGAAAATAAAAAGCCAAAAGTGCGCGAAAATACAGGTTTACAAGCTGCATTTTCATCTATTTTCCCAATCGAAAGTAATTCCAACAACGCAGAACTACAATTTGTTGAATACTATCTAGGTGCCCCTGAGTTTGATGAGCGTGAGTGTATTTCTCGCGGCTCTACTTTTGCAGCACCTCTACGTGTAAAAATCCGTTTGGTTATTAAAGATAAAGATAGCAAAGACAAAAACAGTAAAGCGGCGATTAAAGACATTCGCGAACAAAATGTATACATGGGTGAAATCCCATTAATGACCAATAACGGTACTTTTATCATTAACGGTACTGAGCGTGTCATTGTATCTCAGCTACATCGTTCACCTGGTGTGTTCTTCGATCATGATAAAGGTAAATCACATTCAAGTGGTAAGGTGTTATATAACGCTCGTATCATTCCTTATCGTGGGTCTTGGTTAGACTTTGAATTTGACGCAAAAGACTTAGTATTCGCTCGTATTGACCGTCGCCGTAAGTTGTTGGGTACGATTATTCTTCGTGCTCTTGGCATGGAAACTAATGAGATCTTAGATACTTTCTTTGATAAAGTTTCTGTTTATAAAGGTGAGGAGCAGTTCGAAATTGATTTAGTGCCAGATCGTCTGCGTGGCGAAATGGCGCAATTTGATATTGTGTCGCCAGATGGTGAGGTATTGGTTGAGCAAGGTAAGCGCATCAACGCGCGCCGCATTCGCCAAATTGAAAAATCAGGCATGGAAAAGTTAGCGGTACCTGATGAGTATCTGTACGAACGCGTACTCGCTGAAGATATTGTTGTTAATGACGAGGTTATTGCTAAAGCCAATACGTTAATTGATCATGAATTATTGGTCAAATTAAGTGGTTTTGAAGCCAGTGATTCAATCAAAGAATTTAAGATTCTATTCACTAATGATATCGATCATGGAACCTACATCGCTGATACGCTTCGTGCAGATACGACAGGAAGTCGTGAAGAAGCGCTTATCGAAATCTATAAAGTGATGCGCCCAGGCGAGCCACCAACCATCGATACTGCTGAAAAATTATTTGAAAGCATGTTCTTTAATGCAGATCGTTATGATTTATCTAACGTTGGCCGCATGAAGTTTAACCGCCGTTTGGGTCGTGATTTTGAAAACACAGATGATTCAGATGTTAAACGTGAGCAAAGCGTTCTGACTAAAGAAGACATCATCGATGTTTTGAAAGAGCTTATTAATATTCGTAACGGTATTGGTGAAGTCGATGATATCGACCATTTAGGTAACCGCCGCATTCGTTCTGTGGGCGAAATGGCTGAAAACCAATTCCGTGTGGGTTTAGTACGTGTTGAACGTGCCGTCAAAGAGCGTTTAAGCTCAGCTGAGTCTGACAACTTGTCACCACAAGACTTAATTAACTCCAAACCTGTAGCAGCTGCGGTTAAAGAATTCTTTGGCTCGAGTCAGTTATCGCAGTTTATGGATCAAAATAACCCGTTATCAGAAGTGACGCACAAACGCCGTATTTCGGCTTTAGGCCCAGGCGGTTTAACCCGTGAGCGTGCAGGCTTTGAGGTTCGAGATGTTCACAATACTCACTACGGTCGTGTGTGCCCAATCGAAACACCAGAAGGTCCAAATATTGGTTTGATTAACTCGTTAGCGACATTCGCTAAGACCAACGAGTTTGGTTTCTTAGAAACGCCTTATCGTAAGGTTGTAGATGGTAAAGTAACCGACGACATCGAATATTTATCTGCAATTGAAGAAGCAGGTACGGTTATTGCACAGGCAGACTCTGAGCTTGATGACAATGGTGAGCTTGCCGAAGATATGGTCATGGTACGTAGTGGCGGTGAATCAGTTCGTATGCCAAGTGATAAAGTGACGCATATGGACGTATCACCAAGTCAAGTAGTGTCAGTTGCTGCAAGTTTGATTCCATTTCTTGAGCACGATGATGCTAACCGTGCATTGATGGGTTCAAACATGCAACGCCAAGCGGTACCTACTTTAAGTGCTGATAAGCCATTAGTCGGTACTGGTATGGAGCGTCATGTTGCCCGTGATTCGGGTGTATGTGTGATTGCCAAACGTGGTGGTGTTATTGAAGACGTTGATGCATCACGTATCGTTGTGCGTGTGAATGAAGACGAAATCCAAGCGGGTGAAGCGGGTATTGATATTTATAACCTAATCAAATACACACGTTCTAACCAGAATACATGTATTAACCAGCGTATCATTGTAAACCAAGGTGATGAAATTGCAGGTGGTGATATTTTAGCCGATGGTCCGTCAACGGATTTAGGCGAGTTGGCATTAGGTCAGAACATGCGTGTGGCGTTTATGCCATGGAATGGTTATAACTTCGAGGATTCGATTTTATTATCTGAACGTGTGGTCAAAGAAGACCGTTTCACAACTGTTCACATTCAAGAATTAACCTGTGTGGCGCGTGATACTAAGCTTGGTACTGAAGAAATTACTGCTGATATTCCAAACGTTGGCGAAGCTGCCTTATCTAGTTTAGATGAGTCTGGTATCGTCTATATCGGTGCCGAAGTTGATGCGGGTGATATCCTAGTGGGTAAAGTAACCCCAAAAGGTGAAACCCAGCTTACGCCAGAAGAGAAACTACTGAGAGCTATTTTTGGTGAGAAAGCGGCAGATGTGAAAGATACCTCTTTACGTGTGCCAACGTCCACCAAAGGTACCGTCATTGACGTGCAAGTCTTTACGCGCGATGGCGTTGATAAAGACGAGCGTGCCAAAGCGATTGAGAAGTCACAACTTGATAATTATCGTAAGGATTTAAAAGAAGAATTACGTATTTTTGAAGAAGCTGCGCGTAGTCGTATTGTCAATTTGTTAGATAATCAGTCTATCAGTGGTGGTGCTGGTCTAAAATCTGGTACTAATTTGTCTACTAAAGAGTTGTCAGACATGACGCTTGAGACTTTGCTTGATATACAGCCAGTAGAAGAAGAAATTGCTGAACGTATGACTCAAATCCAAGAGTTCTTGGTTGATAAGCAAAAAGACATCGATACTAAGTTTGCTGAGAAAAAGCGTAAGCTAACAGCAGGTGATGATCTACAGCATGGTGTTCAAAAAATCGTTAAAGTATATCTGGCAGTTAAGCGCCGTATCCAGCCTGGTGATAAAATGGCTGGTCGTCATGGTAACAAGGGTGTTGTGTCTCGTATTATGCCAGTTGAAGACATGCCTTACGATGAGAATGGTAACCCAGTTGATATCGTATTGAACCCGCTAGGTGTCCCATCGCGTATGAACATCGGTCAGGTACTTGAGACTCACTTGGGTATGGCGGCTAAAGGTCTTGGTGATAAGATAAATGGCATGGTAAAGGCTCAAGCAGCGGTTGCTGAACTACGTGATTTCTTAGATAAGATTTATAATAAAGTAGGCGGCGAGCAGGTTGATCTTGACAGCTTGACTGACGATGATGTTATGGCGCTTGCACAAAACTTACGCGGCGGTGTACCTATGGGTACCGCTGTATTTGATGGCGCTCGTGAAGTTCAAATTGATGAGCTGCTAGAGCTTGCAGGCTATTCAAAATCTGGTCAGCAAACTTTATATGATGGTCGCACAGGGGTTAAGTTTGACCGCCCTGTTACCGTTGGCTATATGTATATGTTGAAACTGAACCACTTAGTTGACGATAAGATGCATGCCCGTTCTACCGGCTCTTATTCTTTAGTAACCCAGCAGCCCCTAGGTGGTAAAGCTCAATTTGGTGGTCAGCGCTTCGGAGAGATGGAAGTGTGGGCGCTAGAAGCTTACGGCGCAACCTATACGTTGCAAGAGATGCTAACAGTGAAATCGGATGATGTTGAAGGTCGTACACGTATGTATAAGAACATCGTTGATGGTGAGCAGTACATGGATCCAGGTATGCCTGAATCGTTCAACGTACTGACCAAAGAGATTAAGTCACTGGGTATCAATATTGAGTTAAAAGAAAGTAACTAAAACCTTACTTTAAACCTTTAGCTCAATCAGATTCATTGCCTTCAAATGGTAGTTGGTGTCAGTAAATATACAAATACATATGACCCAACTATCATGAACACTTATAACGGAGAAGCAACTTGAAAGATTTACTCGATATTATGAAAAGCCCTGCCGACAATGGCAAACGTGAATTTGATAGCATTCAAATATCATTGGCTGCTCCTGAGACTGTCAAATCATGGTCACATGGTGAAGTTAAAAAGCCTGAAACCATCAACTATCGTACCTTCAAACCTGAGCGCGACGGTTTGTTCTGTGCTAAAATTTTTGGACCTGTAAAGGATTTCGAATGTTTATGTGGTAAATATAAGCGTCGTAAATTCCAAGGTGTCATTTGTGAAAAATGTGGCGTAGAAGTAACGACTGCCAAAGTACGCCGAGATCGTATGGGTCACATTGATTTAGCAAGCCCAGTTGCGCACATTTGGTTCTTAAAATCTTTACCAAGCCGTATTGGTTTGTTACTTGATATGACCTTGCGTGATATCGAGCGTGTATTGTATTTTGAAAGCTATGTCGTGACTGAACCTGGTATGACTTCTCTAGAGAAGTACCAATTACTAGATGATGAAGACTATTACAAAGCCCTAGAAGAATTTGGTGATGAATTTACCGCCAAAATGGGCGCAGAAGCGGTTCAAGATTTATTAAAAGATATCGATATTGATTTAGAAATTGATGATCTACGCGAAGAAATCCCAAATACGGGTTCTGAGACGAAGCTTAAAAAGATGTCTAAGCGCTTAAAATTATTAGAAGCTTTCCGTGATTCTAATAATAAGCCTGAGTGGATGGTAATGAGTATCTTACCGGTACTTCCACCAGATTTGCGTCCTCTAGTTCCCCTAGAAGGTGGCCGTTTTGCGACCTCAGATCTAAATGATTTATATCGCCGCGTTATTAACCGTAACAACCGTTTAAAGCGTCTCTTAGAGCTCAATGCGCCTGACATTATCGTACGTAATGAAAAACGTATGCTACAAGAGTCAGTTGATGCGCTATTAGATAACGGTCGTCGTGGCCGTGCTATCACAGGTAGTAATAAGCGTCCGTTGAAGTCACTTGCCGATATGATAAAAGGTAAGCAAGGTCGTTTCCGCCAAAACTTATTGGGTAAACGTGTTGACTACTCTGGCCGTTCGGTGATTGTTGTTGGTCCAACGCTACGTTTACATCAGTGTGGTTTACCTAAGAAAATGGCCCTTGAGTTATTTAAGCCATTTACTTACTCAAAATTGTTATCACATGGTATGGCGACAACCATCAAACAAGCTAAGAAGATGGTAGAGCGCGAAGAGCCGCAAGTTTGGGATATGCTGGCCATGGTTATTCGTGAGCATCCAGTTATGCTAAACCGTGCTCCAACACTGCACAGACTTGGTCTTCAGGCGTTTGAACCGGTATTGATTGAAGGTAAGGCCATTCAGCTTCACCCACTAGTTTGTACCGCATTTAACGCCGACTTTGATGGTGACCAAATGGCGGTTCATGTACCATTAACACTTGAAGCCCAGCTTGAGTGTCGTACGCTGATGATGTCGACGAATAACATTTTATCACCTGCTAACGGTGATCCTATTATCGTTCCGTCACAAGACGTGGTCTTAGGTCTTTACTATATTAGTCGTTCGTCTATTAATGCTAAAGGCGAGGGCATGATATTTGCCACCGTTAACGAAGCATTGCGTGCCATTGGTTCAAATGATCTACACGTTAATGCTAAAATTAAAGTACGTGTGACTGAGACGGTAATTGATGATGACGGTAACGAGACTGAAACCA
This sequence comes from Psychrobacter sp. CX21, assembly GCF_057396255.1. NCBI lineage: Bacteria > Pseudomonadati > Pseudomonadota > Gammaproteobacteria > Moraxellales > Moraxellaceae > Psychrobacter > Psychrobacter sp. CX21. Next base: position 129,280 of record NZ_JBXYJG010000006.1, on the reverse strand, counting down.
CGTCACTTAAAGACACGGTTGCAGGTCGTCTTTTAATTTGGAACATCATGCCTAAAGGTATGAAGTTTGAAGAATGTAATGTTGAGATGACCAAGAAAAACATCTCTAAACTGATGAACTCTTGCTATCGTACTCGCGGCGTAAAAAACAGTGTAATTTTCGCTGACCAATTGATGTACTTAGGTTTTGCACAAGCAACACTATCAGGTGTATCAATCGGTATCGAAGATATGGTTATTCCGCCTAAGAAGAAGGAATTAATCGACGCAGCAGATGCTGAAGTTCGTGAAATTGAACAACAGTTCGAGCAAGGTTTTGTTACCGCAGGTGAGCGTTATAACAAAGTCGTCGATATCTGGTCGCGTACCAATGATAAAGTCGCTAAAGCGATGATGGACAACCTAGCTACTGACAAAGTTATCAATGCCGAAGGTGATGAGGAAGAGCAAAAATCTTTCAACTCCATCTTTATCATGTCAGACTCTGGTGCTCGTGGTAGTGCGGCACAGATTCGTCAGTTAGCCGGTATGCGTGGTTTGATGGCTAAGCCAGATGGATCAATCATTGAGACACCTATTAAAGCCAACTTCCGTGAAGGTCTGTCAGTACTACAGTACTTTATTTCGACTCACGGTGCTCGTAAAGGTTTGGCCGATACCGCGCTTAAGACAGCAAACTCAGGTTACTTAACGCGTCGTCTGGTTGACGTTGCGCAAGATTTAGTAATTACTGGTGATGACTGTGGTACAGATAAAGGCGTACGTATGACGCCACATATCCAAGGCGGCGAAATCATTGAGAAACTAGGCGATCGTGTATTAGGTCGCGTCGTGGCTCAGGATGTGGTTAGCCGTGATGATGAAGTACTATTAGCAGCAGGTACGCTTATCGATGAGCATGGCGTTCAAGTTATTGATGGTAATGGTATCGATGTGGTATGGGTACGCTCTGTTATTACTTGTGATGTACCCCATGGCGTTTGTGCTCAGTGTTATGGCCGTGACCTTGCACGTGGTCACAAAGTGAATATTGGTGAGTCTGTGGGTGTTATGGCAGCGCAATCAATTGGTGAGCCAGGTACTCAGTTAACCATGCGTACGTTCCACGTTGGTGGAGCAGCAAGCTCGACATCTGTTGATAATAGTGTTTCTGTAAGAAACTCAGGTTCTGTTCGTTTCCATAACATGAAAACAGTTGAACATGCTGATGGTCACCTCGTTATTGTTTCTCGTTCAGCTGAAATTGGTGTTGCTGATGACGTAGGTCGTGAACGCGAGCGTTATAAAGTCCCGTACGGTTCAAGCGTATTAGTTAAAGATGGTGACGATGTTGAAAGTGGGCAGTCAATCGCTAAATGGGATCCACATACGCATCCGATTATCACTGAATTCGCTGGTAAAGCACGCTTTAGTGACATCATTGATGGGTCAACGGCTACCGTCAAAATCGATGATGCTACTGGTATGAGCTCGTTTGAAATTCTTGGTGCTAAAGATCGTCCGTCTAATGCTAAAGATTTACGTCCAGCAATTATTCTAGACACCACCGAAGGAAAAGAGGTGGTTTACTTCTTACCTTCTGAAACGATTATTCGTGTGTCTGATGGCGAAGATGTGACTGCCGGTTCTGTACTAGGCCGTGTACCTCAAGCGACGTCTGGTACTAAAGATATTACAGGTGGTCTGCCACGTGTTGCTGACTTGTTTGAAGCACGTCGTCCTAAAGATCATGCCATCATGGCAGAGATGTCAGGTGTAGTGAGCTTCGGTACGGCGACTAAAGGTAAGAACCGCTTTATTATCACCAATGAAGATGGTGAGGCTCATGAAGAGTTGATTCCTAAATGGCGTCAGATTAACGTCTTTGAAAATGAGACGGTTGAGCGTGGTGAAGTCATTGCAGATGGTCCATTAAATCCGCATGACATCTTACGTCTGCAAGGTGAAACGGCATTGGCTAACTATATTGTTGATGAAGTACAAGATGTATATCGTCTGCAAGGGGTTAAGATCAACGATAAGCACATCGAAGTTATTATCCGTCAGATGTTGCGTAAAGTTGAGATTACCGATGCAGGTGATTCTAGCTACTTCAAAGGTGATCAGGTCGAATATGCTGATGTGAAAGCCACAAATGAGAAGCTACTTGCTGAAGATAAGTTCCCAGTTAAATTCCAGCGTCAACTATTGGGTATTACTAAAGCAAGCTTAGCGACTGAAAGCTTTATCTCAGCGGCATCGTTCCAAGAAACAACCCGTGTCTTAACTGCTGCTGCGGTTGAAGGTAAGGTTGATGAGTTACGCGGCTTGAAAGAAAACGTCGTTGTTGGACGCCTGATTCCAGCGGGTACTGGTCTTGCTTATCATGCAGCACGCAAAAAAGCCAAAGAAGGCCAGCCTGCTTATGATGTTGAAAGTGCATTAGATGCTGCATTCGATATAGAAGCGACCAATCCTTCTCAAGACTTCAAGAGCTTTGATGAAGCCTTCGCTCAAGAGTTAAGTCAAGATAAATAATTATATCGGTTCAGCTTATAAAATTATTTTGTAATAGAAAAGCCAGCGTAATGCTGGCTTTTTTTATGGTACATTAATGGCATAAGGTGAGTTCTATAGTCAAAGAACTTTTAAGTAGTCACAAGGCAACTGAGTGCAAGTACTACTAGGGTTGACTTAACGAGGTTAACACCGTGACTCTTTATAAGTTCGCCGACTATATATTAAAACTATACTCTGCGAATTATTAAATGGCTAGAATTATAAAACGAAAAAATGAGGACATGGTATGGCAGATAAGGGTAGAGTCGCTCGTTATCAAGCAGATCGAACCAATCAGAAATTTTATTTTTGCCGAATTGCATGCAAACAAGCTGGAGAAACAACGGACAAACAGCATTATCAAGCGCATTGCGAAACGGCTATTTTTCATTTACAAGGCGCATTATTGGCTTTATTACAAGAGTTGGCTCATTTTTATAATCTAGATACCAGCCATCCTACGGTTGAGTATATAGAGAATGAACTTGCGAATAAAACGCTTGTTTCACCAGAATTAAAACGTATAAAGATATCTTTAGAGACGGGCGTACTTGCAAATATAAATAAAGCGTTTGAACGATGTCAGTACGCACCAGAGCCAGATAGTAAAAGTATGGAGACCACCAACCGTGATCTTATTGTTAATGTTGTCACGTTATCTAATCAATGGCTACCAGATGAACAAACGATCCGAGAATGGCGTGGTCAATTTATGACACTCGTTGATGAGATGCGCGGAGGAATGATAGAGTATTAATAAGACTTTTCTAACAACTATCAACGTTATTAAGTCTGTCATATACATGAATTGAATTACAGACCTTTTAATTATGAACTCAGTATCACGCCTATAATCTTAATGACGTGAGATTAAGATTATAGGCTTAAAGAGACTTTAAAGTTTAGACATTAGAGTTGTTATATTGGAGTTATGATATTAGAGTGAAAATAATAGAAGTGATAACATTTTTTAGTCAAAGTTTAAGACTTCGCTTCACCTTCACGGCGCTGTTTGAGCTCTGATTTTGGTATCCAAGCCCAAGTCATTTCTACCGTGATTGGATCGCGTTCACTGCTTGACTCGCGATCATCAATAACACAGGGAATGACCATCTCTCCTTTATGGTTGTCTAAAATATACTGACGTTGCTCATCGGTTAACGTCGAAATGGCAGCAATTTGTCCTTTTTGTAAGGGGCGATAGAAGTTGACTTCATAAGACTTGACCAATAATATGCGATCAGAAGGTAGATTGATACCTAAGATAAAGCCTGTGGCGGTTTCTGCTAAGAGCGTCACTGCCACTGCATGCACAGAGCCGATGTGATTTTGCACGTGTTTATCATTATCTAGGCTCACCACAAGTTTATTAGGCGTCACACTTTCATAAACAATGCCAGTTGTACCGACATACGGTACAATGCGACTAAATGCCTGAGTTAATACGAACGATTGCGCAGATTTAGGCAATACGTGCACCGCTTTTAATATGGTGGTAAATGGATTGTGAACGTTGGGAACGGAAGATTCAGCATCATTATTATGGTTAGATAACTTTGATAAATCGATGGGACTGATCTGGGAGACGGTAGAAAGAGCATTTTGAGCAACTTTGGTAACCTGATTAATTATCTGTCCTAACTGGCTCATATATATCCTTAAATGTGTAAAATCATAGATTTAGTAAATAATGAGACATTATATCACCGTCAGTAGAATAAGTGAGTGACGCGCGTACGCACAGATTGATTATCTTATACATAGTTTGATTTAAAAACTCTTGTGAACACTAGGGGCTGTATAGTTTTGATTCATGGAACTGGCAGTGGCTATTTTTTAGTCAATATGCAGGGAAATTTTCGCAGCTTAGTTGTTCTAAGTTAGATAATTTCACAATATATTGGCAAAAAATAGCCCTGACCTGTAAGGCTGATGCTAAAATTGCCCCAAACGTTGTTGTAAACCTAGCTAAGGTCTAGACATTATCAGCGGTTTACGCCTAGTTTGGAACAATTTTAGCTATCAGCAGTCCTAATTAATCAATTCTATACAACCCCTAGTATAAAGTAGCTTAAGCGATACTTATAGACAGATAAAAATGTGATGTTAGATCCACAATAGTTGTTATATATTATTAGAATAAGACCTTTATGACACAGCCAAACCAACCGACTAATACAATTTTTACTGGCGTAGCTGGTACAGGTAAAACGCATCGTTTGTTACAAATTCAGCAACGCTATGACCAAGTTATAGACCATTCATGGGACGACTGGCGGTTGCAGCTCGTGAAGTCTTATAGCTGGTGTGATGTGGTGTGTGCGGTACTATTATTAGAAAATCGTATGATGACCGTCCCTGAAATGATGCGTCATGCATTGATTAGAGACAAAGCCCAAGCCAATGAGCGACATGATAATATTAATCAAACGTTATGGGTTCAGTTGAATCAGCATGCGCATCCAGAGTCCACGACGGTTAACTCAAGCAAACGCTCTGCTAATTACTACTTTGATAAAACCGAATCAAGTCAATGGTATCTACTAGATGAGATGACACCTATTCTTCAAAGTCGCTTAGAAGAACTCATCTCTCTTTATAACTCTGATGCGATCAAGCACCATATTCAAGATCATGTTGTTAGTCGCAGTTGTTTGGTGAGCTTTCATCAATCTTATGGATACGATGAGTTTGTAGAAGGGATACGACCTAGAATTAATCCTCAAACAGGTCAAATGCAGTACACCGTACAAGACGGTGCTTTTTTAGCATTATGTGCCAAAGCTCAAGCCGATCCACAAAATCGCTATGCGATGCTGATTGATGAGATTAATCGTGCGAATACGGCACAAGTGTTCGGTGAACTCATGAGCGTTATTGAACCTAGCAAACGTGCCGGCAGCGATACGCCAATGAGTGTGCGTCTAGCGTATTCGGGGCGTCAATTCACGGTACCTAGTAACGTGGATATATATGCAACAATGAATACCCAAGATATGTCTTTAGCAACCTTAGATATGGCGTTTCGTCGTCGTTTTGATTTTATAGAATGTCCGCCAGATAATAGCGTTGTTGGCGAGGTAGCAGATCAGTGGGGACAGGAAGTTGATTTAGCTAAAATGATGCAGGCTATCAATCAGCGATTAGCCTCTTTGATTGGTGTAGAGGCACAATTAGGTCAGTCTTATTTTATGAATATTAATGATGTACAGGGCTTAGCTACGCGGCTATATCGCCAAATCATTCCACAAATTATGCAGCATCTGAACCAGTCTGTCGCTGCGCATCAAATTCACGAGGTTCTCGGGCAGATATTATACGGTTACGAGTACACTCCTGTTGAGCAAAATAAACCACCAAGCTTATTTGAGTCAAATGATGAGTTGGCAACCTCTAGAATACAGTTAGCTGTAGAATTTGTAGATATAGCAAATAAAGAGGTATCTAGAACCCAAGAAGACGTTAACAACAATGATAGTGAGGTGCGCACAAAAAAGGCTTCACCCTACTTGATGGCGAATACATATACACGGTTTTACGAGTCTAGTTAGTTTTAGTAACTTGAACTTAGCTTATGATTTAAGTTTATAAATCAAGCTTATGAACCTAGCTAAACCGCTATTGTAAATACACTTCTATATTTCCACTTTATTTATAAAGGTATATAGATAATATTCAATGGTATTGCACGTTATTTAGCGCTATTTGACGCGAAACCAAGCTCTGTCAAAGGAATACAAAAGTAGTGTCCCAGCATCAAACAAATCAATGGTCTGATCCAGCGACGGCGAATGTAATGAGCTGTTTAGAGCATCAACACTTAAGTATTCATGATTTTCTATTACCTGAAGATTTTAATTATCTTATCGAAGAAGATTTGCCATGCTTTAATATTCAGGTTAAGCGCGGCCAGATAGTTTTAAGGGTTAGTCATTATTTGGCTTCAATTGTACTACCTAGCGGTACTGTTTTAGAAATCCTACCTAAAATCAGTGATATAAAAACGAATACAGGGACTCAATCAAATGTAAGCACTGAGAACCTAGCAGCAGTTCGAGAATCCAGAGCTTGGGTAGCGCAGATGCTAAAAGATATCGCATCCGACGATCTTGACGCTTCGCTAAACTCAAAGTCGATATCCTCGGCATCGCTTGCCCAAACTTCGGTTAGTTCTAACCGCTATCCGAAGACGATCCTAGATAGCCTATCTATACCCGCTACTTTTAATAAAAGCTTCAATGCTAAAAATAAAAGATCAAATGCTAATCACAAAGTGGCTAATAGTAATACTACACATGGCGATAAGCAGCCATGGCATATCGGCTTATTAAAAACGGCGGAGTTGTATATAGAAAAAGCGGCAAACTTTCTACCCAATCAGTATCAAACTCAAGTACAAAATAATCCGAAAGCGCAAGGCCGAATCAACCTAAAATCTCAACTAAGATTAAATTGGCACCGCCCGCATTATTTATATAGTGAACATTCTATATTTGAAACAGACGCGTTACTGCTTCAATTTCTGGCGACGGGCTGGCAGCAATTGCAAAGATTGCAAGGCGCTAATCCCTTAATAGATAAAATCTCACTACAAAGTAAACAATTAAACCAGTCTACTCATCAATTACAAAGCGAACCTAAACTCGCCAAACGGCTTTCGATACAATCAGCGACGTCTAAGGTTGTAAAACATCGCAATTTAAAACACGGCTCTTTAAAACATAGCGCTTTAAAACATCAGGCTCTAAAACGTCACAATGTATTGCCACCAAAACAATGGCAGCCTACTTACAATAAGCTGCTTAAACAAGCGACGCAATGGCGTAGTCAATTTTCATCAAAACAATATCACGTACTACTAGATGCCATTGATTGGTGCTGGTGGATTCTAAATAATACCGCTAAGTCTAGGAGTGGTCATGGGGTAAGTGACACCGCGTATATGCCGCAGCCCACGTTAATGATAAATATGAATCACGCTTTTGAACGGTGGGTATTAGGTAAAGTTGCTAATGACGTTAAGAATAATATGCCAACGTCAGAATTAATTATTCAGCCAAGCTTCAATTGGCTGACCGACAATGCGCTTGCAGAATCTAATCAACGTTTGAGTTTAAAACCAACTCAGCATCTGCATACAAATACTCCTCCCAATAAAGACATTGAGTGTCAACACAGTGCTGTTATTCAAAAATTAATACCAGATGCTTGTATTATTGACGCCACGGGGAGTATAACTCACGTAATTGACATAAAATATAAAAAGCTTACGCGTGTGAATGAGATAAGCGGCAGTGATTGGCAGCAATTATGGACCTATCAGCAATATTTAAGATGTCAAAATGCATGGCTAATTTATCCTACTACGGGCGGATTAAAAAATAATATAAAGGTCACTGCAAACTTATATCAAGATAAATTAAACGAAGATAACTCATACGAAGATAACTCATATAAAGATAACTCATATAAAGGTAACTGTTCAAAACAGAATAATAGATGCGAAATGCATGTTATACCGTTCAAAGTTAAAGAGGGGAGGTTGGGCTAGTTGAATCCTCACGTATATGGACTACGTACAACTTATATAAGGTTCTGTGAATATTCAACCATTAGGACGATAACCTTGATAATAAGATTTTGCAAAATTTTATAACGATCTATATATTTATTTAAAAAAGGTGTTGACAGAATGTTCTATTAATCCTATTATATGCACCTCGATAGCGATGACGCTGATGATTTAAACATTTAACGTCTTGTATTCGAATAAAAAGTAAAGCATCGGAGTGTGGCGCAGTTTGGTAGCGCATCTGGTTTGGGACCAGAGGGTCGTAGGTTCGAATCCTATCACTCCGACCACTTTTTACTAGAGCCTTACAGGCTTTTTTTTATGCTTTAAATAAGACACTATTCGTTTATAGCCTATTTTATAGTTATAATGAATATGGTCAGTACTATGAGCGCCTGTAGCTCAGTTGGATAGAGCATCTGCCTTCTAAGCAGGTGGTCGCAGGTTCGAATCCTGCCAGGCGCACCATTTTTGCCTGATAACCTTATAAAGCAAGTAGCTATTGCATAAGTACTAAATAGACTATGTATCGCGCTTAACTTCTTTATAACAGCAATACATCTATTATGGCGGATGTAGCTCAGTTGGTAGAGCCCCGGGTTGTGATCTCGGTTGTCGCGGGTTCAAGTCCCGTCATTCGCCCCATATTTTAAATAGTATTTATCCTATATTTATTGACTTTTTTATACTAATCTAGCCTATGCTACGATTGGTTTTTTTTTGGTCTATTGTTTCTCAATATAAGTCTATATTAATGTATAGATAGTAACGATATAGCTATTAAAATACTGCTGACAATCCCTATAACCTCTATAATATTGTTAAACCTCAAACGCTCATATTAAATTCATTTATACAGCCCCTATATTAATCTCTGCTATTGGATAATAGATATCTGAGCTTCCCCACTGGTTCAATTTTTTATACACAACAAAAATATGATGAATTGCCATAAAAAGAGCCATAAAGCTTTCAACTTAGAATCACCTCTTTTAAACCTCTGTGTACCTGTTATCATTAATGGTATTATGAAATAGATTTTATGACGCAATTTATTAAATTTAAAGACGATATGTAAGAGCTAATATTATGGCACGACCTTCCGTTACCGTAACTGCTACCAATACAAAATTAGCGAACAAACAGTCAAATGATTCTGCTGGTGAAAATTCTATGGATGCTAAATCTCAAGGTGAAACCGAGCATGAAACAGACTCTGCGACCAAACAAACGCCTAGAAAGCCTAACACCAAAGAGCAGTTGATAGATTTGTATCGTACGGAGCCTTTAAAACTATATACGACAGCGAATAGTAAAGATCTTTTGGTTATTGCTGAGGAGCGAGCAGCATTATATCGACGACAACAGCAGCGCAATGAGTTTTTTTACACCGCGCATACGTCGATTAGACCCACGTACATGGTTCAAATTTTAAAACCGCAATTTGATGAATATGAGCAGTATCAGATGGTACGTGTTCTAGACCAGCGCGGTATCTTAGACTTAGATAAGCTTGAGCTGACTTGGCAGCAAATCCATGTTGTGGATGATTTTATTGTAGATATCGTTCGACATATGCCCGCGCAAAAACCAGTCGGATGGCAACTTACATCCGCCAGTAAGAATCATTTAAAGCTGCCTACTGTTGGCCGTTTGCGAGATACTCTTACCATAGCTGATCAGGGCAGTTTGACCAGTTATGTAATGGGACATTTTGGGGTAATGAGCTATACGTATGATCGAGCTTATTATATTGGTCACGTTATGGGGTATTTATTTTGCTGTTATTATTTAGCCCATTTATCTATTGCATACGGCGTGACGCCATTGCCTGAGAAGACAGTAGCAGATTATGATTACGTCTCTTTAGAAACCCCAAAAATGGTTCGATTATTACAAGGTGTAGACGTGCACTGTAAGCGACGTATATATCAGTTGGCCGTACTATGCGCGCGGTTAAGCAGTTACAAGATTGATAAATATGCTGAAAAGCTATTAATTGCAGAAGTGAATGAGTTTGATAAAAAGCAGCAAATAACACATTTAGACATGCTATTAAATAATGGACTCATGCCTGATATGCCAGATATGATCGAAGACAAAATCTTCCCGGGTACTACTGGTGATAAATAAACCGCCAAAAGCTTCTAAAAATTAATCATTTTGTAGGATGAACAGATTATGATGGGCGTTCTATAAGGCATTTTACAACCTCTATTTTATAACACCTGTTTTATAATACATGTTTTATGACTACCATTGTATATCGGCTATTTTATAACCGCTATTTTCATATTAATACATTTATCTTATAACTGCATAAGATTCAGTTAGATCCATAAAGAGCGCATTATGCCAGCATATCACTACAAAGCCCTAGACACTGCTGGAAAAATTAAGAAAGGGGTAATGCAAGGAGACTCCTCACGTCAAGTTCGCCAAGAGCTTAGAACGCAGTCACTATTGCCGATAGAAGTGGATGCGGTGCAGACAGTTACTAATGATAAAGTGCGTCATCAAAAAAAGCTTTCAGCGTATGAGCTTGCATTAGTAACTCGGCAGTTATCGGTTCTTTTAGCAGCTGCTATTCCCCTTGAAGAAGCGTTAGGATCAGTGGCGAAGCAATCAGAAAAGCCTCATGTGAAGTCTGTCATCTTGTCTGTTCGTTCTTTTGTGTTAGAAGGGTATGGGTTGGCTGAAGCATTGGAACGTGTGTCTAATTTTCCAACGCTATATGTCGCGACAGTAGCAGCTGGCGAGCGCTCAGGTCATTTGGATTTGATATTAAAGCAATTGGCCGAATACACCGAAAATCGTTTTGCCCTGCAAAATAAGATTAAAGTAGCTATGATTTATCCTTTAATATTAATGGTCATTTCACTTGTTGTGGTTATTGGGCTGATGAGCTTCGTGGTACCAAAGATTGTTAAAGTATTTGAACAATCTGAACAAGCACTGCCTTTGATTACGCAAGTGGTGATGGGGTTATCAAATACGATTACACAGTGGTGGTGGCTTATCGCCATCGTCGGTGCCGTAGTAGCGTTATTGATACTTCGTTTTGCTAGAACTGAGACAGGGCAGCGGGGTATTGACAGGCTTGTACTAAAGCTACCAGTATTAGCACGGTTGACAAAAAGTCTTAATGCGGCTCGATTTGGCAGCACCTTATCCATCCTTGTGCGATCGGGTGTGCCTTTGATTGAAGCCTTGCAAATCAGCGCGGCTGTCACCACTAATACTTATATTACAGATACGATAAATCTGGCAGCTATAAAAGTGACAGAAGGCGCAAGTCTTTCGAGTCAATTAGAGAAGTCGCCTTATTTCCCTCCCATGATGATTCAAATGATTAAAAGTGGAGAAAATTCGGGAGAGCTTGAAAACATGTTAGGTCGGGCTGCGGATATGCAAGAAGCGGAGGCTACTAATTATATTAGCACTTTGCTGGCTCTGATTACCCCATTAATGCTAGTGTTTATGGGGGTAGTCGTCCTAATAATTGTTATGGCAGTTATGTTGCCTATCGTTAATATGAATGATTTAGCTTAAGGTATTAAGCTGGATTGGTTTAGCTTGATTGATTAGGATAGATTGGTTTAAGCAATTGGTTAAGCCTGATTGATTTGATTAAATTGGTTTGGCTTAAAAAAGACTTTAAATGACTTTATTTAATCAATAAATTATTATATTTAACTTTATTAACACTATATATATTCTACATATTAAATCTAATACATATTTTAAAGAAGACATTATGAAGCGAAGCAATCAATACATGTTACCCACCAAGTCTCAATCTGGCTTTACCCTTATTGAAATTATGGTCGTCATTGTTATCTTAGTTATCCTCGCGGGCATTGTTGTCCCTAGAGTCGTGGGCCAAAGTGATAAAGCACGTATAGGGACTACTAAAACCATATTAGCTACCGTATCGAACTCTTTGGATTCATATCGAGTGGATAACTCAAAATATCCGACGACTGCTCAAGGTTTGGAGGCGCTCATCACGCCGCCTGAGGATGCTAAGAATTATCCTGAAGGTGGGTACATTAAAGGTGACTATCCAACCGATGCTTGGGACAATGATCTTCAATATGTCTCACCTGGTTCAGAAGGACGAGTTTATGATTTATTCTCGTTAGGGGCAGATGGTAAGCAAGGAGGGGAAGGGGTGAACGCGGACATTTATGCCAAGCCATAATGTTTATTGCCTTTAATCCTATAACTGTTAACCCCTGTTTTAGGCCCCTTTATATCGATGGTAGTGGCTATGCGTTTTTGGTACATTATTGATGATTTATTGTTAATTAGTTATCTATAATTCCCTATTGCTTATGACATAGCAGGTGTATTCAATATAATCGATACCTGCTATTCGATAACTTCTAATCGGGACCTTTTTAATAAGGTTCACGTCATTGATATCCAAATTTAATAATTGCCTAAATACAATAATATCCGTTTGTATAAATTTTAAGATAAGTTGATGTGATGAGAGATTTCAATAAGGTTTATCGCAAATCTGATAATAATAACTTTAATAGAGCATCAGACAATACAGATGCTGATAAATTCACGGTGAGTGATAATCGCCAGCTTGTAAAAAATCAAGGTACAGTATCGCGTTTACAGCGTACCGGTATTATAGCGTCCTGTGCTATTGCCTTATTTACAGCGCCTCATATTATCGATTCATCGCCTGCTCACGCTGCCAGCTTGGGCGATCTTTTTGGAAGTGATTCAGCACAATCTGCTCAAAGTGATTTTTTGAATGTAAAAGATGCCTTTGATGTGAGTGCAGTGCAGCAAGGTGATAAGGTTTTAGTTAATCTTAATATCACACCTGGACACTACGTATATAAAGACAAGCTTGCATTAAAGCTACCTGATGGTGTGACCGCATCTGCATTTAAGTTCTCACAGCCTTCAACGACCGTCGATGACCCTACGTTTGGCAAAGTTGCTGTATTTAAACAGCCTTTGGTGACTGCGACGGCCTCATTAACGAACAACACTTCCTCAGCTATAAAACAAAATATTACCTTGAAGTGGCAAGGCTGTGCGGATGCTGGGCTGTGTTATCCACCGCAAAACCAATCAGTAAAGATTAATTTAAAAGCTGCTGCACCTTCGAACCTGACATCAACTCCAGCATCAAACTCATCATCAATTCCAGCGTCAATTCCAGCATCGACCTCAGCGTCATCGTCGCAAACCTCCTCGACAACACTTGCTTCTGAGTCCACTAGTAACTCAAAATCAACTGCTCCAAGTTCAGCGTCTTCAAAGTCATCTTCTGCCACAGCGGCGTCTGCCCAAACTGCAGCAGATAATAAGGCCCAAGCAAACTTAACTCAAAATACCGATATTGTAGCTAGCGACCCGATCAATAAGTCATCTATACCATACAATAGCGTTGGCATTGAAGATGACTCTGCTGTTAATGAGTCATCTGTTGATACTGCGCAAGGTGAAAATATTGATAGTCCTTATAATTTTGATAACAGTACAGCTGACACTATTTTAGGGGATACGAATAATACGAACGTTGCAAATAATATCACGACCAATTCAACGGTTGACGCTCAAAGCAACAACCAAAGTGCCAAGCTTTCAACAACAAATGAAGGATCATTATTTGGCGGTGAAAACGTAGTCAATCAAGATCCTTTTGGTTTAGCTAAGCATCCTTGGTTGGCTTTACTCCTTTTGTTCTTAGCAGGCTTAGGATTGGCATTCACACCCTGTGTGTTACCCATGCTGCCTATTGTGAGCAATATTGTGGCGCGTCAGCACACCCCAACTCCAAAAAGAGGCCTGATATTAAGTGGTAGTTATGCGTTAGGCGTTTCAGTTGCTTATGGTATTTTGGGAGCGATTATCGCAGTATTTGGTGAGCAGTTAGGTATTATAGGCTGGTTGCAAAACCCGACTATCCTATTAGCTTTTGCTGCCATATTTGTTCTACTCGCCTTATATATGCTTGATGTCATTAAAGTACCCGTTCCTAATGCCATTCGTAAGCGGACTCATGCCATCAGCCAGACAGGTGACAAGTATTTAGGAAGCACCGCAGGTAGCTTTGTTGCAGGTTTGTTGTCAGCTTTAGTGGTATCTCCTTGTGTGTCTGCGCCTTTATTTGGCGCCTTGTTGGCTGTATCTACCATCGGCAATCCGCTATTGGGTTTTGCAGCGTTATTTATGCTTGGATTTGGATTATCTGCGCCTCTCATGGTGCTCGGTGCTAGTCAAAGTAAGTTAATGCCCAAAGCTGGCGCGTGGATGAACTGGGTAAAACAAGGGTTTGCACTTTTACTGTTCGCTGTGGCCTTATTGCTTATCGAGCGAGTATTAATGTCACCAGTTATGTTAATGCTATGGGCCGTGTGGTTTGTGGTGGTGGCCGTATGGGCCTGGTATTGGGTTGGCCGCGGTATTATTATTACAAGAACATTGGGAATATTGATGGGTATATGGGCAACGTTATTGATGGTCGGTGCTGCTGCAGGCAGTAGTGATGTCTGGCAACCTTTGCGGGTATTTACTGCAACTAATGTACAAACAGCTTATAAGCCATCAACTGTTTCAGGTGTATTTATTGAAGCAGCCCAGCCAGTAACAGAGTTTGACCAAAATACATCTACCCCTTCAAGTTCTACAGGAGCTCCTATTAATACCGCTATCAATCAAGCTTCAGTGAGTTCAGAAGTAGGATCTGTCCCAAGTGTAGAATTAAACTATAATTCGGATATTCATATCACTTCAATTGATGAACTCATCAAAGTTGTCGAACAATATCCCAAGGTGTTGGTTGATGTCACTGCTGATTGGTGTATAGAATGCCGGATCATGGACAAAACATTGTTTACGAATAGACCTGCATTGATGAAAGAGTGGCAGTTTGTCAGATTAGACATTACTGAAACCAATGACGAGTCTGCACGCGTGCTATCTGAGCTGCGTTTGTTTGGCCCCCCTGCTTTAATGTATATCGTTGATGGAGAGCTTAAAGAACAACAAGTGGCTGAGGTTGGGCGTGAGGAGTTTGAACAAACGCTACGCCGTTTATAGTTTAAGCGCTTTGGTAGAGTGTTTATTAAAATGTTTGTTGTTATTTAAGTAAAATATCCTCTATGACTTCATGACTTCTAAAAAAATGATTATTTATGAGACTAATTAATCTATAATAGAGTCTATTATCAAATACGATATTTAACATATCCTTAATTTTATAAATTTCATTAGGAATAGGCATGTCTTTAAAACAGCCCATGGCGTCTAATTCAGGCTTTGAGTCTTCAAAATTAAAGCCACTTACTAGGCTTATTACTAGATCTATAACTGGGCCGATTGCGGCGGTGTGTTTGTCACCAGTTATTTTTATGTCTTCAATCCAAGCTGCTGAAACCGAAGATACTCCAAAGATGACGCCACTTAGCACCGATGCGTTTTATCAATGTACTAACCTAAAGCTGGAAGCCGCTAGACTGGCATGTTATGACAAAGCAATCATGGGAGATGTGACCACACGAGGGCGAGGTAAGCAAGCTTTAGATTTGGCTGAATCTGTGAAAGCCAGTATCAGTGATTTAAAACCAACGGCTGTGTATGCTGACGATGCCCAGTATGCTGATAGTGCACAATATACGCAAGATGCAACATCGACAGATGCAGGTGCACCAACGGCTTCAGGCAATGAAGCACTTTCAGCTGTGGGCTTAACGATTGATGATTTGGAGCCGTATACGCCGCTGAGTTTGGCCTATGATTTAGACAAAAATAGTGAGCTTGGCAATTGGACGATTAGACCTTATAGACCTAATTATTTATTGCCTGCTTTTGTGCATTATGATCCAAATCGTACGCCTACGACGCCAACACAAAGCCCAACAGATGAAGAGTTTGAAGAATACGGCAAACAATATGATGATTCACTAGAGTTAAAAGCACAAATATCGCTAAAAACTAAAATTGCAGAAGATATATTTGATACCAGTGCAGATGTATGGTTTGGGTATACTCAGCAAATGTATTGGCAGGTTTACAATGAAGACAACTCTCGCCCGTTTCGCGCGACAGACTATATGCCAGAAGTATTTATAACACAGCCTGTCAAAGCCAATTTACCTTTCAACGGCCGCTTGCGTATGTTAGGTGCTGGTGTTATTCATCATTCTAATGGTCAGTCTGATCCATGGTCACGCTCATGGAACCGTGTATATCTCATGAGTGGTGCTGAATGGGGAAAACTCAGTGTGATACCCAAAGTCTGGGCGCATATAAAAAATGATTCAGACTCAGATCCAAGTGATAATCCAGATATTGTTGATTACTATGGACACGGTGAAATTAGCGCACTATACAATATAGGGGATGGTGAAACGATAACGGCAACAGGTCGTTATAACTTTGATGATGAGAATGGAGCCATTCAACTCGGCTATTCTCGTCCACTTGCCAATGATATTCATGGATTTGTACAAATATTTCATGGGTATGGTGAGTCCATCATTGACTACAATGAAGAGACAACCGCCGTGGGTATTGGTATTTCTTTGAATGACTGGAAAGGTCTATAATTTTTACTTCATTACGCCAAATGTTCACACCCGCCTACTATCATCTAGGATTATGGCGGGTAGAGTTCATACAAAAAAGATGCTGCGTTTGTTTAATTAACGATGCGGATGTCATCACTCCACATAGCATAAACTCACGTTTTTTAAACTCTATTACTTTAGCTTCAAAATCAAATATCTTAACCCCAAATGCTTTGAATACAAATAAAGCCGTTTCTAATGACATTGCTGATACTCATATCACCTCTAACAACCATACTCTGATAGACATTCCCCTCAATAACCATTTTTCTAATAAAACTGTCCTCAGCGACACTATCATCAAAGACACTACTTCAAAAATCTGGAGGCGCCCTGCAACTTTATTGTGTCAAAATTGTCATGATGACATAGCGTGGTTGCCAGATGTAGCAACGATACCGATTGACCTGCAAGACAGTCATCAATCGGTTACACGTGAGAATCTCAATCATAAACAAGAGATCAATCGCATTCCCAAGTCCGAGCGCAATGACAAATCCAATGACAATCTCAATGACGATCTTAAAGACGATCACAGCGACAATCTTTCAAACTTGTCTACTTCTGAAAGTTTTAACCCAGCCACATTAAGTATACAATCAGCTGCGTTGCACCGTGGCTTTGTGCGGGCTGCGATGATTGCGTTTAAATATAAAGAAGAGTTGAGTGCGTTACCTGTATTGGTACATGCGCTAAGACAATTGCCACGTCCCAAAGGATGTTACAACGAAAATAGCCTCATAATCTCGGTACCTACAACCCCTAGCCGATTGCGTGATCGCGGCTTTGATCCTACCCAAATCCTTGCCTATCATTTATCAAAACATTGGGGTATACCTTTGTGGGATGGTATGAGCCGGGTTGATGATACAGTGCGTCAGCAAGGGTTAGAAAGACAGGAACGTAAGCAAAATATTCATCATGCCTTTAGACTCAATGAAGAACCTCCAGTAAAAAACCTATTAATTTTTGACGATGTCACGACGACAGGCACCACATTGTCCGAGTTGGCGGCGACCCTAATGAGACATGATAATCGCTCAAATTTACAGGCATATACTTTGACCTGTTAAAATAAAAGTGTATTTATAGTATAAATTAGTTATTATTAAGTTATTAAATTAAACTTAATGTTTTATAATGGTAAATAAGAGTTAATCAATTAGCTTTTATTATTCTTAATCTGAGCTTGCTACCATGATTAAAGACTACTTTAAAAGCTTGATCGTTAATTAGTTAGTGATTTTTATTCAACAGGTCTATATTGATAATTTTTATTGCAAGTAAGATTTTTATTATTAGTTTTTTTGATTTATTTGAGTTTAGACATTATTTTTATAGGAACGTAGGGTCAATGCAGCAGCCGAATACTCATCGTGGATTTACACTTGTCGAAATGATGATTGTGGTTGCCATATTAGGTATATTGGCGTTAATTGCCTATCCAAATTATCAGAATTATGTCATTAAAACTCAGCGTACCGATATGATGGGTGAGCTACAGAATATAGCAGCCACTATTGAATCGAAAAAAATTGCATTAGGTCGATACCAAGAGTTAACCTTTACTACCGTCAATAACAATCGCACTACCTATCCTTATACAGACAAAGCTCAATATGACTTGTCCATTGATAATCTTGAAACGGGTGAATGGGTATTAACGGCTAAGCCCATAGCCGGAACAAGAATGGCAAATGATGGCGTTTTAAGCATCGATCATACGGGCAAAAAATGTCATAAAAATTCATGTGGGTTTAATGATGAATGGCGCTAAGTTTATGCATTTGCGTATTATAAACTTCGAGACTTAAGTAAGACGTACTAAGTGAGCGGTGATTTGTAATAAGTGTTTAGCAATAATTTAAAAGTAATAGTTGAAAAGTAAAAATTTAAAAGTAATAAGGGCTCACTCATTATTGTTCAGTCATCGATAAAAAGTACTCAGTGAGGGTTTAACGTCGTACTCTAAGAGGTAAAGATGTCAATTAAACCAGTCAAAATGGTATTAAATACTCAGATAGGGTTTACACTCATTGAACTGATGATTACCCTTGCTTTACTTGCCATCATCGCCTCAATAGCCATACCAAGTTTTAGTAATCAAATAGCGCAAAAAAGAACTCAAAAAGCGGGTATGCAGATTGTTTCGATATTTAATGAAGCTCGATCGAGCGCTGCATTAGCAAACCGTCCCATAACCTTAAAGATAGATAGTTCTAATCAAAGTTTTGAGGTAGTTGTAGGGAATAAAGTTACCGCGCAGCAACAGCTTGAAGACAGAGTAAAGATTACCAGCAGCGCTGATAGTGAATTGACGGTTTATCCTAATGGGTCGATTGAAGGTGGCGATAACTACTTTAGAGTCTGTGATGCACAAGGTAGTGAAGTAGGCGGTTATAGTGTTTGGATAAATGCTCGCGGTGTTGCTAAATATGGTTCTGGTAAGATGTCTTCATCGACTAATAATATATTAAACCTATCATGCGAGTAGCCGCTATGATATTCAATCCATTATTAAAGCGTATCTTCATTTGGAGCTTTTAAATTTATGGACTAAAAATGGCTATATTTTCGCCAAATTGAGTCTAATTTCAAGCTAATATA
The DNA here is from genome assembly GCF_057396255.1 of Psychrobacter sp. CX21. Taxonomy (NCBI): domain Bacteria; kingdom Pseudomonadati; phylum Pseudomonadota; class Gammaproteobacteria; order Moraxellales; family Moraxellaceae; genus Psychrobacter; species Psychrobacter sp. CX21. The sequence goes on along the minus strand of NZ_JBXYJG010000006.1, from coordinate 109,961 downwards.
TCTTTATTATCTGCGAAATTATCCTTGTTTGACAAGAAATTTATCTCATTTTTAGCCACATAATCCAATTGAAGACACGTTCTAGATTTAATATTTACAATAAGCTATGAGTATTGAGCATAGGGTGGCTATAAGCTTTATGAATATAAATAAGAAACTGAAAATAATAAACCGGTTAAAGTGGTTTTATTGTTAAAGATAAGGAAGTCTCACATGATGTCAGCTGTACAGGGCAATGCTCACATCAGTCAACAAGGCGTTGGTCTTGTTGAAGTACTGGTCGCCTTATTGTTATTAGCAGTTGCAGCGTTAGGGTATACTGCCCTTCAAGCACGCTCGGTCGAATCTACAGATGAATCTCTTACGCGTACAGAGGCACAATTGATCCTGGGTAATCTTACAGAGCGTATTAGAGTAAATAGTACGAATAGCACCGTACTAGAAGAATATCAAAAGCTCATTAACAATGTGGGATCAATATCAGCTGTCGAATGTACGGCATCAAGCCCTTGTGATGCGCTGCAAACGGCTAAAAACGATGTTGCCGTATTGCAAGAGCAAGCAGATGCAAATGGCATTAGGCTTGGAATGATTACTTGTCCAGGCACCGCATCTAAAGGTAGCACCAAGTGTTTTATTGCAGCATGGAATGGCACAAGCCCTATATTAGCTATCTCAAACGAGGATAGCGACACCGCAACAGACGAAGGTGCTCAAGCCTGTTTGGACGCGCAAGGAGTTTATTTACCTAAAGCCGATTGTATATACATGGAGGCTTATTGATGGGTACGCATCATACTTCTAATCACCATGGCTTAACTCAACCTGCATATAATATAAAGTCGCAACATGGGTTTACCCTTATTGAGCTTATTATTGCTTTGTTAATCGGCCTTATTGTCGTTGCCGCCGCCTTCCAATTATTTACAGGAAGTATTAATAATCAGCGCATTCAATCGTCGGCCTCTGATGTTCAAGAAGCGGCTATTTTCAATTTAAACTATATGAAAAAAGAGATCGCTAAGGCAAACCTTGGCGCGCCGACACCGATGATGCAAGAAACACCTTGGTCAGGCGTGGTACTCACAGGGTCGATAAACTCTAATGTAACAAACAAAAATAATGAAGCACTATTGACTGGTAATATGCGCGGCATAACTATTGATGACAGCTTATTGACCCAAAGTCCAAGTACCAAAGCTAATACAGGATATAGCAATGTATCCCCAGCGATAAATAGTGATCAGCTGACTATTCAATATCAGGCGCCTTACGATGGTGTCGATTGTGAAGGCAACGCATATGAACAAAACGAAATGGTGATTGAGCGGTTCTTTACGCGATTGGACAATCAGTTGAATCTAGGAGAAACCTCCACAAACAATTTGGCTATCGTCTTAGCGTGTGATGCAGGTCGTTACAGTATAAATGATGGTTTTAATCCTGAGAATATAACCACAGACTCTATAACGATTACCGGCTTTGGTGATGCAGGCACAATATTAGTCAATCGTGTCGATTATTTTGGTATCAGATTTGGCGTATTGTCCCCAGAGGGGCTTGTGTATATACCTGTGTCAGACTACATGAAAAAAACCAATAACAACTACGACGTCGATGCTGCCATAGTTGCTATTCAAATGGGGGTTATAACGCGCGGGAATAATACAGTGAGTGGTGATACAAAAAACACATTTATTGTTAATGGCAAAGGTTTCACTATTGAGAATGGACAAAACTATATTCGCCGAGTATACGAAAGCGTGATTAGTCTGCGTAATAGTAGGAGTGAGTTATGAGGCGTACGTCATCATTAAGGGCTTTATATAAAGCGCCATCTAAAATGCCATTGGACGGCTCAGCCAAAACGCATTCTAATGATTACTTGAATCAAACCCAGCAACAAGGTGTGGCTTTGGTTGTGGTGTTAATGATCGTGCTGCTATTAGCGATAGCGGCAACAATAATGATTACCAGCTCTAGAACGTCGCTTGGCTTAACCACGACTGCCCAAGTCAATCAGTTATTATTTCAATCCTCTGATGTGCCTTTAGTTAAATTAAAAAGAATCTCTGAGAATAAGGATGAGCTTGAGAAGCTTACTGCTGAGGATCTAGCACCGATAAGATTTATGCAGCTTGAAGGGGAACAAAAGCTGTCAGAGTATGTTTTGTGTTATGAACCCACAGAACGTAATGCATTATACGCGGGTACCAGTGAGCACCGTATTATGTTAGACGGTAGAACCATAAATACCGATAAATACTGTAATTTAAACAATTCTGAATCTTATACTAGCCAAAGAGAAACCGTAGCAACGCAAGTGTCGCTATATCGAAAGTCAGCCGAATCAGAGTTAGAAGATGGTGTTGAAATTCCTCCATTTAGCGGGGTGAAAGAGGGTGGTGATCCTGCTAGCTATAACGGAGCTAATAATATTCAAATTCGAGCTGCTGTAACTTCTGTATTACCTGCCATGGCCGATAGTAAGCTAGATGTTAACGATTGTCTTAAGCTTGCAGTAGGTAATCTGGCTGGTGACAGTGCTGAGAATAATCAAATTAAATGCTTAAATGATACAAATGTACCCAAAAATATACAGATTCAAGATTTTAGTTATCAAAACGGTTACGAATAATAATATTAAAATAGGTTAAATTAATATTTAATTAAAATATACAATTATTATTTCAACTATTAGAGTTTGGCGTGAATAATAGACTTCGGCGTAAACAATGACAGCGTTAATAAAAAGACTAGGTACCAAAAGGCCCAAGATACATGAATAATTTTAAAGTTCTGCCCTTAACACTTGCAGTAGCTGCATCGCTAGCTGCTGTACCTAGTGTTACGTCGCAAGCTGCTAGTCAAGGTGATTTGGAAATTTATAAAGGCGGGCTGCCGACAGGTGAAATCGGCTCAAATTCAGGTGAACAAAGCTTACCATCAGGGAATGCTGCATTATTAATGTTAGACATGAGTTCGGTCGATGGTCAAGTCACGGTTGGCGAGTTTAACAAACGTAAAGAAAAAATGATCGAAACCATCAAGCATCTCATGACGGATACCAGTGCAGATAGAATTGATGAAAATACCTTAATCGGTCTGGGCGTCTACCCAAGCTCGTCTATTCAAAATAAAGGCCTAAGCGGAGATGGTATTACGGCAGGTATCTTTGTACCTGTAGGTCGTATCGGCCCTATAGGATCTGCGCATCGTAATAAGATCATACAGTTTGTTGAGCAATTGGGCAGTACGCCAACCCTTAGCCCTATGGCACCTGCATATGCAGAAGCAGGGGCGTATATGATGGGCACTACCACCAGCAAACTGAGTCTAGATACTAGTGATTCTGATACGCTAGATGATTATCCTGATGTTCAAATTTTTACCCGAGAATTAAGAAAAGACGATGATGACTGGGAATATTGTCCTCCAGAAAACCGCCAGTTAAATATTTATGAGAACAAAGATGCATCGGGTAAAGTAAAAGTTGCCCATGCAAGATTGGAGTGCCCTGAAACGCTGAATAATGGTGAGTCAGGATGGGTAGAAATAGATGAAGATAATGTAGCGAGTTGGAACTGGGCTTCAGGATTAGAAGATGATAGCGATAATGCGGCATCCGCAGCTGAAATTCAAAAGTTAGCGGATGAAGGTAAGAATCTCTACGACATCATTTGGAGAGGGAGGAAGCCTTGGCCAATCGATACCGTATATGATAGAAGCAAAATAAGTCCGGTAACGCTTAATTTAAGAGACTATCATTTTAAAGAAGATAAAGCATTTATAAATAGAAAAACAGAGGACAGTACCCCAAATGATAGAAGTTGGGGCGCACCTGATGGTTTCACCTATTATTATGATGCAACGGTGGAGCCTAAGTCAGCTTTAGTGCCTGAATTATTGTATCGTAAATACCGTACCCGCTTTAATTGGCAAGCGTTCAAAACAGAATGGCAGTATTGTGCCTTTGATAAAGCCGAAATGGTGAATTACATTTATTCGTCATATCGCTTTATGTGTAATGAAGAAGATTGGGTAACGGTTAACAGAAATAACGCGCAAGAGTATCCAGAAGTGAATTGGGGCAATACCCGACCTGCTGGTATAGATGGTATCGATATTACGAGCGATGGTGTTGATGAGAATTATTTCTACGACGCTATTTTAAACCCTTATAATGGTTGGCGTTATTATTATAAAGCAGGATATCTTGGCAATTATTATGCCCTGCCGCCTACTTTAAATAATAACTTTTCAAGTTCGGGTATTCGTAACTTACCACCAGAGGTGAGAAGATTTCAAAGTTATAAATATGATCAGCCCAACTATCGAATATGTACCCCAAATTATAACGCCCCAACGGGCGTAAATCCCTATCAGTCTAATCCTGATAACCGAGCAACAGAAGAAGTTTCAATTGTTCAAAATGCTGGGATATTTTTTCTAACTGCGGGTATTCCAAGCTCAGCTGCATTACCGCCACGCAATGAGATGAATAAGTCTTTGGGCTTATACCCTGAGGAAGATAATGCCACTGAGCAAGACAAACTGATTCAGTATGGGGTGGTTGATAGGCTTACTGGCGATCCTCAGTACAAATATGCATGTCAGACCAGTGGTTTGGATAATGGCAGCTCTATTTCTTATTGGGGCTGTATGGGCGCGTATTCTAGGCGCTTAAACTCTTCAAACAATCCAAGCTCTCGCGCTATTCAAACAGGCGTTCATTTAATTACTCCCCTTGATGTTAGCGTTGATCCCGATACCTGTAATGTGAGTGGGTCTGCGGCCTTAATAACAGGTGGGCCTCTAGATAATAATCGCAAAAATAGCCTCAAAAACTCATGCAAATTAGGATCTAGTGATTACGGCGGCGGCGGCTTCAATCAGACCACTACCAATACGGATGCGGCTAGCATTAAGCAATTTGCCAATCAGATAAAGACACAAATTAATGCGTTAGGCGGGGATGAATCGACGCAGTTTGGACTCGTACCCAGTGCGCCCATCGCCGTTCCAGGCAACAGCTTACGTCCTGGCGAGCTAATGAGTTATGGGTATTTGCCACTGGTCGCGCCAAATCCAGGATCGGGTAAGTCACAGTGGATTGGAAATTTACGTAAGTATAAGTCCACGGCAACAGGATACCAAGGTCAGTCTGGTTCAGGTCCGTTTTCAAATGGCTCTGGGGTCGCGGCGGCTAATACCATTCTCGCAGCGACATCAATAGACTATTGGGCGAACGAATCATACCGGTCTACAGATCAGGCAGGCGGCGTGTATGAAAATATCAAACCTGCCAGTAGCCAAGACTCTGCAAGTGCTAGAACAATCTATCTAAGCCGTGCAGATAAAGGGCCGCTTAACAAAATTAGCCCGCTTCGCGATGTGGGTAGCGAAAGTATTAATAAGGTGAAGTTGTTCTCATCATTAAGTGAGGCGCTCGATAGTAGAGATGTCGTTACACAGCGCCTTTTATTAAACTATATGGGTTATCCAATTAAGGATTACGACCCCAATGCAACAAAGAATGTAGACATATTAAACAGCGCAGATGGTGAAACCGCTGAAAAAGTGATGGGCGCAGTCATTCATTCAACCCCAGTCTCGTTTGTATCTTCCGCCAGTATTGGTGAAGATGGCGTTTATACTCCAGAAAAAGAGTATGTATTATTTGGAGCGATGGACAATGCGCTGCATATCGTCGACAACTCTAATGGTGAAGAGGTATTCTCCTTCTTCCCAAGAGAAGTCCTGACCAATAAAGGTCAATACAAAGGCATTACCTCAGAGCTGACGGGTACATTAGAAGATAACACTCCAAGTTTTGGTGTAGATGGCCCTTGGGCAGTATACACCTCGTATAAAGCCAAAGACAAAAAATTAAAAGCAGATAAGATTTATGCGTATGGTGGTGCAAGGTTAGGTGCTCAAGCATACTACGGTTTGGATTTAACAGATATTGATCAAGATAAAGCCCCCGAACAGCTGTTTACGATTACCAATACATGCGACTTTAACCGTTTGGGTTATACGTGGGCGAAGCCAGTGGTTACCAAAATTCGCTGGCAGGGTGCTCCAAAGTTGGTAGTGGTATTATCAGGTGGCTATGATACCGAATACGACAAGACCGACCAACAAAGAATTGATGAGTCAGGCTCTGGTACCTTTACCAATCAGCAAACACTTGGTAATGCTATTTATATCGTTGATGCGACGACGGGCGATCTGTTGATATCGGCCAGCAATACAGGTGAGAATGCAGGGGATACAACCGCCAATAATGCGGATGATAAATTCGTTACGGGAACCAACACCATAGCGGCGTTAAATAGCCATATGAAATATAGTATTCCTGGTGGCGTCAAAGTATTGGATAGGGACGCGGATGAACTTACCGATCATATCTATTTTGCAGATTTAAATGGTCAGGTATTTAGAATGGACATTAACAATAAAGTGTCTGATGCCAAGACGGCTTCTCGAGTCAGAGTGCAGCGTATTGCAGATTTGAATGCTAATGCTAACCAGCCAGGCCTAAGATTTTATGAAGCACCGACGGTGACCATACAAACCAATCGTAAAGGGACTAAGTTTGCGACCGTTAGTGTGGCCTCGGGAGACAGAAGTAATCCATTGGCGCAAAACCTATCAAATCATGTAGATACGTTATATACGCTGTATGATAAAGATGTGGCTCAATCAGGCGTGTTTAAAGACAGCTATAGTTTGAGCAGTACCATTACGGCAAGTAAACCCAACTTAGCCTTAGGTGTCCAGTCACTAGATGGTCTGGTCTTAAACTATAAGCCTAACGGAGCTTATAACTCATCAAGTTCAACTGGCAGCGCGTATCAAGACCACGATGGTTGGATGTCGCCGCTTACTCAGTACGGAAGTGGCTCTAGCCAAAGTAATATTGGTATTACCACAGACAGTATCAAAGCCATGGGGCCATTAGCGGCTATCGCTAATAGATTGTATGTCTCTGCGTACAATCCAAATGACGGACTTAAAAACACTCAAAACGCGTGTCTACCTGAAGTATTAGGAACCACTGAAATTCATCAATACTGCTTACCTTACGGTATTTGTAATATTAGCGGCAGCAGTAGCAATCAGTACCAGCGCTTTAGAGCGGGTAAAGGGATTATGATTCCCTCATTTGGTACAGGCTTTGAAGTAGGAAGTGAGGACACCATGTCGCGCAGTTTAATCGGTCAAGATACGCAGACCAATGTGTTTACTGAACTAAATAGTGACGGGGCCCCTGAGGTAAAATCTAGCTTCTCGTTCAAAGGCTCACTTAAGCCCTTGGCTTGGTTTGATTTACAATCAAAAATCGAGCGTAAAAAAGAAGGCCCAACCGTCAATCAATAACACCTTAGAATCTATACCCTCATAACGTTTTGGCATTATGTGCCTTAACTTTATGCGGTGGTATAGTCAGCGAACTACGAAACGGTTACGGCGTTACCTTTACGCCTATATGAGTAGTAATTGCACTCGGTTGCCTTGTAACCATTTTAGACTTCTTTAACTAGAGATGGGATATAAATTATGAGTGCTTACAACAAACGTACCTCAAGAGAGTTTGGCTTTACGCTTGTTGAGCTTATGATCGTTGTGGCTATATTGACGATTATAATGAGCATTGCCATACCCAGTTATCGAAAATATGTGCGAAATAATGTTGAGTATCAAGCACGTCAGCAGATCATGTTTATCTCTGATCAACTCTCAAGATGGAAGGCAAAGCGGTTAAGTTACGCAGGATTTGAGCCACGTGAGACGGTGAACGCTGATGGCAACTTGTATCTACCTAAGGACAGTAGTCCATCAGACTATAAATATAGAGTCGTTTATACAGCCAGTAGTCAAGAATGGCAAATACTGGCAACGCCCAATCCAAATGATCAATTGGTAAAACACTCACCGATTTATTATGCCGATAGTCTCGGCGGTGAATGTGCTTTGGTTTCAAGTAGCAATTTAAACGTTACTCAACTCTATGCAGCGGGTAAATCTTGTGATGATAACGGCGCATCGACTTGGTGATAAATAAAATTTCGAAAATATAACTGTATTTCTGTTTCATAACCGCTTGATATTGAAGCCAAATATTCATCGAAATAATTGTATGAATATTACTGAACGTTATTTTTATATTTAATTTTGTAAACTTGTTATTTTTGTATTAAAATACTCTCAAGTAGGTTTAAATTTATTATTAAGTTTAAGCTTATTTTCTAAAACTCTATATATCAATTGAGCTATATTTATAGCTAGTTAAATGTATATATCAAATCTAGGTAGTTGGTATTAAACTATCTATTAATATTACTCAAAGGAAACACTATGCAAAACCAAAAAGGTTTTACGTTAATCGAACTAATGACTGTAATTGCAATTATTGCGATTTTGGCATTGATTGCTTTACCTGCGTATCAAGATTATACACAACGTTCTGCTAATACTGCATGTTTAGCTGAAGCTCGCTCATATGTAGGTATTTCTATTGCTGATAAAGCAACAGGTAATGATCTAAGTCAATATAAAAATTCTGCATGCAAGGATGTAGATATTGCTAGCTTAAAGAGTGATACCCCAACTTTTGATGATTTTAAGGATGATATTACATTCACTCCACCACAACGGGGTAGTGAAGATAAGTTACGTAAAACGATATGTAGTGCTGAAAGTGGTAACTGTAAATTAGAAGATTAAGTCGTCGTAAGTCCCAAATGATTAGATGATTCGAATACCTAATCAAATGGGACCCAATAATGGTTAAGGTGTTATTTCAATATATACTTTAAACTATAAATATATATTAAATTCTTGAATATTAAGTTTTAACGATATAAAAAGCGACCATTTAGGTCGCTTTTTTAATTTAACGCTACGCTTTAAACACTGCTAGTAAATTATTACCGCTCTAGATACTGGATCTTACCTTCTACACCATCCCACTTTTCAGCGTCAGGTAATTGGTCTTTCATTTCGGTAATATTAGGCCATTCGTCTGCAAGCTCTGCATTAATTTCAATAAATTCTTCTTGACCCTTAGGCACTTCATCTTCAGAAAAAATAGCATTTGCTGGGCATTCAGGCTCACACAGGGCGCAGTCAATACATTCGTCAGGATGAATGACCAAAAAGTTCGGCCCTTCATAAAAACAGTCTACAGGGCAGACTTCAACACAATCGGTGTATTTGCAGCGAATGCAGTTATCAGTGACAACAAATGTCATAGCGAGCTACCTTTGTATATTGTATCTTGATAGAATCAAACGACCACTTTGGCATGCCCTGTTGTCATATGCATTAATGACGTAACAAAAAGGATATTTGGCTAAATGGGCTAACTATCAAGATGAGTTGGAAGAAGTGAATACCAGATATCTACTAATATCTACTATCAGATATCTACTAAAATATAATTAGGTCGCTATTTTACCTTGTAACGCACTATTTCACAAATTATGATAAATCCGCTTTTACATCTTGTTTCAACTTATATATTAAATCCAGTGCTTGTTTAGGCGACAGCTCATCGGGCTCAATATCATTTAGAGTATTAAGTAATGCTTTAGCCTTTGCATTTAAAAGGGGCGGGGCAGTCTCATGGTTAGTCGCTTTATCAGCTTTATTGTCCGTCTTATTTAGCGATTCTATTGTATTTGAAAACGAATCAACGTGTTCATTGACATCAAAGTTAGGATTCTCATTACTGTTATTAGCTTCATTTGCATAAGCTTTATCTAATTTAGCATGAGAGTTAAGCTCAGTGTCGCCACGCTTAATGCCGTCACTACCACCACTACATAGGTTTGGCGAATTAGCCGATTGCTCAAGATGCTGGCTCTGCTCGACAAGATATTGCTCAGCCGCTTCTAACACCGTATTCGGAATACCTGCCATCTTGGCAACATGCAACCCAAAGCTTGAGCTTGCTGCGCCGTCTTGTATACGGTGTAATAGTAATAATTGACCATCGACCTCACTAGCTGCGACGTGTACATTACGAATTTTTTGATTTAATGCTTCTTGATTGACTAATTGGGTCAACTCAAAATAGTGCGTAGCAAATAAGGTTAGGCTACCCATGTCACAAAGCTCAATTGCACATGCATGTGCAATTGCCAGTCCATCTGTGGTAGAGGTGCCGCGACCAACCTCATCCATGAGGACCAACGAGCGATCTGTTGCTAGGTTTAATATTTGTGCCGTTTCAATCATCTCCACCATAAAAGTCGACTTACCACCCGCTAAATCATCAGCCGATCCAATTCGGGTAAATATTCGGTCGATATCACCTATAGTGGCGCTAGTTGCAGGCACAAAGCTGCCACAACATGCCAGCAATACAATCAAAGCAGTTTGGCGCATATAAGTGGATTTACCGCCCATGTTCGGTCCGGTAATCAAAAGTAATCGCTCAGCGTGCGGCGAGGTTCCCATTTCGCAATCGTTTGCCACAAAGTGCTGCGGTGCATTGACGATAGCGCTTGTACTGCCAGTAGAGTTGGGTTTACTCATGGCCTCAACGACCAAGTGACGCCCTTGCTGGATATCGATATAGCTCTTTTGAGCATCGAGCTTTGGACGCACCCAGTGATTGTCTTTTGCCAATACAGCCCAGTTCAGCAGCACATCTATTTGGGCAATGGCAGCACTAAGACGCTGAAGATGATGTAGCTGCTCGCTTAAATCATGCAATAGCTTTTGATATAGGGCTTTTTCACGAGCTAAAGCGTTGGTCTGGGCATCTAAATACTCAACCTCAAGGTTTTTGAGCGGTTCGGTGATAAAGCGCTCGCTATTTTTTAAGGTTTGACGACGTATGAATTGTTCAGGCGCCTGCGCAGCTTGACCTTTTGGTAATTCAAAATAAAAGCCGCTTACTTTATTAAATCCAACTTTTAAGCTAGGTAAGTTGTACGCGTCACGTGCTTGCGCTGCCATATCGTCTAAAGTGTCTTGAATATTGTCATGCAAACTGACCAGCCGATCGAAGTCCTCATCATATCCTGAGGCAATCATCCCGCCCTCTCTAATATGTGCAGGAGGCGCCTCAACAATGGCACGTTCTATCAAATCTGCAATGTCTTCAAGCTCGGTATGGGCAGTATGGGTTACATGAACATTAGGTAAGTGTGCAGCCAATAGCGGCAGCAAACCAAAGCCTTGCGGCTCTAACCCAAGCTCAATAAGTTGGTTCGCCAATTGGTGACTATAGCGAATACTTTGCGCCAATCGGCGTAAATCGCGGGGTTTGGCGCTACGTAGTCCTATACGACTGCTAATACGCTCAATATCAGCGATGTTTTGTAAAGTCTCTTGTAGAGCGGTTAAGGCTGATAGCGTAGGCTGATTGGTAAACCACTGCACCGCGTCTAATCGGTTGCTCAGCGTACTATGTGCCTGTGCTAAACGAAGCGGGCGCTTAAGCTGATTGGATAATAGACGCCTGCCCATAGGTGTGGGGCATTTATTGACCACCTTTAATAGGCTAGTGCCCGTACTGCTCACGGATTCAAATAATTCTAAGTTACGACTGCTTATATCATCGATAATTAAATAGTCTTCATCCCTCTCGATAATAAGCTCGGTCACTTGCGGGGTATGGCGCTGCTGAGTTTGCTGTGCATAGTGAATGAGCGCCGCACTACTGGTTTGAGACAACGGGCTATCAGCGATACCCACGCCCTCTAAGGTTTGAACCTTAAATTGACGGCACAACGTATCGTCTGCGTGCTCAGGGTTAAAGTCGCTTGCCGCCACACTAATGACTGGGCAATAAAGCGTATCTTGTAGCCAGTGACGCCAGTCATCTGACATCGTTTCGGGAATGATAACCTCGCTGGGTTCAAAGCGATTTAATACAGTAAGCAGGCGCTGTTTGATTAAAGCTTCATAATCAAGCGTCTCGTACTCAAGGTTCTGAACGTCATCGGCCTTAGCTGAGTCTGAGTCAGTGGCTAAGGATGTGTCAGGGACTGGGTTTGAGGCGTCCGAATTAACAACGAGCGTTTGCGTACGGATGGTGCCAGCATTGATATCTAGCTGACTGATTCCTGCAGCCAGTTTCGACTGTTTGTTTGCAGCTTTAGGATGATATAGATCAATGGCGACGACACTAGGGGTATGATTTGGCGCAATAAGCGCATCATCGGTTAGCGTACCTGCCGTAAGGGTCTTGACCACTTCACGGCGCATGATGCCCTTGCCGGCAGGCTTAGTTTCTTTTTCATTTTGTTTGTTAGAGGCCTCCGAGGCGCCAGACGCTTTATTGTCACCAGACTTTTCGTTCTCTAATAACTCATCATTTGGCTCATTGTCGTCGACTTGTTCACAAATAACCACAGTTTCACCAGCAGCTATCAGTCTTGCCATGTAGCTTTCTGCTGCATGAAAAGGTACGCCTGCCATCGCAATGTTGTTACCCGCTTTGTCATTGCCACGCCGTGTTAAGGTAATGTCCAATATATTGGCAGCACGCTCGGCATCTTCAAAAAATAATTCATAAAAATCGCCCATACGATATAGCAATAATGCCTGAGGATACTGTGCTTTTAGGGTTAAATACTGAACCATCATTGGGGTGTGGTTGTTCAGGTCGTACTCAGTACCAGCTATATTGATAATATGAGTATTGTGTAGCGTTTTTGACATAATAAGACTTATTAATTGTGCAGAGTATAGTGGAGCGGGTGAACATCAATTAACCATAGCATTAAACTATAGCATTAAATGGCAGCATTAAGCGTGTTGACAGATGCAAGGTTCTTGAAAACATAATGTTCTTTAAAACGCTATGTACTTAAATGTTAAATGTACTTAAATGTTAAATGTACTTAAATGTTAAATGTACTTAAATGCGAGATGATTTTAAAAACGCTATGATGATATATTATATCAAGTATTGTAGCTAAACCCCTATTTTAGCAGTAGATGTTTTATCGACAGCCTCTAATTGTAAAATTATTCATAATATTGTGTCTGAGTAAACATATACCCTTGTATCTATCGATGCTGTTACCATATATAATAAATAAAAATTTTTTTAGGTCGGCAGTTTAATATGCTCGACTATGTCGAATGTAGGTCTTTTATAATATGTTGTCAAAAATAATCGGAAGCGTTATTGGTACCAAAAACGATCGCGAACTCAAACGCATGCGCCAGATAGTCGCTAAGGTGAACGATCAAGAATCTAACGTGTCATCGCTCTCAGATGAGCAGCTTCGAGAAAAAACGGCAGAATTTAAACGCCGTTTCGATGAGGGCGCAAGCTTAGATTCTTTATTACCCGAAGCCTTTGCGGTGTGCCGTGAAGCCTCGATGCGTGTGCTAGGTATGCGTCACTACGATGTGCAGATTATCGGTGGTATTACCTTGCATGAGGGTAAGATTGCGGAGATGCGTACGGGTGAGGGTAAAACCCTAATGGCGACCTTAGCCATGTACCTAAATGCATTAAGCGGCAAAGGGGTGCACGTTGTTACTGTGAACGATTACTTGGCCGCGCGTGATGCGGACTTAAACCGTCCCTTGTTTAACTTTTTGGGATTGACCGTGGGCGTGATTTACTCTCAGCAGCCGCCCCAGGAAAAAGTAGATGCGTATCAAGCAGATATTACGTACGGTACCAACAACGAATATGGGTTTGATTACCTACGTGACAATATGGTATTTAGTTTAGCGGAGAAAAAACAGCGTGCGCTAAACTTTTGTATTATCGATGAGATTGACTCAATCTTAATTGATGAAGCGCGTACCCCGCTTATTATCTCAGGCCAAGCAGAAGACTCTTCGGCAACTTACGCATTAATTAATCAAATTATCCCTCGTCTGATTCGTTCTACCGATGAAGAAGCCAACAAAAATAACGAAGACGGCGACTTTTGGATTGATGAAAAGAACCGTTCGATTGAAATCAGTGAAAAAGGCTATGAGAAGATTGAATCGTTTTTAGTCGAAGTCGGAGAGCTTGGCGAAAACGAAAGTTTATATAGCCCAACACGTTTGCCATTATTGGCACACGTACAAGCGGCAATTCGTGCGCACCATATATTTGTAAAAAACGTGCATTACATTGTCGATGACGGCGAAGTTGTTATTGTTGATGAAAATACTGGCCGTACCATGCCTGGACGCCGCTGGTCCGATGGTCTGCATCAAGCAGTAGAGGCCAAAGAGGGCGTTGAGATTCAAGCTGAGAACCAAACGCTTGCGACTACTACTTTCCAAAACTATTTCCGTCTGTATGATAAGTTATCAGGCATGACCGGTACCGCCGATACCGAAGCGGCAGAATTTAAATCTACATATGATATGGATGTGGTGGTTATTCCAACACATATGCCTATCGCCCGTATTGATTTGGACGATCAGATATTCTTATCAAAATTAGGCAAATACAAAGGTATTATCCGAGAGATCAAAGAGATTCAGGCCAAAGGCGCTCCGGTACTTGTTGGTACGGCAACGATTGAGGCCAGTGAAGAGCTGTCTTATTTGATGGATCAAGAAGGTATCAAACATAACGTACTTAATGCCAAGCAGCATGAGCGTGAAGCTGAAATTATTGCGCAGGCGGGTAGTCCTAGAGCGGTAACCATCGCGACTAACATGGCGGGCCGTGGTACGGATATCATCTTGGGTGGTAACTGGCAGGCTTATATTATTGATCCTGAGAACGTGAGTCCTGAGGAGATGAAACGCCTTAAAGATGCGTGGCAGAAAAAGCATGATGAAGTCATTGCTGCAGGCGGATTACACATTATAGGCTCTGAGCGTCATGAGTCTCGACGCATTGATAACCAGTTACGAGGCCGTGCAGGCCGTCAAGGTGACCCTGGACAATCCCGTTTCTTTTTATCTTTAGAAGACGACTTAATGCGTATCTTCGCAGGCGATCGTGTGGTCAATATGATGCGCGCTATGGGTCTAAAAGAAGATGAAGCCATTGAGCACAAAATGGTATCGCGCTCCATTGAGAATGCTCAAGGTAAGGTTGAGAGTCGTGACTTTGATGCACGTAAAAGCTTGCTTAAGTATGACGATGTCGCAAATGAGCAACGTAAGGTTATCTACTCTCAGCGTGATGATTTACTAGCAGAAGCGGACTTAAAAGACGCGATTGAAGAGATGCACCGTGATGTTTATGATGCGCTCATAAGCCAATTCATACCCCCTGGATCTATTGATGATCAGTGGAATATCGATGGTCTTGAAGATGAGCTTGAAAGCGAATTCAAATACTATATTCCTATTAACGACTGGCTAGATGAAGATCGCCGTCTAGATGAAGAGGGTCTGCGCGAAAAAATCATTCAAACCGCTATCGATCGATATCGTTATCGCCGCGAACAAATGTCTCCTGAAAATGCGGCGCAGCTTGAGCGCCACTTTATGCTACAGAGCTTAGATCGCCACTGGAAAGAGCACTTAACGCAAATGGATCAGCTACGTAAAGGGATTCATCTACGCGGCTATGCTCAAAAAAATCCAGAACAAGAATATAAACGTGAATCTTTTGATTTGTTCCAAATGATGTTAGGTGCTATTAAATCAGATACGGTTCAAGATTTATCTCGTGTTCATATTCCGACCAAAGAAGAGCTAGAAGCTATGGAAGCTGAGCGTTTAGCGCAAGCTGAGCGACAGAAGATGATGTTTGAACATGCGGAGATCAATAGTTTAACGGGTGAAAGAGAAAATGCGCCTCAGCCAAATTCACAGAATCAGAATACGCAAAACGTCACTGCCAGTGTTCAATCAGGATCAAATCCTGCATCGGGTGCTAATGAAGGTGGTGAATACGCAAATCTTAATATTAGCCGTAATGCTCCATGCCCTTGCGGTTCTGGATTAAAGTATAAACAGTGTCATGGTAAGATTTAGTGAGAGTATTTACTGTGGCAGCATACTAAATAATTTACTAAATAATTTACTGAACAAAAGACTATTGCTTAAAATAGAATAGCCTAAGTATTATATATCTTTAATAACTGTTTTAATAACTGTGGCTTTATTAAATTATTAGTAGCATACTAAAGTAGAGGCCATAGTTAGCATTTGAGGTTTTAATTATCAGTAGAGGCTATACTTAGTAGTAAAGATAATAGATAGCATGGCTCAACAGACCCTATTGTCTTTAAAAAATTAACTTGTAAAAAAGCAACCTTTTATTAAACCTTGAAAGACTGTTAGACCCTATACTTATTTATTCAATGTCATTAATCAACTTTTAGGAAAATATAGAATGAAAACCAATCAAACTATAAAAACGTTATTGTTAACCTCTTCATTAACTGTATTACTGGGGTTAACGGCGTGTCAGAAGCAGGCAGAAGAGACACCAGAACCAGAAGTCAATACGGATGCCCCAATGTCAGCTGAACCTGCTGAAAATAGTGATTCAGCCATTGTAGCAGATGATATTGAGAACTTAGAAGAACAGCCTGAGTATGAAGGTGTCGAGGATAATGCAGACATCGATCCTTCAACCTCTCCTATACAAGATAGCAGTAGTATAGATGCTATTGCCAACGCACCAGTAACTGACTCTCAAATTGGTCCAGCAGAAGGGACTGTGCTTGAAGAGAATGCGCCTACTCAAAACGTACCTGCTGAATAAATAAGTTATTAGGGCGTGTCCCTAATTGGTACTCATAAGATTGATGGTCAAAAATGGCTATATTCTCTGCAAAATTTACTGTGACTAGGAAAACCTATCTCATTTTTAGCCTTACCAACCAAATAGGTACACGC
Organism: Psychrobacter sp. CX21; assembly: GCF_057396255.1. NCBI lineage: Bacteria > Pseudomonadati > Pseudomonadota > Gammaproteobacteria > Moraxellales > Moraxellaceae > Psychrobacter > Psychrobacter sp. CX21. The sequence goes on along the minus strand of NZ_JBXYJG010000006.1, from coordinate 93,173 downwards.
CCTAGTTAAAACAAAAGGTTCTTATCAGTTATGTATAAGAACCTTTTTTTATGTTCTAACATTACTAGAGAATTGGAAGTTAGTAATTAACTATTTACGATTAGCTATAGTCAAAGAACTTTAAAGTAGTCACAAGGCAACCGAGTGCAAGTACTACTAAGGTAGGCTTAACGAGGTTAACACCGTGACTCTTTATAAGTTCGCCGACTATATAAAGAACTAGCGATTAAAACCGTTATCATTAACATAGTTTTCTTCTAAATAGCCTTCTTCGTGGACATCCAACTCTTCATGTTTTAACTCTACATTAAATTCGTCCGTATGCTTGTGTACCGTCTTTTTAATATCTACATTTTGAACCGCATAGGTATGTTTTTCAACGGTCGCAACTTCGCGAGATAAGACGATTTCGATAGGTTCATTACCAATGTCTAACTGTCTACCATCTACCGTAATATGTGGCGAATGCTCTAAGCTCGGCTCTAAATAACGAATTATATCTTCTTCATTAACTGAGTGAGCTAACTTAGATCTGCTTTCATCATCCGTATAATGCGCTTCAACAATTAATACTTCTTCGGTAAGTTCGATTGGGACCTGAACAGTCTTAGTACGGGTTTGCTTACTTACAATGACCTTACCAATGTTTAGACGCTCTTTACTAACTTCTGCACGTTCTTCTAAAAGCTCTAAATTGCCTACCAATTTAGGATTATTATCTTTTAGCTTATCTGTATTAGTATTTGTCAAGGTATTATCCGTTGTTAAGTGATTAGTAGCATCGATATCTGTATCATTTGGATTAGGGGTAATAGAGGTTTGGTTATGAAGGGTACTGTCGTTTGAATTCTGGCTATTCATTAAAATTTCCTTAAGTTAATATTTTAATATGCGCATGCTATAAGTTAGAATTTAAGGGAAATGGCTTGTAAATATTGATAGAAATTAATTTAAAATAAACCGTAATAAGGTCACATATAAATTCATAACATTAGATATTCAATAAAGAGGCTAAATAATGTTAGATAATAAAAAAGCCAGAGCGTGAACTCTGGCTTTTTCGTGCTTAACTCATAACCGCTGAGTTAACCTTGATAAATTAAGGTCAATAACCTATTATAGACCGCGAGCTGCACGTACATCATCAGCAGTGATATCATCACGATTTACAATGTTGCCTTCACGGTCAACAACATTACCATCACGGTCGATATCTAACTCTTCACGCTTGATGGTTTCGTGTATTGTTTCTGTATGACGTTCAGTAGTTTTGCCAACATTTACTTCTTCAGTAACATATGTTTCTTTATTTACACGAGCACGTTCTGCTTCAAGTTCAACTTGAATAGAGTCCGCACCAGCGTCATCACCAATTCTACGATCTGTAGGACGGTTTACATCGGTACGCTCAATATGTGCATGCTCTTCTTCAAGCTCAACCTCTACTTTACGATCTTCAGATACAACGTGTTTGCCCACGCTCACTAAACCTGCAACAATACGATCTTTATTTACTGTTAAACGTTCTTCAAGAAGCTCTAGTGTATTAGGTGCATCATAATAATCTTCTTTAAAATCTAGACGTTCTTCAGCAGGTACAGTGTCTGCTACAAATGCTTGACGATCTTTGTTAACTTGCTCTTCATAACTATACTGATAATCAGGATCATAAACATCCATTGCTTCAACTTGTGATTTAGTTAAGTTGTCAAAGAACACATCATCACCTGTAATACGAGCTAGACCAGCTGGTACTAATACTTGCTTAGAGCTAAACCAACCACCAGCATCTACGATTAAGTAGCGGATACGACCAGTAGCTTCTTCTACTAATGCACCATCAACTTTACCAATCTTTTCTTCGTTTACACCATAAGCTGTTTTACCAGTTGGATCATAATAGTCATCACCTAATAGATCATTACTAGTGCTTTGAATGTCATTTAAACGGAATAAGTTACTCATTATTTTATCCTTATATTATTGTGAATTTAAAACTAAAAATCTAAAATTAAGTCGAGTAAAAAATTCTCAAATTTATTGGTTATTGTAAATTTTTGAGAATTGTGACATATCTCTTAGCTAGCCATCACTGAATTCCTAATTGAAAAATTCTAACAAGAATTTATTATCAAAGAAGCTAATTATTAATAAGCATTCTAAATAAAGAAATTTGTTAGTAGTTCTTGTTTTAATATTACTTCTTAAAAGTATTAAAATTAATATGAATTTTTAAGAATTCTACTCTCGACGACTTGGTAATAGATTAACAAGTGGTAAGCACTACTTAAATAGTAAACACGTATCACAGTATTAAGTTACGTAATTCAGTGTTAAACGATGTAAATTCAATAACATGACCTTCATTCAGTTTTACATTTACTAACAGACATTGTTAAAATAAAAAAAGAGCCTCATAGGAGACTCTTATTATTTATTATATTTAGAGGTTTTAGCAGTAATTGTTGCTTACTCAAGAACTTCATTACCAGCTATTTTTTAATTATATTGTTTACAAAGAAATACTGGGTTTAAGTATTGATTTAAGGCAGTTCGATAGCCACTGCTACTGCTTCACCGCCACCAATACATAATGATGCGACACCTTTCTTGCCACCAGTACGTTTTAGTGAATTAATCAATGTGACTAGAATACGCGCACCCGAACAGCCTACAGGATGTCCTAAAGCACAAGCACCACCTTCAATGTTTACTTTGTCGTGTGAAATGTTCAATTCATCCATCGTTACCATGGTAACCATAGCAAACGCTTCATTAATCTCCCACAAATCAACCTCATCTACTGACCAGCCAGCTTTGTCTAAAACTTTTTCAATAGACCCAATAGGGGCAATAGTAAATTCAGATGGATGACGTGAGTTTGAAGCACTGGCGATAATACGAGCTTCAATGTTTAAGTTTTTTTCTTTGGCCGTACTCTCTGAGGTTACGACTACAGCAGCAGCACCATCTGAAATCGAGCTGGCATTCGCTGCGGTAATAGTCCCATCTTTAGCAAAGGCGGCACGCAACTTAGGGATACGTTCTGCATCCGCTTTTGCAGGCTGTTCATCGCTTTCAACAACTAACTCACCTTTACGGGTCTTAATTGTGACTGGGGTAACTTCATTATCAAAATGACCTTCATTGATGGCTGTTAACGCGCGGTTAAGAGACTCGATCGCAAAGTCATCCATCTGCTCACGGGTATACCCTTTTTCATTGGCCATCTCTTGAGCAAATTGTCCCATAAGCTTGCCGGTGTCCGCATCTTCTAAACCATCTAAAAACATATGGTCTTTAACTTCGCTATGACCCATACGGTAGCCTTGACGAGCTTTAGGCAATATATAAGGCGCATTGGTCATAGACTCCATACCACCAGCCACGATGATATCCGCATTACCTGCTTTAATAGAATCATTAGCTTGCATGACTGCTTTTAGACCTGAGCCGCACAGTTTGTTAATAGTCACGGCGCCTGTGCTGTCTGGAATGCCGGCATTACGCATTGCCTGACGTGCTGGGCCTTGACCCACTCCCGCTGTCAAAATACAGCCCATAATAACTTCGTCAATTTGTTGTGGATCTATACCCGCACGTTCAACCGATGCTTTGATAGCAGCAGCACCTAATTCAGGCGATGTCGCACTAGAAAGATCACCTTGAAATCCGCCCATAGGAGTACGGGCACCGCTGACAATAACTACTGAATCTGATGACATAATTCTATCCTTAATTATTCGTGTTGTATTAAAACAATTGATTCATACATTGAACCAAATATTAAATTTAAATCCTTGTCTTGAGTCTGGCTTACTTCTTATAGCTCAATCTGATAGCCCCTAGTCTAACTCATGCAAACGGATACGTACCACATCAGAGGTAATTTGTTCCAATGTTTCTATTTTATTAATGGCGACATTCATCTGGCTTTCAACGACAGGCAATGTCAATATAATAATCGGTACTTGACCCATTTGATGTGCAGGCTTTTGTAAAATGGCGTCAATATTTATACCTGCATCGCTCAGAATACGAGTAACATCCGCTAATACTCCTGGTGTGTCATCTGCTTGTAAGCGTAGATAGTATCCCGCTACCATGTCATCTGCACTTAAAACTGGCGTATCAGATAGCTCATTTGGCATAAACGCTAAGTGTGGCACGTGATGACCATTTTCGACAGTTAAGACACGGATGAGATCCATCACATCTGCCATGACCGCCGACGCAGTGGCTCCAGCACCAGCACCATCACCATAATAGAGGGTTTGGCCTAGTGGATGAGAATTGACTAAAACTGCATTTTTGACACCATTGACATTAGCAAGCAGTTTATCTTGTGGAATCAGCGTTGGATGTACTCGAAGCTCTATGCCATTAGCTGTATCGTCATCATTATAACGACGTACTGCGAAGCCTAAATGCTTAATGCGGTATCCAAGCTCTTCGGCATAAGTCACATCTTGCAAGGTAACGTTAGTGATGCCTTCACAATATACTTTATCAAACTGCAAGGGTATGCCAAAAGCAATGGATGCAAGTAGCGCTAATTTGTGCGCGGCATCAATTCCTTCAACATCGAAGGTTGGGTCAGCTTCGGCATAGCCTAATTCTTGTGCTTCTGCTAACACATCTTCAAAGCTACGACCTTTATCGCGCATCTCAGACATAATAAAGTTGCCAGTACCATTAATAATACCCGTCAACCAATCGACTTTGTTGGCGGCTAATGCTTCACGCATTACTTTAATAATCGGAATACCGCCTGCTACTGCCGCTTCATAAGCAACATGGACTTGGTATTGATCCGCCAAAGAGAAAATCTCATTACCATGTTCAGCAAGTAAGGCTTTGTTGGCCGTTACCACATGTTTGCCATGTTTAATAGCATGTAAAATAACTTCTTTGGCAATCGTTTGACCACCGATGACTTCGATAATAATATCAACATCATCACTCTCAGCAATAGCCATCAAGTCGCTTTCTTGTTTAATATTAGGATCAATATCATCACGTCGGCGACGGACGCCAACTTGAGTAATTACAATGTCATGACCACTGCGTCTTTTAAGTTCTGATAAGTTGTCGTTTAGCAGGTTAAGTACGCCAGTACCTACAGTACCCAGTCCTAGTATGGCAAGTTTTATAGATTTACTCACGATATCCTCAGTTGTTTTATAGTGTTATATTTAGAGTCGATATAAGTGTAATTGGTTTGAATAGAATTGGCTAGGTGGAACTTATCATTCATTCTAAAGCTTTCAATTCTAAATTGCATTATTTGACGCGCATACTCAATAGGTATAGTCAATGTAGTCTACAATAGTGACAAGACATCGAGTGCAATTACTACTACTGAATTACTACTTATGAAGGCTTAGCGATGTTAACGTTAACACAGTAACCGTTTAGCAGTTCACGGACTATATAAACCATGTTTTATTTGTTTGCAAGGGCCGCTTTAGCAAGTTGATTAGCGGGAAGGTACCCCCCAATTTGATGTCCCGATTCAGTGAATATAGCAGGCGTGCCGCTAACCCCAAGACGCATACCTAGTCGCATATGATCACGTACAGGACTATCGCAAGCGGGCGCCATCGGATTTTGTCCTGATTTCGCTTGGTTCATAGCAGCAATACGATCCTCGCTACACCATACAGATTCCATTTTTGGAACGCTACGCTCACTGCGAGGCCAAGCTAGATAATGTACCGCAATACCTAGGTTGTTAATATCATCCATTTCTTGATGTAACTTAGTGCAATAGGGACAATCAGCATCGGTAAAGACGTAAACGGACGCCTTTGTATTGCCTTTGGCAGGATAAGTAATCATCTCTTGCTTATCTACCTCAGCAAGCGTCGTTTTAACGTTTGCAGCAATCAGATCAGCGCTGATATCGATTGGACGGTCTTGACCGATTTGGACAATCTGACCTTGAATAATATAACGGCCATCTTTATCACTAAAAAATGAAGGTATGCCTTCACCAGTTACCCAATATATGTCATCCATTTTGGTAGGAATAGCAGATATAATATTTTGTTCAAATCCAGATGCCTTAAAATTTGCTTCAAGGGCATTTACCACGTCGGCATCTGAGTTCTGAAGCGGCGCTGAGGTATTATTAACTGCTGTAGAGCTATCCGTATTAGGCGTGTTCGCCTCAGTAGTATTGCTGTTGCACCCAGCAATTGCGACAGCAAGCGTGATAAGTCCTGCTTTAGACGCATAGAAGCTGTTTCTAAAAGATAACTTATTAATAAACGATGACATAAACTTATCTCTATATATTAGGGTATGTAGGTTTTGGTTATTTAGTCGCTCTTGGTGGCATGCCTGTATGCTGCGTCTGAAAGTTGCCTTTACTTACTTGTTTATTTCGCGCTTTATTCGCAGTCTTTATATTATTAGCCTTTTGGTTTTTAGGCCGCTGCGCCGTTGAAGACTTGCCTGCCGTTTTATTAGACCGCTTATTAGCTTGGTTATTGGCTTGATTGCTGTGTTGACGCTTCACAGAATCCGAACCAATTCGGCTGTTCTTCTTGCGTGCCGATTGATACGTCTCGCTATTTTTACCTTCAAGTCTTGAATTAAACGGGGGTATCAAACAATGCCGCGCCGTCCCAATAAGATCTTGCCGACCCAGACGTTTTAAAGCCGCACGTAGCATACCCCAGTTCATAGGATCATGATAACGTAAAAAGGCCTTATGTAGTTTACGCTGTTTACCTGATTTTACAATATCGACATCACCTTGGGTGCGAGTCACTTTGTGCAGCGGGTCTTTGTGCGTGTGATACATGGTTGTTGCAGTCGCCATAGGGCTTGGATAGAAGGCTTGCACCTGATCGGTTCTAAAGTCATGCCGCTTAAGCCACAGCGCCAAATTCATCATATCCTCATCCGTCGTACCCGGATGGGCAGCAATAAAGTAGGGGATAAGGTACTGCTCTTTACCTGCCTCAGCACTAAACTGTTCAAACATCTGTTTAAACTCATCATACGTACCCATGCCAGGCTTCATCATTTTAGACAGCACTCCTTCCTCAGAGTGCTCAGGCGCAATCTTAAGATAGCCCCCGACATGATGCGTCACCAGCTCTTTGACATATTCAGGGTCTTTAACCGCTAGATCATAACGCAGTCCAGACGCGATGAGGATTTTTTTGACCCCTTCAACTTCTCGAGCATTCCGATACAGCTGAGTCAAATGGCGATGATCGGTAATTAAGTTATCGCATATACCGGGGTAAACACAAGAGGGTTTACGACAGTTTTTCTCAATGGTTTCATCTTTACAGCTCAGGCGATACATGTTGGCTGTTGGTCCACCTAAGTCTGAAATAACCCCTGTGAAATTCGGCGCCGTATCACGAATTGCCTCAACTTCACGTAGGATAGACTCCTCAGAGCGATTTTGAATAATACGTCCCTCATGCTCGGTAATCGAACAGAAGGTACAACCACCAAAGCAGCCGCGCATGATATTGACCGAAAACTTAATCATGTCAAACGCGGGAATACGGGCATCACCGTAGCTAGGATGTGGCACACGCGCATAAGGTAAGTCGAACACATAATCCATTTCCTCCATCGATAACGGAAGCGGTGGCGGGTTTAACCACACATCGATGTCTGTTTTTGTGTTGCCGCCGTCCTTATTTTTACCTGAGCTATGACGCTGAACCAAAGCGCGCGCGTTACCCGGGTTGGTTTCCATATGCAAAATACGATTGGCGTGCGCGTATAACACAGGGTCAGATTTAACGTCATTATAATCAGGTAAGCGAATGACAGACTTATCACGCGGCGGTAGTTTTATTTTGTGTTTACGTGCAGTTTTCGGTTTTGTATCTGCATTCGTATCTTCAAGTCCCATCATCTTAACTGGCTGTACATCATCATTTACCTGATCCGCATTCAAGACCTTGTATTGAACCGGCTCTGCTTTAAAGCCTTGATATTGTTGTTCAAAAGCAGAAGGGCGCTCTATGCTAGATTTGCTGTCATTATAAGCCTGCTTGCTATTGCCTTTATCTTTCTCAATAGAGCAGCTGTCTAAATCCTCGGTCATCACATACGGATTAATAATCGGATCAACGCGGCCCACCGTATCGACATCGTTACTTTCAATCTCGATCATATCTGCCTTCCAGTGGCGGCGAGACGGCGTAATCAAATAAGCCGTACCTCTAAGATCGCTCATCTGCTCAAAGGTATAGCCCTTTGACAAGCCATGTACCACATCCACGATGGCACGCTCAGCGTTACCATACAAAAGAACATCGGCACGGCTATCTAATAATACGCTACGGCGCACTTTATCCGACCAATAATCATAGTGTGCAATACGGCGTAAGCTTCCCTCAATACCACCCAGTATAATTGGTACATCAGGATACGCCTCACGGCAACGCTGACTATAAACAATAGCGGCGCGATCAGGGCGTTTGTCTGGCGCATTATTGGGCGAATAAGCATCATCACTACGTATACGGCGATCGGCAGTATAGCGGTTAATCATGCTGTCCATGTTGCCAGCCGTCACACCATAAGCATAGACAGGTTTACCCAGTTCCATAAACGCATCTTTGCTCGTCCAATCAGGCTGAGCGATGATACCCACACGAAAGCCCTGCGCCTCAAGCAAACGGCCTATAATCGCCATCCCAAAGCTTGGATGGTCAACATAGGCGTCGCCTGAGACAATAATCACATCGCACGCATCCCAGCCCAGCTCATCCATCTCACGGCGACTCATAGGCAGAAACGGCGCTGGCTCGTAGCAGCTGGCCCAGTGTTTATCGTAGTCGTATAAGGGCGTAACACCTTGTTTAAAGGCAGTGCGGGCGATGGTTTCAGCAGACATGGGAATAACCTAGATAATGATTTGAAAATCTAAAGAGCAATTAAAATGATCAATAGTAAAACGAGAGTTAGTACAAGAGGGGTGATAAAAAAGAATGACGCTCATTTTAACATGAATAGGGTTTATGTTGAGCATTTTAAATAGATGATTGATATATAATTACTGTTTAACCATTCCTTTATTAGAATAATTTACGTATGAGTCTAATAATTAAAAGTACCTCATTCAAAATATGTTTCTTTCAAGTAATCTTTTTTGGGTAGACTAAAACATCCATAGAGTTTATTCTCCTCTGTTTGATTATCGTCGAAGTATTTTATGACTACAGTATGTTAAAAATAAAATGTCATCATGGTCATAATTAAATTTTTTTTGTCAAGAGGTATAGCAAGTCAGCGATGTCATAAAATTATATAACCATTATATAGCGCAATAGCTAATAGCTTGTTCATCGGAAAAAATACATGTTGTAAGGAGTAGATGGCGTTGAATGTTTAAGTGTATAGAAAAACGCTATTTAAAATAAATTAGGTAGGTTAATTAAGTATGTCATTTTTGAATTGTATCAACTTTAAATACTTAATGCATACTTCGTTGTATGTCATGGGTATCACAATGGTAATGATACTAGCATCTATGGCCAATGCTAAAGTCGACTTATCTCAGTACGAACATCTAAGGCCTGGATACTATAATATGATGTACAATAGATTGCTTATTGTATTGGTATTAATACATCTGATTTTAATTGTATATTTTATTAAAAAGAACAAATACCATTCAAAACAATTTGCTATAAGACATGCAAAAATTGCATTGATTTTCCCTATAATCGGTTTATTTATTATGCCATTTAATTACGGTATATCTTGCATAATACAACTTAATCGTTGCTACTATTTTGATGCATTTGTGATGGTAATTATGTTGTACGTTTATCTTATATATGTCTCCCTAATGCCATACTTTCTTAATCGTTTCCAGTAATACGCTTATATTTAGCCACTAACTCTTCTTCGGATTCAACGTGATTGGGGTCTTTAGGGATACAATCTACGGGACATATTTGTACGCATTGCGGTTCATCAAAATGCCCTACACATTCAGTGCATAAATCAGGGTTGATTTCATAAATCTCATCCCCCTCATAAATAGCTTCATTGGGGCATTCAGGTTCACAAACATCACAGTTAATACATTCATCAGTGATAAAAAGTGCCATTTCAGCTCCTTATTTAACATAGAGTCGACGCAATAATAAGTTTTAACGATTAAAGTATTAACCTTACTAAGCTAAATGAATAGCAAATGAATTAGATTTCTTTGGATTAAATTATCGCCTGTTAATCTTATTTGTAGACTCAATGATTTTAATAGGTCGTGTATATATGATCGAATATGTCATAACTAACACCTAGACTTTGATAAATCTCAAAGCGTTCTTCTACACTTATATTTTAACACTATTTCCACTCATTATTGCGTTTGTCATCAAAGGCTTTCTGAACACATGGGGGTACAAATTTGTCTACATCCCCACTTAGTTTTGCAATCTCTCTTATCATGGTAGAGGAGATGAATGAGAATTCGGGCGCTGGTGTTAAAAATACCGCTTCAAAGTTCTCATCAAGCTCACGGTTCATATTAGCGAGCTGAAACTCATATTCGAAATCTGACATAGCACGTAAACCGCGCAGTACAGCTGTGGCATTTTGTTCACGCATAAATTCAACCAAAAGCCCTTCAAACCCAACTACCGAAACTTGGGGCAAATCATCAAAAACGGTCTCAACCAATTCAACTCGTTCCTCAAAGCTAAACATAGGTTTTTTATGATGACCTAAAGCGACAGCAATCACGACTTCATCAAACAGCTTAACAGCCCTTTGAACTAAATCGCGATGTCCATTAGTGATAGGATCGAATGTGCCTGGGTAGACGACTTTGGTGTGCAGTGACGAAGGTTTGTTCATGATGGTTTTTTAAGGATAGTTGAATGAGGGGTTATCGTAGCAAATTTTACGCATTGACGTAAGTGATAACTGCTTACAAAGCTATGAAAAAGTATTGGTCTTAAATTTGGTATAATTGAGGCTCGACCTATCTTCATAGCACAATATAATGTGAGATATATTTTGTGCTGCAAGCTTAGAGGTTTATGTTAATGTATGAGCTAAATCATTATCTGAATCAAACCATTAGTTAAGTTATTATCTATGCTCAAACGACAACTCAGCATAAACGTTATATCCACTTAAATATTATAAAGATAGGGACACGCTCTAGTAATTTAAGAGACTAATTTATATGGCTAAAAAATCTAGAAAACCATCGAATCAAATTGCCGCTAATAAAAAAGCGCGGCACGAGTATTTTATTGAAGAAACCTTTGAAGCAGGCATAGAGCTGCAAGGTTGGGAAGTTAAAGCGATTCGGGCAGGCAAGATGAGTATCACCGAAGCTTATGTGGTGTTTAGGGGTAATGAAGCGTTTTTATTTGGCGCTCATATTCAGCCTTTATTATCCAGCTCAACGCATATAGATCCAGACAGTATTCGTACTCGTAAACTGCTCCTGCACCGCAAAGAAATCGACACCTTGTTTGGCGCTGTTAATCAAAAAGGCTATGCCTGCGTGCCGCTAGAAGTGTATTGGAAGAATTCACTGGTAAAATGCAAAATTGGTTTAGCCAAAGGTAAGAAACTGCACGATAAGCGTAAAACTATTAAGGAAAGAGACTGGGAGCGAGACCAACAGCGCGGGTTTAAGCAGCATTTGAATTAATCGTTAATTATCACTTTTTTTAATAGTGAATCGTTAGCTTAATAAAAAAAAATGGCAGTTATTTACTGCCTTTTTTTATTTCTGTCAGTTCCATGAATCAATTCTATACAGCCCCTAATTGAAAAAGATTTTTTCTTTTAATACTTTGATGGTATAAAAAATTAATGAATATCAAAAATAGAAATAAAAACCTAAATGAACAACCCTCATTAGTGATTCGGTTATTGCAAAAGATATTGTTTCCGAGTAGAAGAATGTCATTAACACAAAAGCAAAAGCTAGCGAAAATTGTATCTGGTAAGACCATTTTAATCACTGGTGCCAGTTTCGGTATTGGCGAGTCCCTTGCCTATCTTCTGGCATCTGTTTTGACAGACTCACACTCAAGCTTTAAAAGCCCTCCTAAGCTATTATTAATAGGAAGAACTACTGATAAATTAAAACAAGTACAGTCTCAAGTTTTGAAGTTGGGAGGACGGGCGCAGATTTATTCATTAGATCTAAGAGACAAAGAGCAATTGCAGCAGTTTATAAACTACTTGCAAGCTGAGAATGTGGATATATTCATTAATAATGCAGGTCAATCTATTAAGCGGTCCATCATGCAATCACTGGACCGCAGCCATGATTTTCAGCGCACCATCAGTCTAAATTATTTAGCGCCCGTGAAGCTGCGTCATTATAACTACTACCGCCAATATCAAATTAAAAAATTATTGCACAAAAACTAAAGCCTATTAATAAGATCGTCGCCACACCTAAAACAAAGCCTTCCCAAAATTTTGATTTATCTTTTGGAGCACTATTTATGGCGCTTTTTTTTACTGTAGTGTTAGGCTTACTTGTAGCGTTATCAGTAGTAGAGTCTGACTGATTGTCTTCATTTTTAGACGGTTTATTATTCATCAGCTAATCTTAATTTAGGTTATAAGTTAGTAGGATATATAGACTCTTTAGATTAACATAATCTAAAGGTAATAATTTTTTTAGAATATAAACGATTAAGACAATAAATAAAAAAAAGGTAGTAGGGTCTGTTGAACATTCAAATATGGAACTGGCGGCGGTTATTTTTTAGGCAATATGCAGGGAAATTTTAGATACTTAGTTATTCTAAGTTAGAACCACTAATTATTGAAAGTCACAATATATTGACAAAAAATAGACCCGCCTCTGAGAACGGATTAAGCAAAGCACTGCTTTGCCCGTTCGCAAGGCGAGAGCTGTGCTCGAGTTAGACTGATGCTAAAATTGCCCCAAACGTTGTTATAAACCTAGCTAAGGTCCAATACGCTTCGGGCATTATCGTCGGTTTATGCCTAGTTTGGAACAATTTTAGCTATCAGCAGTCCTAATATTTGAATGTTCAACAGACCCTAATATAAACAATTACTACCTTTATCATTTACAAATTTTGAAGAACTTAGTTATAAGAAGAACTAGTTATAAAATTATATCGCCATCAATGGTTTTTATAAATTTGGTTGCCATAAATACAATTTAAGGGTTAAGCGAATCAAATGATAATGCATCAAGTGCAAGCACATAAATAACACCCGAACTTAGAGCATTCATTCACTTAACGCATCGTCACATACTCTTCAGAGCCAGTAGGATGAATAGCAACCGTATTGTCAAAGTCCGCTTTGGTTGCGCCCATTTTGATAGCAACAGCAAAACCTTGAATCATTTCATCGACACCATAACCGATGCCATGTAAACCGATGATTTTTTCTTCTTCACCTAAGCATACCAGTTTCATAAAGCACTTTTGACGATGCTGGGTGACGGCACTGTACATAGGGGTAAAGGTCGAAGTATAGCATTTGATATCTTCTTCCCCATACTGCTCAATGGCTTGCATTTCAGACAGGCCGATAGTACCAATAGGGGGGTGGGTAAAGATAACCGTTGGAATCAAATTATAGTCTAAATGCTCATCAGGTTTGTTATTAAATAAGCGCTCAGACAACCTGCGGCCGGCAGCGACAGCAACTGGAGTCAAGTCGATACTATTTTTAATGATATCACCCACTGAATAAATACCTTCGATATTGGTGTTTTGATATTTATCGACTTTTATTTTGCCGATTGAGTTGGTTTCGACCCCAGTCACTTCAAGATTGATAGTATCAGTATTTGGTTTACGACCAATCGCCCAAATTAAGCAGTCTACTGTGTTGCTGCGCTCATCTTCCAAGTTAATCGTCAGGCTACCGTCATCGTTTTTAACGACTTCTTTTAAAGTGCTATGAGTGTGAATATCGATACCGTCTTTCGCCATCTCTTCTAACAAAACATTAACCACACTATGATCGAATGAGCGTAGTGGGGAATGTTTACGCACGTATAGACTGACTTCTGAGCCTAAGCTGCGTAATACGCCTGCGATTTCAACCGATACGTAGCCGGCACCAACGATAGCTACTCGTTTTGGTAATTCGTCTAATGCAAAAAAACCATCAGAGTCAATGCCATATTCAGCACCTTTGATATCAGGGAAGATAGGACGACCGCCAGTAGCAATGAGTATATGGTCAGCAGTAATATGTTCGCCATTTACTTCAACCGTTTTTGCATCTACGAATTTGGCAAAGCCATTAATCACTTCGACGTTGTTTTTACCCAGATTTCTCTCGTAAGCGGCGTGGATATTGCTAATATATTTTTCACGGGTTTCGATCAGCTTACTAAAGTCAAAGCCTTTTACATCAACGTCAAAACCATAATCAGGGGCGTACTTATGCATGGCTTCGGCAACTTGGGCGCCATACCACATAACTTTTTTGGGCACGCAGCCTAAATTAACGCAAGTGCCTCCTAAATGGTTGGCCTCAATAATTGCGCACTTTTTACCATACATAGCCGCACGGTTAATTGAAGCGATACCGCCACTGCCACCGCCAATAGAAATATAGTCATAATGTTTAGTCATATTTAAACCTTATATTTATTATGTGAAATTTTAGATGTTTGATAATAGCTATATTGATTAATAACCGATTAAATAGAAGCTTTTTAAATAAGAGCCTTATAAATTTTGGTATAAAGCCTAGTTTGAAAATTCAGATCTAATGTTACCTTATATTTGTTTTTGACTCTATTTGAGTCACGTATAAGATATGCTAATCTGCTACTGTAGGTCTGGATTAAGGTATTTAAAAGTATGGATGGTATTAAATTAGCTTTGATAGCTTTAACCCTTAATTTCATCTCATTAATAACAGGATTGACATGCACATTGCTATTATGACGATAACCTTCACTCTGCCAAGTTGTAGCTCTTTAAAAGAAAAGCGGCAGCGAATCGGTGGAATACACCACCGCTTTGGTCGCAATCCTGCTGTTGCTGTTTCTGAAAGTGGTGAGCGAGAACGACATGATGCCAGTGAATGGACATTTTAATATTTGGCGCGTCTAAAGGTGATGTAGATGCTTTATGCAGTCAACTTGAACTAAAGATTGAACAAAGCGTAGATGCCCGTATGATGGAGGTTATACGTGAATTTATATAATCTAATTACATACTGGCTATGCACATTTGATTAAAGCAAACGTTATGTATCTTTAATCACCCTTTTTGAGTCCCCACCAAGATAATGCAGTAACTAATATGGCACCCAATAGCATAAGCCCAATAGTAACCAACCACTGAGCACCTTCAGGATAGTGCCAAGGGGCTACATTAATTATCGCATCACCAGCCAAAGTGCCTAACTCATCCACCTTCCAAGGCCAGACCTTCATCAAAGATCCAGCAATAAAGCCAGTTAATAACGCTAACGTCCCTTGATAGTAACGTGATAACAACCATTTAAGGGCTTTAGTGAACAATAACAGTCCAGTGACCATACCAGCCATTAGGGTAATGATGATAGATAAATTGAAGTTATGAACCGCCTCCAATACCCGATCATAAACCCCTAGCAACAATAGGATAAAAGAGCCTGAAATACCTGGTAACACCATGGCGCAAATGGCAATCGCCCCTGAAAAGAAGATATAGATCAGGCTTGGTTCTGTGGTGACCAAAGGCATGCTACTAATACCAACAGCAGCAATAATACCAATTAAAAATAAGCTAACTCTGGCTAAATTCCAGCGTTTGATTTCACCTAATAATATAAACACAGTGGCAACAACCAAACCAAAGAAGAAAGACCAAATTAACAACGGTTGATTGTCTAATAGGTTTTTAATAATCCCGGCTAAGGTTGCAAAACTAGTAACAATACCTAAAAGCAAAACCAATAAAAAAGTGGCATCTACTTCGCGCCAGATAGCGAGCAATCCTTTTAGACCGCCTTTTTGACGATAAACCTGCCATAAGTTTGGACCAATACGACTAATTGCACCAATCAAACGCTCGTAGATACCTGAAATAAGCGCGATGGTACCACCCGATACACCAGGTACAATATCCGCTGCACCCATCGCCATGCCTTTGATATAAACAGCTACAAGATTTTTCGGATTGTTTTTTGGACTGTGGCTTGCGTTATCTACAAGGTTCGAAGGATTATTGGGCTGAGCTGCTTTTAATGAAGAAGACGACGCTTTTGATTCAGGTCGTTGAGAATTAGGGGTCGTCATCGACATTCCTTACTGGATAAGTAAATAAGACAATAATAAGTAAGTTGACTGATTAGGTTTAAGGTATTCTAGAATTGAATGCATTTTAACATGAGTATGGGTTTTGCATATTGAGAATAACAGACCGATTTAAGAAAATATACTTCATAGTAATCATTTACAATAATGTAATAAGCTTAATTACTTATTTTAAATCGGCCACTTGACTGCACAAACTCTTTAATAGCTTTTTATATATATTTATAAGGTTTTATCAATATCATAAGGCCAAATTAATGGCCTACAGAACTGGAAAATATATTTAGGACGACAACCCCAGCAACGATAAGAGAAATACCAATCATGGCTGGTAGGTCAATGTGTTGTTTAAATACAATCACTCCCATTCCAGCGGTCAAGATAATACCTATGCCGCCCCACAAAGCATAAGCAATACCTAATGGAATGACTTTGATGGATTTTGCGAGCATGTAGAAAGACAGCCCATATAAAACCACCATTAGGGCAGTTGGTAATAGGCGAGTAAACTCTTCTGACTTTGCTAAAAAGGTAGTACCTGCTACTTCGCAAATGATAGCAGTGGCTAGGTATATATAAGCCATAGTGTGTGTAGATACGGTGAAGGGCATAAGCGTTAACCAGAATAAGCTAGAAATATCTATGAATACTAAATATTGAATTTTAACGCCATTGTAATGTGAAGATAAATAAGGTCAATACGATATTTATTAAATAGGTGACATTGGTGTCAAAATTTTTAGTGTAAAAAGTGTTGAGTTAAATTTGACTATAGCGTGCAGTGGATTGGATTGGTTTAGAGTAGTGAAGATAATAATCGTGTATCTAAAGACCATAGACGTCTAGTAACGTTTAGTAAACAAGGTGCAGCACTTAAAGCAGAAAAGACTTTCATATTGAAAGTCTTTTCTTTAATTAGACAATAAAGGTTAATATGACAGATGAGTGTCATCGGCTGTTATGACATTTTTGTGTGAATACTCACTGCGGTCTGGACGCTGCAACGTACCTACTTTTTCAGCATAGTCAATAAAGGATTGAGTGTATAAAAGTTTGGTGTCGACCACCTTGCTTTTATCAGCGAAAACAGTACCTAATGTAGTATAGCCATCGCGCCCTTCAGCTATATAGTCGTTAGTGACTACTGTATAGGTCTTGGCGGTGTCATTTAAATCAAACATTGACCATATGCCTGTATCACGATCACGAACTTCGATATTGTAAACGCGCTGACCACGAGGTTGAGTCAAATCTAAGTCCCAACGCAGTCCATCGGCATAGGGATGTGAACCTGATGAACCATTCAAGTCCATATGGTTGGCAATGGCATCTTCAAGCGTATCCTTAACTTGTTGAGCGGTCATTTTAAGATTCACCAAAGTATTACCAAATGGCAATACCGTGTAAGCATTGTCATAGCTCACATCACCCTGCATAATGGTCTCGCGCACCCCGCCTGCATTTTGTATAGCAAAATCTGCTTCTAATGCACCGTCCAAAAAGGCTTTGGCGACCACTTGGGCGGCATCACTACCGCGAGACTGCGTGGCTGTATCTTCACACCCAGTGATATCAGCTGAACGTGTGGTGCCGGGTACCCGAACCAAACATAAAGGCTCACTTGAGGTTGCGATAATTTGTTGCAATTTATCATCAATTTGAACAGTGTAACTTTCTAATATAGAAGCAGCTTGAGAGTTTGGCGCATAAGGTAGAATTAAATCCTTATCAAGTAAAAACTGTGACTGGCTTAACAGGCTGTCCAAGATAGCCTGATTGGTTGTAGAATCAGTCGCCATAAATTCAGCACTATTCACATCATAACGCTCGAAAGTTTCACCGACAGGAATAATTGCTGACCCATTACAGCTATCTACACTACCTTTATCATTAAAGGCAACCTGCATAACACCTACCGCCTTGGTATATTCCCAAGCTTGACCGACGCACACGGTATCGCCATCTTTGTTAGTTAATACAGTAGGATAGGCTCCTTGAGCACCAAAATTATCTTCAGCGGACTGGCCGTAGCGGGTAAAGTCACCCAATAAGGTATGTGAATCGCCTCCTATGATAACGTCCACATCGGTGAGTGCGGCTGCTAAGTCGATATCATTAACATAAGTATAGTGAGTTAATAAAACGATATGCTCGATACCTTGAGCTTTTAATTCATCTATATAAGTTTGAGCAGTCGTGGTTTCATCCAAAAAATCTGTACTGGCTAAGGGGCGTGATGAAAGTCTCGTTTTACCTTCGATGTCGATTCCTATGATACCTATTTTAACGCCTTCACGCGTCGTGGTAATGGTATAAGGCTTGATATAATCATCGACATTACTGGGTGCAAGAGGCGTACCCAAAGCTGGTTTCACATTTGCGCCTAATACAGGAGTTTGACAATCATTGGGATTGTTGTCACTACCATGTAGGCGGTCTATAAAGCGTTTTAAACCTGCATCGCCTTCATCGAACTCATGATTACCCAGTGCAAATGCATCAAAGCAGATAGTATTCATCATATCGGCGTCCGCTTCACCTTGAAAAAAACTATAATAGCTTGACCCCGTTAAGGCATCGCCTGCTTCAAGTTTTAAAAAATTATCATTACCATAACGGGCTTCTAATTCATCAAATACACTTTTCAAACGTGCAAATCCACCACGCTCACTGCGATAAGTCGTACCATCTATGACAAATGTTTGTCTGCCTTCTGATTCCAAATGTGAATGGTGATCATTAATATGAGCGATGGTAAGCTTGGTTGGTACATAGGTTGGGGTAGGTGACGATGAACCCCCATCTTTATTTATATCTTCAAAAGCAGTGTCGAGATTATCGTTGTCGTCTCCGCATGCAACCAAAGTTGTACAACTTACGGCCAATAGAGCAGACAATAGACCCACTTTGATAGGTTGTTTTGGTTTATAAGAGTGTGTAGTAGTTGAAGACAGAGATGATGAGGGAGGGAGAAGATTTTTAACTATTTTCATGAGAACTATACCTTTATAACAGCACCAGTGAAATAACGTAGACTTAACAACAGTTATGTAAGAGTAGCTGACATTGATGACAAAGATATGAAACACATTTATTAATAAGGACTATAAATAGCCCTAAATTATGGGGTGTCCTACTACAGATTATTGGTGATTTACTTCGCAAGATTTTCTAAACTACATAAAAAGGGATGCTGCATCTAAAGATACAAGAGCGCTGGTTAATTAGAAAGATAGAGGCCACTATTATCGTTATTATTCAGCTTTAGTTGCTTGTAAAGTCAGAGCTTCTCGATTTTTGAAAAACTCAGGGTTCTGGATGGGCTTAGTAGCCGCTTCTTTATAAGCTGATGAATCAAACAGCATTTTGGAAGTCAGTATTTTAGGTGTGTATTGGGAAAAATGATTAGAAACCTCAACCTTATTATAATCGGGTGCAACTGGTCGACTAAATGAGTAATTTTGATGGGTGTGAATGGCAAAGAAATAATCGCCTCTTTCAAGCATATAAATATAAAAGTTGGGTTTAGCATCTGGTACATATTGCGGGTCATAACGCTCATCAATAGAGTAACCAAGACCTGATTCTAAGGTATCAACGAATTGCTTTATATCGGCATATTCAGATCCGGGTAATTGATAGGTAAATTGCTTTTGGTTAGGTGTGGCAATGAAGACTGTTATGGTCTGATTATCAGGGGTTTGTAGAGGGTAGTGTCCAGTCTTATCGTGATAGGTTTCAATTAAGTCGACCCAGTACTTTAGCTGCCTAAGCCGGATAATATCCGCATCTGCTTGAAAACCCTTATAGGCAGCTAACATATCAGGCGTGTAAATATCAGCTGCGGTGGGTCTGTCCTTGTCAGAACTTGATGACAAGTTGGTGTTATTTAAATTTGCATGGCTGGGTGCATTGATGCCAATTATTCCAGTTAGGAGCAGTGCTACACTTTTTGAGGCGAGTTTAAGCCCTTGTTTATAAGTTAAGTTGGTCATGGTTAAGTCTTTTCTCAGTGTTGTATGTAGGAATTTAACTTAACCTTAACACTAAAATACGAATGCTGTCTTTGTTACATTGCTCATTGCTATAATTTTAAGGACAAAGTTAGGGTTTTAAGGTTCGTAGAGGTAATGCAATAGTAGAACTTGGTTTGATATCTGTTTACTTAGCTTGGTTTACATAAATAAGTTTGTGGGTGATATTAACCCAATCTACGGATATTCCATAAATTGGGTAATGGTTCGGAGATTGGCTTTGGGGTACGAAACCCAACATTTTATTAATATAATAACTAACCATCATAACCCATCTCACAAATTTCTTTACCGCTAAAAGACACGTCCAATATATGACTTTGATCAAAGGTATCTCCACCGGATACATCAATAAATACCTTTTCATCGTGCTGTACAAATATCGATAAACTATAGATTTCTAAACAATAATACCAATCTTCATCAGCGTACTGTCCAGTATATTGACTCATGTTAGCATTATAAAACTCAATGAGGTTTGTCTTGCAGTCAGCTAACCAATAAATTAATACGATTAAATTGTTTATCACTAACTTGAGGTCTAATGGTTTCTCTATAGAAATACTAACTTCATTTCCGCTTAGCTTTTTATTGAATATTATAATGTCTGAATTTAAAAAATATCTTTTAAAACTTTCTGTACTTCCTCCTACATCTAAATAAAAATCATCGTTTTTTAGCTGTAAAATATTTAGAGTTTGACTTAATTCTCTGACGTCTTTTACAATAAAATTATTACCATGCGATCTTGCTTTAGATTCATATTTATAAAGTTTGCTAATCGCTTTAACATCGTTTGTATCTATAAGAGTTCTAAATAACTCATATGCTGTATGATGGAAACCTAATAACGTATAAACATTTACCAATATTTGGTTATCTTCAGTGTTTCTATCAAACTTTTGGAGTTTATAAAGAAGATCATAAAGCCGAGCTATACTATGTTTGTCACGCGACTCTTTAAAAGCTCTAGATGCGGTAATAAAATCTGATAAAAATTCGCTTTGCATGATAATTCACCTAGTTTCTGTTGTTTAAGTATATTATTTTTATATAGACAATCAAATTACAAGGTAGGTTACACTATTACGATTTATCATGAATCTAACAAAAAAAGCCACTCACTAAAGAGTAGCCTTTAAAAAATAAACAACAACCAAACTTTAACCCACAAGCTTCGGCTTCAAAAGCTGTCCCGTAAATGATACCTTACTCTCAGACACTTTCTCTAGCGTACCCTCAGCGATAATCGTGCCACTATTCTTACCACCTTTAGGATCCAAATCAATAATTCAATCGGCGGTTTTAATAATGTCCAAATTATGCTCAATCACCTCAATAGTATTGTCCTTATCACGCAAGGTATGCAAAATATTTAAAAGTAGGTTGGCATTGAGGTATGAGACCCTACAAATTATGAGTCTGGATTATGTTTATTCGTTAGGTGTCGTTACCACCACCCAACCTTGGTGCTTGGCATATCTAAAGAGATGATATGATTAGTTAAATTAAAACTACAAAAACATAAAATTTTAGAGTTCTTCAATAATATTAATTCTGGAGCAAAACGTATGAAAAATATGCTATTAATAACTTTTATTATATTAATATCAGGTTGCGCTACAACGCAAGTAGAAGAAAAACCACCTGCTTATTATAATAATACACTAGATCTAAACATTGACAGCCGAGTTCGGGACCTGAAAATAGCAACAAGAAATGAGCGTAATGCTGCAGCGGTAGGTCAAGTTTTAAACTTTTTTGTAGGCACTGGTGCGAGTACTTTTAATAGAGATGACTTAATCGGTAAAGAAATTACAGATACTACTGATAAAGAGATACTGAAAAATCCTACCTACGACATCTACTCGTTGCTAAAAAAGCAATTGCAATCAACCGAAACTAAATCAGAAGAATACCTCTCCCCAATTGAATTATCAGAACAAAAACCTTTGTGGAAGATTAGTTATGTTAATGAAAATCAAAACTATCAGTTATTATATGGTTCTTCGCTAGCTAGAGATATGCACACAACGAGACAAAATTTATTTGGCAAGCAAAAATCGGTTGCTAGTGATGTCGTAAGCTGTGAATATCAGTCAAAGCAGTTTCCACTAGAAGCATGGAAAGAGAATAATTACCAAAAAGTGGTGGAGTTAAAACCAATCATTATCCAAACTTGTATGGCTAAATTTTTACCAGCTTTAAGTAAATTTACTGGTGAAGAATATAAAAAAGGTAGTGATTAACACTCTAATAAAAAAAAGCTATGTTTAAAAAATCAAGCTAGAGTGAACTAAACCTCAAATCTTGGACGGTTTAGTTCACTAAGAGTAGCCTTCCAATAAAAATAATCAACAGCTAAAAATTCTAACCCCCAAGCATCGGCTTTAAGAATTGCCCCGTATACGGCACTTTACTCTCAGCCACTTTCTCTAGCGTACCCTCAGCGATAATCGTGCCACCATTCTTACCACCTTTAGGACCCAAATCAATAATTCAATCGGCGGTTTAATCACGTTCAAATTGTGCTCAATGACTACAATTGTATTGCCCTTATCACGTAATGTATGCAAAATATTTAAAAGTAGGTTGGCGTCGAGGTACGAGACACAACATGTTATTAATTGAATTAAACTGCTTAATTTTGGTTGTCATAAACTCAAATCAAACTACGGGCTATTTTCGAAAAATTTCAAAAAAGATTTTCTGTTAACTCATTAGTATCTTGCAACCACATTTTTATAGGAACCTTACTTTCTGGAATTTCATCCATCCTTTCATTCAGCACCTCTATCATCCAACTCCTTAACTCTTCCCTCTTTCCTTCGATTTCGTTAATTACTGGATGCAGTAGTATTGAATGAATAAACTGCCTACGATACCTCTCATCTTCAATTTCCGTCCACATTATTTCTTTTAAATTATCTTTATTTATTGTTTTTAAGAAAATTGCATCGTCAGTGTTCCAGCCGTTACGACCGTTCTTATCAAAAGCTATAAATATAGAGGATAAATCACTAGATTGAATACTATTAGGTAAAAAGTTCTCTATTGTCTCTTCAATATAATTATGGAAGCGTTCATAGGGTTTTCTTCCGAAAGGGTACCAGTCATCTACATATGGCTTAGATGTAGATGATGTTATTTCTCTTAGAATATATTTTTTAACGTGGCTTTCTAAATTTTGAGACAAATCTAATCTATTACAGTTTTCAAAAATGTCGCAATAAAAGCTAAGGTTGTTCAACTCGGACTTTTTAATTTGAGTACATGCTATGTAATATAGACGTTCGCAGAAAAGAGGTTGTAGTTCGAGCCTATAAAATTCCGACATTACTTGATTGTATAGCACTTCCTGCTGAATTTTACTTTCAGTTAAGACGTCTTTTTGGATTAAATCGGTTATAGAATCTTTTGATATTTCGTGGTTTACGAGCATATTTACAATATGCATAGCCCAATCATCAAATAAGAATAAAGGGTAAAAAGATGATACATGTTTTCTAAAAGCTTTAAACTCATCATCTTGTCTAAGGAAGTCATCATCAGACATGTTTATAAAGTTGTTGCTATCCTTATAAAATAAATCTAATGTTAGTTTAAGAGGAGTCTTACCGTCTTTTAAAAGAATATCTGGTTGAAAACTATCTATCCACTGGATTATTAAGAGGTTTCTTAATATGTGTTCTTTGCTAGTTATACTTAAGGATTTAATTGACTCAGTAATATATAGATAAGTATTATAAACTTTATTATAAAACCTTAAGTTCATAACTCCCATTTTTTTGTTAAATTCTTGCATAATGCAAAGTGCAACTTCATCTTTGATAATGCTTTGTAGTATGTCTAAATTATCGTCTAAAATTAAGACTTCATCGAAAACTTTCTCTTTGTATTCTTGAAATTGTTCATTTGCTTTAGCTTCATGCAGGATTACAATTACTTGGCAATTTTTTTCCAGTTTTAACTCATTTATTAATCCCATCACATCTTTAACATCTAATTTATCTGAAACCCTCTCGATATCATCGATGCAGATTACAGTATCATTAACCATACTGGATAAAGTACTACTAATGACTCCTTTACTTACAGAAAGAGTAACCCCTGAGCCTTCTAAATCAGAAAAGTTAACATTTTCTAAAATTTTTTTAAAACCAATTTTTAAATAAGATAAATTATCTTTTTCTTGTCCGGTGCTGTAAGTTTTTAAAGCTATTTCAAACTTTAGGGACTATAATGAATCAATACCAAATAGGGAAACATATGCGTATTTTTTTGTTTTAAAAGATAAATGATTTTCCTTATAGAACTCATTCCAGAAATGCGTCTTACCGATGCCCCATTCACCTACTAAGGCGATAGCAAAATTATCTTCATTATTTATAAGTTCTAAAAGTCGTTTGCTGAGATTAAACACATTTGCCATCATCAATACCTTTGAAGTGCTTATATTTTGAGATTTATACTAACATTCATTGCATCTAAATATTAAACATCAAAAAAGGCCATCCCAAACAGGACAGCCTTTCACATTAAAACTAACACTAAATCTACGACGCTTGTTCAAGCATCGGCTTTAAAAACTGCCCCGTAAACGACACCTTACTCTCAGCCACATCCTCAGGCGTACCTTCAGCGATAATAATGCCGCCATTCTTACCCCCTTCAGGACCCAAATCGATAATCCAATCGGCGGTTTTAATTACATCCAAATTGTGCTCAATGACTACAATGGTGTTGCCCTTATCACGTAAGGCGTGCAGGATGTTAAGCAGTTTGTAAATGTCATGGAAATGTAGACCTGTGGTCGGCTCATCCAGGATATATAAGGTCTGACCCGTATCACGTTTGGCAAGCTCACGAGCCAGCTTGACACGCTGTGCTTCACCCCCAGATAGGGTAGGCGCAGATTGACCCAAGCGAATATAGCTCAAGCCCACATCCATTAATGCTTGCAAGCGACGATGAATCGGCGGAATGGCAGAGAAGAACTCAGTCGCATCCTCTACCGTCATGTCCAACACCTCGGCAATACTTTTGCCTTTGTAATGTATTTCAAGCGTCTCGCGATTATAGCGTTTGCCATGACAGCTATCACAAGGCACGTACATATCAGGCAAGAAATGCATCTCAACTTTAATCAAACCATCACCCTGACAGGTCTCACAGCGTCCACCTTTCACATTAAAGCTAAAGCGACCGGCTTTATAACCCCGTGCTTTGGCCTCTTGCGTTTGCGAGAATAAATCACGTATTGGGGTAAACACACCCGTATACGTGGCAGGGTTGGAACGTGGTGTACGCCCAATCGGGCTTTGGTCAATATCAACCATTTTATCCAGATACTCAAGCCCCGTGATACTTTCATAATGATCAGGCACTAAGGTTGATGCATTGTTTAATTGAGTTGCTGCGAGTGGCATCAAGGTACGGTTAATTAAGGTTGATTTACCAGACCCGGACACCCCAGTGATACATGTAAAAGTACCAATGGGTAGCGTCAAATCAACGTCTTGTAAGTTGTTGCCTGTGGCGCCTTTTAGCTCAATTTGCATCGGTACAATCTTTTTGGGCTTTGGCTTTTTGTTCTTAGCGGCCTTTTTTGCGGCAGCAGCTTTGGCTTTACCCATTGGCATAATACGCGCTTTTTCAGGCGGATTATTAAGATCAATGGTTTTAGCTTTATGACGAGTTTTAGGAATCTCAATCTTTTTCTCACCAGACAAGTACTGCCCAGTTAACGACTCTTCAACATCCATAATGTCTTGCATGGTGCCCTCAGCAATCACATGACCGCCATGCACGCCAGCGCCCACACCGATATCAATCACATGATCGGCTTGACGAATAGCATCTTCATCATGCTCAACAACCAAGACCGTATTGCCCAGATCACGTAAGCGAACCAAGGTTTGTAGCAGTCGATCATTATCACGTTGATGCAAACCGATAGACGGCTCATCAAGCACATACATCACGCCCATAAGGCCCGCACCAATTTGACTGGCAAGACGGATACGCTGTGCTTCACCGCCTGATAAAGTCTCAGCAGAGCGAGCGAGGTTTAAGTAATCGAGACCAACACTGACCAAGAAGTTTAGGCGCTCATTAATCTCTTTGAAGATTTTTTCACTCACTTCACCTTTAGCACCGCCCATGTGCAAATCGCTATAATAGTTTGCTGCATCCCCAATCGATAACTGAACTATTTCGGCAATACCACGGCCATCTACTCGAACGTTGCGTGCGATTTCATTCAAACGAGCACCGTCGCAGACGTTACAGGTGGTGTCAGCTAAATATTTAGCCAATTCATCACGAACAAAGTTACTTTGCGTTTTTGCATAGCGACGCTCAAGGTAGGGAAGTACCCCTTCAAATGGCGTTGTCTTTTTGGTTTTGCGGCCACGCTCATCGGTAAAGTTAAATTGGATTTTCTCTTTACCAGACCCTTTAAGAATGATATTACGATGCTCTTTAGATAGCTCCTGCCACGGGGTATCCATATCTATATTAAAGTGTCTGGTAACCGTGTTTAATAAGCCAAAATAATAGGCATGACGCTTGTCCCACCCACTTATTGCGCCTTGATTTAAGGTTTTTTCAGGATTATTGACTAATTTTTCAGCCGCAAAGTACTGACGTTTGCCGAGTCCATCACAAGCAGGACACGCACCATACGGGTTGTTAAAACTAAACAAACGCGGTTCTAATTCACCCACCGCTCGATCACACACAGGGCAGGAATGTTTGGCCGACAGCACTTGATCATCACTGTTTCCAGTGGCAGAATTGATTGACGCGTCAGGATTGGGGTTGCCATCCATATAGTGCAAGATGGCTAAATCACCACCCAAGCGCAGCGCCGTCTCTAAACTTTCAGCAACACGATTGCCTAAGTCTTCACGAACTTTAAAGCGATCAACCACCACTTCAATGGTGTGTTTTTTATTTTTTTCTAAATCGGGTAATTCGTCCATATCATAGACATGACCATCGACACGAACACGCACAAAACCCTGACCGACCAATTGCTCTAACAGCACAACGTGCTCACCCTTACGATCACGAATTACAGGCGCTAATATCATAAGCTTGGTGCCTTCTGGCAACGCCATAATGTCATCAACCATTTCAGTAATGGTTTGTGCTACCATCGGCTCGTCATGCACTGGGCAATAGGGCGTTCCAACGCGAGCATACAATAAACGCAGGTAATCATATATCTCAGTAATCGTACCCACAGTCGAGCGCGGATTGTGGTTGGTGGATTTTTGTTCAATGGCAATGGCAGGTGATAAGCCTTCAATACTATCTACTTCAGGTTTGTCCATTTGCGATAAGAACTGACGCGCATAAGCTGATAAGCTCTCCACATATCGACGCTGACCTTCAGCATATAGCGTATCAAAAGCCAGTGAAGATTTACCTGATCCCGATAAACCAGTAATTACAACAAATTTATCACGTGGTATATCTATGTTAACGTCTTTAAGATTATGGGTGCGAGCGCCGCGAATTTTAATATGTTCGTGTGCCATATAGAACCTTGTGTTATTGAATTATTTAGTATTAGGGCAGTTCTGTTTAGAGGTTTAAAAGTAGTTAGCTTGCTATAGAAAACGAATAAATAGCTGGCTTTGTTTTAAAGCATAACTGAGTTTTTTGATAAGTTAAATTAGCCGTGAGTTAAATATATGTATAAGTTAGTATGGCTATTAATGGGTCTCAATTGACTGTATTTCAAGTTGTCATAAGTACTAATAAATGAATGTGCAGGTCAAAAAAAAGTAAGCGATAACCACAAAAAATGAATGTTAAGCTTTAGAGTCTATCAATAGCAGCTATCAAAATTAGATAAAGGTTAGTGCGCATGGTGTAGATTAATCCATTATAATGACGCACTAACAAGGCAATATTGTGAAAACTGGTCAGATAAAAGTAATAAATTTAAAAAATGACATGAACGTGGGAGCCGTATGAATAGTATTGAGAAACGCGCGATTGCGGGTATTGGCGGTATTTTTGCGCTACGTATGATTGGTCTTTTTATGATAGTACCTGTTTTCTCAGTATATGGCGGCGACTATGCCTATTCCACGCCTTTATTAATTGGGTTGGCCGTAGGTATTTATGGCTTAGGTCAAGCGGTGTTTCAAATACCCATGAGCCTTGCTGCCGATAAGTTCCCTCGTAAGCCGATGATATTCTTAGGTTTGTTATTGTTCGCTTTAGGCGGTGTTGTGGCGGCAACTGCTGACACCATATATCAAGTTATTATCGGTCGCGCACTGGCAGGTAGTGGCGCAGTGTCTGCCATACTGATGGCGCTACTTGCGGATGTCACCCGCGAGCAAGTACGCACTAAGGCAATGGCGACGATGGGGCTGACCATAGCTACCTCTATTATGTTGTCCTTTGCACTAGGGCCAATGATGGTGGCCAGTGTGGGTATGTCAGGGCTGTTTTGGATGACCTCCTTGTTTGCAGTTTTGGCCATGTTATTGCTGTTTGTCGTTCCCACGCCTATGCGTGTTCTTAAGCACAATTTAGCAGATAAAACCATCGGTCAACAATTACGTGAAGTGCTAAATATTGGTGATTTAAACCGATTACATGTGAGTATTTTCGCGCTTCATCTGACCATGACGGCTATATTTGTCATTATCCCGCATCAATTGTCAGAGGTATTGGACCTTAGTGTGCGTCAGCAAGGCTTGGTGTATTTACCATTATTATTTATCGGCTTTGCTATTGCTATTCCTTTTATTATCGTTGCTGAAAAAAAACGCAAGATGCGTCAGGTATTTCTAGCGGCGGTGGCCCTAATGGTGTTAGCATTTATCGCATTAGCGCTCGGCAGCCAATTGAGTATTGTCTTATTGTTCGGGTTAGGTCTGTACTTTATAGGCTTTAACTTATTAGAAGCGACAATCCCCTCTTGGATATCTAAGCGTGCCCCTGTCAGTAATAAAGCCACGGCAATGGGTATTAACTCTTCAAGCCAGTTTTTTGGGGCATTTGTTGGCGGTGCGATTGGTGGATGGCTATTGACTCAGCCTAATTGGATGGGGTGGGGGTTATTGGGCTGCGTGATGGCAACTGCATTACTTTTACTTATTCCTATTCGTCAGCCCCCTTATCTAACCAGCACGACATTAGCGATACCGAAGGCGGATGATGTACAAGCATGGTCAAATCAAATGATGGCGATAGACGGTGTGGACGATATTGTGGTTATGGCTTCAGAAGGTGTCGCTTATCTTAAACTAGACAAACAAAAGCTTGATGATACTTCACGACACCAGTTGTCACAATTAACTGAAACTCAGCTAGATATTTAAAGCAAATTTGGGTAAAGTGAAACGCAACAAACTGTGGTTATATTAATATCAAATTTAAAAGTTATATTAATTATCAAATTTAACGTTTATAAACAAAAGGAAATTTTATGCGCGGAGTTAACAAAGTAATTATTGTCGGTAATTTAGGCGCCGATCCAGAATCACGTCAGTTTAGTAATGGCGGCAGCGTGACTAATATATCGGTTGCGACCTCAGAACAATGGACAGACAAGCAAACAGGTGAAAAACGCGAAGCAACTGAATGGCACCGTATTTCTTTGTTTAATCGTTTAGGCGAGATTGCTGCACAATATCTGCGTAAAGGTAGCCAGGTTTATATTGAAGGCAGTTTGCGCACTCGCAAATGGCAGGATCAAAATGGACAAGACCGTTATACGACCGAAATACGTGCAGACCAAATGCAGATGCTAGGCGGTGGTAGTGGCGGCGGTATGGGTCAACAAGGTGGCAGCTTTGGGGGTCAAAACGAAGGCAATTATAATCAAGGCAACCAGCCACAGCAGGGTAACTATCCACAAGTTGGCAATCAAGGTGGCGGTAATCAAAACACCTTTAATCAAGGCAACCAAGGCAATCAAAGCCCAGCAAACAATCAGGGCGCTCAGCAAGCTCCTGAATTTAATAATCAAACCACAAATCCTGCAGGTGGGATGACTGATACGCCAAAAGATGATGATATCCCATTCTAGGATATAATAATTAAATATTGTATTTATAACTCATTAGCTCATTGAAATTTCAATGAGCTATTTTTTGTTGATAGTGTCCTAATTTATTTGTTTCAGATAGTAATATATGTTCAACAGGCCCTAAATAATTAAGCTTGCTTCGGTTATAGTCCTTGTTGAGCTTCCTAATAGTTATTCGTAGATTCAATTGATTGCTACGAATAGGTATAATATTTTATAAATATTAGGTATGCTTAGCAGATAATGTTCTAATATCCCTAATTTTTAATTGATAAGATGTGTTTGAGCATTAAACTATGTGAATATTTAGAAACGCTTAATAAAATGTTTTATTCATGGCAAACGTCTGGGCTTAATTTTGCAATCTACAGTACTGACCCCTTCGAAATCTAACGAGTCCAAAGCGGCTCGTCCAAGCGCCTTATGGTGGCTACTTGGTATCCTATTGCTATGCTTGTGTATTATTATTCAAATGCCAGCTGCATGGCTGATTAATCAATTTATGCCAAATTCATCGTACTTACAGCAAGTATCAGGCAATATATGGCAAGGGTCGGCAGTCACACAGGTACCCGTTCAGTATTTAAATGCCAAATCCAATCAACCCATGTTGGCAACGGTGACATGGAAGCTAAAACCATTATCTTTATTTTTAGGTAAGCTAAGTGCAGATGTGGATATTAATTCAGGGCAGACTCGGCTTGACGGGCAGTTAAGCCGTAGTTTAAATAGTGTCGCTGTCTCTGATTTATCTGGTAAAGTTGATAAGCAGACATTGGCTTCTATTGTAAGCTGGAATCTACCTGATGCACCGATTCAAGTTAATGCATTATCTGGAACTTTGCATGAATCTAAAGGTTTAATAGATGTTGATGGACAGCTTACTTGGGCAGGAGGTGAGCTTGGCTACCCAAATGGTGGACAAGTATATCGAATTAATCTACCTGCAATGCGTGCTGACTTGACACAAGAAACTAGAAACGATGCTCAAGTCATTCATGCCAATCTGGTTGATGTTAATAGTAAGCGACTTGGTGATATTTATTTAGATGCTAAAGGTATGATTGATGTCGGGCTGACCCAAAGACTGCTGGAAAACATGCCAAATTATAAAGGTAATGCTGCTGCTGATACGACTGTTGTTAATGTCCGTGAACCCTTATTAGGTGGATTGAATAATAAGGACGCTAACTGATGGCGAATGCATTGACTTCTATTGCTAAACCTTTGATAAATAGTTTAAATAAACTGTCTGGTTGGTTGCTTCTGCTCGCTATTATTTGGTTATGTTGGGGAATAGCGAGAATCGTATGGTTATTACTTGCACCGCATCATGCGCCGAATCTACCAGTTTTACAAATTCAAACCCCGCAAGTTGAACGCGTTGATGCTAGCCGAGCTTTGGCTATATTTGAAGCACCCACACCACAAACACAACAAGCACAGCCTCCACCCAATATGATATTAACTGGCGTTATGACCTCATCAAAACGCTCATTATCATCCGCATTATTAAGTGTAAATGGTCAAATAGCTAACTATAGGGTGGGCGAACAGCTTACAGGTACAAACTATACATTGGTTGATGTAATGTGGGATAGTGTCCTCGTTGAAGACAATCGAGGACGACAGTCGGTTATAAAAATGCCTGAGCGAATGTCTTTGGATCAAGGGTCACAACCTGGCGCGCAAAATAATGCCACGAACGCCGCGAACAATGCTGCAAACGCCGCCAATAATAGATTGCCCCAAGCACAAGCTAATAATACACCTGATGATGCGAGACGTAATATTCGTCAGCCAATAAGACGACTTGGCGTTAATCAGTCTGTTGATCCTAACAATACTCAGACTTCCGATACGCCTGCACAGAATTTAGATACTGCAATCAATGAGCTGCGACAAAATCCTGCAGATTATCTTAGTAACATGGGGGTAATGGCAACAGGAGAGGGCTATCAAGTAACTAAGGCAATGCCTGAAAATCTGCGTAAAAAAATAGGTCTTGAACCTGGCGATCGCGTCATGTCGGTTAACGGACAGACTGTCGGTAATAATCCGGCTAGCGATGCTGATTTACTAAACGAGGTTAAACAATCTGGACAGGCGACTATTGAGATTAGACGAGGTGATCAGACCTTGACCGTACGCCAAAATTTTGATTAATTTTTGCCTAGATGCTGTCTTTTACTATAGTTTAATCTTTTACTATAGTGTTATTTTTTAAGATCGTGTCGTTTTATACTATAGTATTACCTATGACGATAGTGTCACCGATTAAGCAGCCCTAATATTTTAATATTCAATACACCTTATTTTATAAACTTTAAGTCTTTAAAAGAATTACATTGCATAAATCTGAAATGTTAAGTATATACAATGTTTAGACGTCACAACCTAGGTACGATATTGCATGTTTAATTTGAGTTACTCAAAAACCATTAAGCCCATAGCCAGTAAGCTCTCGCAGGCTATGCTATGCTTAAGAATTTCAACTAAGCGAATGACGGATACTTCGCTTTATGGATCATTGCCTTCGGGTCCATTTATGCGTCCAATAAGCGCTGTTATTATTCCAGTAGCAGTAAGTTTCGCCATGCCCGCACATGCTGAGAGCTGGAAGGTAAACCTTCAAGATGCCAATATCAAAGCCTTTATCAATGAAGTGGCGACCATAACGAATAAAAACTTCGTTCTTGATCCGCGTATTAATGGCAACGTTACTGTCATTTCTAACCGTGCCTTATCAGAAGCTGAAGTGTATCAGCTGTTTTTAAGTGTGATGCAAGTAAATGGTATAGCGGCGATTGACACCGGTACCACCACAAAGCTTGTCCCAGATAATGTGGCCAAACAATCTGGTATTTCTGTTGATTTAAGAGGCACCAGCCAAGGAGAGGCACTGCACACAAGGGTTGTTTATCTTGAAAACGCTCAAGCTGCTCAAATCTTAACGGTGATACGTCCGCTGATGCCGCAGTCTGCACATGCCGCCGCTGTGCCCGATGTGAATGCGCTGGTATTATCGGACAGAGCCGATAGCTTGAATCAGATCACTACCTTAATACGCGATTTAGATAGTAATAATAACAATGCGTTAAGCGTCATCCCATTACGTTATGTCGATGCTGAACGCATGCTTGAGCTAATTGACGGACTTACGGCCAGTGCTACAAGTGGCTCAGGTAGCAGGGGGCATCTAAAAGTCATTGCCGACTCCGCCAGTGATCGTCTATTGATAAAAGGCACACCTGAGATGATTGCCAAAGTGCGTGCCATGGTAAATCAGCTAGATGTGGCCTCCTCTAAGCGATTAAGTGGACTGCGTGTTTTTCGTTTAAAATACGCCAGTGCAGCACATGTAGCAAGCATGCTGCGCGGGTTGTTATCTAACCAATCAATCGACAGCACAGGAGCCATATCAACCCTCGAGTCTGCCTCATTAACAGATACAGCGGCTCAAGGTGCATCGAGCTCAAATACAGGAACTCGTGCCAGTTCATCAACTGCTGGTAGCCTATCAGGTAGTTCATCGCGTTCAGGCGGTAGTGCAGGCAAGCCATTTAGTATTATTGCGGATGAAACTCAAAATGCAATTATCGTAAATGGTGATCCGGTTTTGATGAGTGAAGTAGAAGAGGCGATTACTCAGCTAGATACGCGCCGTGCTCAAGTATTGATTCAGGCGGCAATTATTGAGGTATCAGGAAATGATGCCAAGCAATTGGGTGTTCAGTGGGCACTTGGCAATGCCAATAGTGGCTACGGCGTGGTTAACTTCAATAATGTCGGCGCCAGTGCGACTGCGCTAGCCTCAGCTGCCTTAAGTGGCTCAGGTGTTAGTAGTGCCGCAAGTGCGATAGCGGGAGCATTTTTGGGTATTGGCGATAGCCGTAAAGACAGCAATGGTAATACAGAATTTTACGGTGCAATCCTACAGGCGCTCGATCAAACCAATAGTGCCAATCTATTATCAATGCCGTCTATCATGACGCTAGATAATGAGAAGGCCAGTATATTAGTGGGTCAAAATGTACCCTTTGTGACGGGCTCATATACCACCAGTGGCAACTCTTCAACCAATCCTTTTCAGACAATCGAACGCCAAGATATTGGTATTAATCTCAATGTCATTCCTCACATTGGTGAAAATGGTACGGTTCGTTTAGAGGTATCACAAGAAGTCTCCTCTGTGGTAAATGGTACTACCAATAATGCTAATGGGCTTATCACCAATAAAAGCTTAATTAACACAACAATATTAGCAGATGACAAGCAGACCATAGCCTTAGGTGGATTGATGCGCGATAACACCACATCAGGCGTTCAAAAAGTTCCTGGGCTTGGCAATGTGCCTATCGTCGGCCGATTATTCCGCTCTGATAACAGCAACACGGACAAAAGTAATTTGATTATATTTTTACAACCTACTATCTTAAGAGATGGTGGCGCTGTTGCTAGTGTGACCGAAAAAAGATACAACCAAATGCGCGTTATGCAGCTTGTCATTGATCAAAACGGCACCATCAAAAAGATACCGATGTCAGGGGCGAGTGACTGGGATGATCCCAATACTCAAACCCCAAATTATCAGCTTGCCCCTTTGCATCCTGTATCTAACTATAACCGTCCCGCACCGCTACCGCCATCATCCACATCGCCTGTTTATGGTCAGCCGGCATATAGCCAACCTACACAGTCAGAACCAAACGTAAGCTACCCTGTAAATAGCAACCCGTTAGGTAATAGTCAGCAGGATGGTTTTATAGATATCACAACACAGTAGGGACAAATAAAATTCAATTTTTATGATTTAATGTTTTTTATGCTGCAATATTTGAGCAATACATGAGGTGTTTGTGCGTTATTCTAAATGGATAAAACTTGGCGCTGTTGGTTTGGGTTTGTTATTGATTCCACGTCGTAGTAGCCATCAAGCAGATGGGAGCACTAAAAAAGACGATCGTAAATGTCCCCAATTTAAAGGTGACGATGCCGAGTGCGATAATATCGGGCATGACGATTACAATGGCAACGACAAAGACAAAGACAGACTCAAAGTTGATGGTAATAACAATCACGATCAGTATGATTCTAGTGAGCAGGATTTTAAATAAGTAACACTTTCAATAAGCAAAACCATATCTAAGTTGAGCCAACAGTGTGATTTAACCAAATACGAATGAGGTGCTAATTTACCATTATCTTAATGTGCACCTGCTTGAATACTCAACTACCCGAATGTAAACAACAGCTTTTAAAATTGCAATTTTACAACCCCTTTATTTGCTTTACTCAATATTTTATTTTGTCGATAAATGACACCCAAACATATTAAGTTATAGGAGATGCACACGTGTATTATCCTCTCATAGATACTCACACTCATTTTGATGACTTTGTATTCGATCAAGACAGACTTGAACAAGCTAAAGCTGCCTATCAGTCTGGCGTTAAGCATTTATTGCTTATCGGATATCTAGCAAAATACTTTGATAGACTCAACCAAACGCAGCAGCAGTTAGAAGCGTATGAACAGTTGCATAAAGTACCTAAAGCTCATTTGGCATCAGGGTTGCATCCAGCTTATATTCACGATCATACCGAAGCAGATTTAGAGTACTTAACTGAATTTGTTAATGAACATCAGCAAATTGCGATTGGTGAAATTGGACTTGATACGTATACCGATGAGCTCAAAACGGAGGCGTCTGTTGAAAAGCAAAAGTATTTTTTCACCAAGCAATTAGATTTGGCAGTGAAGCATCAATTACCAGTGCTATTGCATATCAGAAAAGCGCATGCGGAGTGTTTGGCATTACTCAAGTCACATGATTATGATGCTCATAAATTTGGCGGTATTGCACATAGCTTTAGTGGCGGTGAGCAAGAAGCCAAAGCATTTGTGAAGCTGGGATTTAAACTTGGTATTACTGGACAGGTAACC
Source organism: Psychrobacter sp. CX21 (assembly GCF_057396255.1). Taxonomy (NCBI): domain Bacteria; kingdom Pseudomonadati; phylum Pseudomonadota; class Gammaproteobacteria; order Moraxellales; family Moraxellaceae; genus Psychrobacter; species Psychrobacter sp. CX21. Next base: position 56,859 of record NZ_JBXYJG010000006.1, on the reverse strand, counting down.
AATCCGAACGCTAAAAAGCTGCGCCGTGCGTTAACAGAAGCTGTTAAAGAATATGGTATTGAGTGCTTGGTGCTTGAAACAGATTGCCCTGATATGACACCTGTATGTTGTCAAAAGGGGGATGAGCCAATGCGTAATGTGCCTGCTAATTTAAGCGCCGTACTGGATTGTTTAAGCAGTTTACTAGACATTGAAAAATCGAGTCTGGCAAAACAGTTATGGCAAAATAGCTGCGATGCCCTAAACGTAGATTGGCCTTATCCAGTTTAAATAGGATTAATACCTAACTTTTCCAAATAAACGCTATTATCATTATCTTGCTGTCAGGCAGTTATTAGGATGCCAACTTATATGTCAACACTTAATCAAGCTCAGCCCTTTGAACTACATCCCGATCCTAACTCAGACCAGATTTTAGACCAAAACCTAGATCAAAATTCAGACCCAAACTTAGATCAAAATTCAGACCTTAACTCTCCCCTAAATTCAGCTCAATACGATCGACGTTATCAAGGCACAATAACCTTATATGGTAAAAATAGCTTTGATAAATTTGAGCAGGCGCATGTCATCGTTATTGGTATAGGTGGCGTTGGTACATGGGTGGTAGAGGGTTTGGTGCGTACAGGTGTCGGTAAGATGACGTTAGTGGATTTGGACGTATTAGTGGCGTCAAACGTCAATCGGCAACTACCTGCGATGGACAGTACATTCGGACGTAGCAAGATTGAAGTAATGGCTGAGCGTGCCAAACAAATCAATCCCCATATTAGCTTAACATTAGTAGATGACTTTTTGACGCCCCAAAATGTGGCGACCTTATTACCTAATCGTCAACAAGCCAAGCAAAGATTGGCAGAGGGTGAACGCACGATTGTGCTTGATTGTACCGATGACATGAATGCCAAAGTCGCTATCGCATTGCATTGCCGATTTAATAAATTAAAGCTGATATGTGCAGGCGGCGCAGGTGGCAAAACTGATCCATTACAAATAACGGTCAGCGACCTAAAAGAGACGTATCAAGATCCCTTATTGGCCCGTCTACGTAGTAAATTACGGCACGAAATGGGTATTAATACAGACATGAAAGAAAAGTTCGGTATCAAATGCGTGTATTCAACCCAGCCTCCAATCGTTAATAAGTCAGCGGATGCAAGTTGCCATACTGGAGGATTGCATTGTGGAGGTTATGGTTCTGCAGTCGTGATTACATCTGTGGTGGGTATGATTATGGTCAGTGAGACGCTAACGCTGCTTAGCAAAAGTTGAAACAGTTTAACTATCCTGCTTTATTAAGTGCACAGTTTACTAAGAGCATGGCTTACTAAGTGGCTTTTTTAATACTTTACGATGAGGGGACAATTTGGCCAGTAATGCAGCGGGTAGGGGCGCAAACTGTCCTGTCATCATATCTGCCAGCACTTCAGCACATAAGGGCGCAAATGCATAACCCTTTGACCCCATGCCACTTAGTGTCCATATCTTTGCGCCCTCATCAATGTTACCTACCAGTGGGTGGTAGTCTGGCGTTTGAGCACGAATGCCTACTCGGGCCTGCCAGTTTTTGAATCCATTCTCTTTATCTGTTTCAAGCGTGCTTAAAAGCTCTGGTATGGCAGTCGTAAGCTTTTCATAATTTATAGCATGTTCAGTTTGGCGGATACCGGTATCAGTTTGATTACGCACAAAGCTTGCCCCCAACAAAAATGTAGGGGTATTGAATGACACAGGATTTACTTTATGATCATCATGCTGTGGTCTAAATATACTACAGTATCCGCCATATTTAAGCGGTAGCTTTGGTAAGTTCATAAGCTGAGCGGCGGTAGGTTCAAACCAAGACAGTTGCCCACGTATTTTACGATATTCAAAGATACGCGGGTCTAAATTTTGACTTTCATAAGCCGCTGCAATCACTACGGCATCGCAATGTATCATGCCAGTCGATGTGTTCAATTTAACAGTGCTTCTTTCTAAGTCACCGCGGGCACCGTTATTCGTTTCAATTCGCTCTACTGTTGATTGTTGAAATGAGATATTGGGATGCGCCAATATATAATCTGATAACGCTTTGGGATTTACTAAGCCTGCTTGAGGTAAATATAGATTATGCTTTAAATCATGATACGCCAATCCACTTATACGGTTAGCTTCCGCCCCTATCAGTGAGGTCGCCATCTCATTAGGGTAGGCTGCAATTTGTGCCTGATCCACATTGGTTTTTAGTAGCAAATCGAGTGTACCCGTCTCTTCAAATATCTTGATGTTTCTACTGATAATATGTTCGCCCTCTTCGCTATCTAAGCTGTCTCGTTTGGCATCGAATTGCTTATAGCGTCGTTGACTATATAAATAGCTCATGGTGTGTAAATGCTCAGCCACATGAGGCAGCGGCGTCATTTTTGGCGCAAGCAGCGCACGAGGATTGCCTGATGCGCCCGCCAACGGGGCTACTTTATCAATTATGGTCACTTTAATACTGCGCATGGCTAATGACCAAGCCGCCATCAATCCTGAGATGCCGCAGCCAATTACCGCAACATGAGCAATAGGGTATTTTACCGCATAATGATGTGTTGAAGTGCCACTAGGTTTGACAGCAGTGAGCATCTCTCTTTTTTTTCCAAATCCCTTTACTTTGGTAACTTCAAACCCTGCGTTTTTTAAACCCCGTTTTACAATACCGGCACTACTAAAAGTAGCCACCGTAGTACCAGGTTTGGACAAGCGCTCCATGTTTTCGAACACTTGCTGCGCCCACAATGCTTCATTGCATGAGGGAGCAAACCCATCAAGATACCATGCATCAACATATGGAGGGTTTAAACCACACGAGTCATTTTCATACGTTTGAATCAAATTTTGCAAACTTAAGACGGCATCGCCAAGCCACAAATCTAACGTCACATCATCGGCAAGTATTAAACGATTACAGCCATTAATTAGTACAGGATAATGTGCTAAGAATTCATCAATATAAGGACTCAAGCGTACGTCTTGAATTTTCCAACTTTCCAGACTGCGGTGCATATCTTCATGAATTAAAGGGAATTTTTCGGTACTAATAAAGTGTAGTCGAGGCAGGCTGGTTGTAGATGTTTTTGACGTATAATTATCACCAAACGCGCGATGTTTAACCTCATCCCATAGCTGCCATGTAGCTAACAAATTAAGACCTGTACCAAATCCTAACTCTATAATCGTGAAATTCTGTGTAGAATGATCGGCGCGCTCTTCTGCAGCAACAAATAAATCTTCAAAGCGTCTAGGAAGATTATTATTATCAATAAACACATGACGAGATTCAGCTAAGCCGTCTTTTAACGAATAGTAAACATCGCCAAACGTATTTGAAAATGGCACCATATTGCCCTGCTCATCTTCACGCCATACTAATGTTGCAGGTGATATGGTGTCATCGATATCTTTGAGGTTTAGCGAGGGAGGTAATTTGGGAGTGGAAGCAGGAGTGGGTGACATAATATTTAGTACTTAAATATAAAGGCATAGTGATTAGAGCGGGGTTTCAATTCATCAGAACATCAGTCTTACAACTGTCTTTAAATAGGTAAAATATATGTAAATCTTGATATACGGCCACTAATAATTTATCAACTAGTGCCTACTATCAAATATCAATTAACATTTATCAATTACAATTTATCAATTACCATTTATAAATTAAGTGTTACCAGCGATCACGGCGACTAAATACAAATACGCCCAATAAGAAGCCCAATAGTAGAGAGACGGCTACCGTTACCGCACCGTACATAAACAATTGACCACTATGTTCATTAACCAATACGTTGACACGGGTTTGTAACTCATTTACATCACGCTGAAGCTGCGCATTACGGCCCAACAACTCCTGATTGGCAGCGGTTAGCTCAGCTTCCGTAGGCTGCATGCTACTGGCTAAACTGTCAGGATTAGTGAGTGGGTTTGAGTTATTAAGCGCACCTTGATTGGATATTACCGAACTAGATTGTTCCGTATTTTCAACAAATGGCGTGTTTGGCTGCGGAGCGACTTGAGGATCTGTAGACTGCTGTCCATTTTGTTGCTGATTGTCTTGATTATGAACAATCACAGTAGGTTCATTTGCAGCCATCGCCGGTAATACATGCAATAACAAACCGTAGGCCAATGCAATATGCAGGGCCCGTCTGCGAGCCATTGGTAGTACTACAGAGTTATCGTTTTTAGATTGTGAAGCTGCAAAGAACATGACAGTCATTTCCAATAAATAGGGTATCTGGTTAACCAGTGAACTAATGGCTCGGTAGCGTCTTAATAAACGGCCTAATGTCCACATGGCTATATACGCCAGCTTTTAGATAGGGTTCTTCATTCGCCCACTGTTGTACCGCTTCTAAATCCTCAAATTCAGCCACAATAAGACTACCACACATGTCGTTGCTACCATGCTCTATAGGGCATGGACCTGCCAATAACAAACGATCTTCGGCTTCAAGAAGCTTTAACCTTGCAACATGATCATCACGAGTTTGCTTTCTAAGCTCCGTAGAATTTGCCACATCGTGACCCACTATCATAAATAACGACATGATAAATCCTTATAAAGTTTGGCTAACCGCTAATAACCGCTAATAACTGTAAATAAACGAAAGTATCGAGGAACGCTTTTAGTACCATTTGCTTTGAGTACTCTAGACTTTAGACTTAGGTGAATTAAGTATTAAATAAGATCAACAGGGTAAAGACGAGTATAAGACTTTTTAAAATAAAAACGTTATAACTATTACTGTTTGTCTTTGGTTGTGCTGTCTTCAGTAAGCTTGGGGTTTAAATGGTTTTTTAGTACCACAAATTGACCTATCATAAATACTAACATGAATGGAATCCAGCCGTAGGTTTTAAAGTCAATCCATGTTTGATCGCTGGTATAAAAAGCAAAGTAGTATTGCAATCCTGCCATTAATATAAAATATCCTGCCCACGTCAATGTTAATTTATTCCAGCCTGATTGCTTAAGTAAAAATACATTTTTCATCGCCATTTTTAGTAAAGGCTTTTTAATAATTACGCTAAATATAAGCGCAAAAGCGAAAATACCGTTAATAACCGTAGATTTCCATTTAAGATATATATCATCATTAAGCAATAAAGTGAGACCACACAACACAATAGTTAATATTAAGGTTATAGATTGCTGCTTATCGAGTTTACCCCGCTGGGTAACCATATGAACAATAGCCACCGCTACTGTCGCAATCAGAATGGCACCTGCACCCGCCAAAATACCATATTTTTTGGCAACATAGAAAAATGCAATCAAAGGAATAAAATCAAGCAATGCTTTCATAGATACCACTAAAGTTAGTTAAAAGTCGGTTAATAATTAATTTAATAAGTTGAAAAATATAAGATGCCATAGTTTACACGCCCTGACACTTAAAAAAAAGCGCTACGATTAAAAGCTCAGCTTATATTATAAGCTACACATAATTTTGTTAATCTCAAAACATTTAGTGAAGACCTAAACAGTGATGTTACTATAAACAGTGATGTCACTATAATGTATTCATTCAATTCTCTTATTAATAAATCAACCTTCAAACTAATTAACCTTTATAATAGTGCATATATAATAGGGCTTAGATTCTCATCATAGGTGCAATTACAGTTCTGTTATTTAATAGATTTTAATGCCTTCACTCGCACAAGACAATTTGCATATGACACAATCAAGTACAGCAGTATCTTCTACATCACGCTCCAAACATTTCAAACCAAATGCGTTTAACCATGTTAAAAATGCTAACAAAACTTCTAATGCTAACAGCGCTAACAGTGCTAACAACGCTAATACTGTCACTAATGCCACCAATCCTGATGCAGCAGTTAACGATATGAAGCCGTCTCGTACACTCGCCTATAAAAAGATTGACTTACACAGCCACAGTACCTATTCAGACGGTAGTAATGACCCCGAGCAATTGTTACAAAAGGCAAGCGATGCAGGTATCGATGTGTTCGCCTTAACTGATCACGATACGCTGTTAGGCATTGCAGAAGCTCGAGCGTTTGCCCAAAAGCACGGTATTACACTGATAAATGGCGTAGAAATTAGCTGCCAGCATACCTTAACTGGAGGGTATGGGAAAAATAAAAGCCAAGACAAAGTCATACATGTATTAGGGCTTGGTTTTGATAATTTTGAAGAAATGAATGAGAAATTAATTTATATCCAAGCAAGCCGCGGTGACAGAGGTCGAAAAATCGTTGAGAAAGTTTCAGAGCTCACCGGACAAGATTTTGAAAAGTTATGGGCCTCAGTGTTAGACAAAGCCAATGGCAATGTTGAGGCGGTAGGACGTGCGCACATTGCTAAAGTATTGGTTGAGCAAGATATTGTACCGACAATGCAAAAAGCCTTCGATAAATTTTTAGCAGATAACAAACCTGCATACGTGGCTATTGAGACTTTAAGTATGCAGCAAACAATCGAATTGATTCATCGCTGCGGTGGTAAAGCGGTATTGGCGCATCCTACTCGCTATAACCTATCTGCCACTCGGGTTAGAAAGCTCATTGCCGAATTTGCTCAACTTGGTGGTGATGGCTGCGAATTACCCAGTAATGATGAGCCTATTAGTAAACGTCGTATGATTGATCGCACAATTGCTGAGCATGGTTTACAAGTGTCGATAGGAAGCGATTTTCATGGTAGCAGTATGCCGTGGCGCAAGCTGGGTGATGTGCCAAGCTTAGCAGAGGGTCAGATGCTTGTGATAGAGGCGATAATTAACTAGTTAAATAGCCGTTTATATTTTATTGACCAATGACTAAGCGCGACCAATGACTAAGCGATTGATTGTCGGTTGAGTAATACTATTATCAAGCGCCTTTTTTACAGCCACTTTTATGATAATTTACCCTATTTATAATCTAGTCCTAGTTTTCCAATTGTTTTACCAAGCTTGCAAGTACGCTGGTGGCAAAGCTACCTGTTGTTAATTTAAAGTCTAATACCAATGTCGTGTCGTCTTTCCATGACCATGACAGGTTGGCAACTGGTAATCTGAGCGATCGGCGCATGGTTTTAATTTTCTTATCTTCAAGACCAGTCGCCAATCTACTTAATATCTGATCTTCCTTAATAGTATCCTGCTCGATACGTTTGGCCTCTGCTGCTACTTTATCATTCTTTATACCCCAAAGCGGACCAGTAGGGTGGATATCGCCAGAATCTAAACGCTGTTTTATCTCATCATCAATGGTTTCGGTAGTAAATACCGACCCCGAGCCATCTAAATTAAAGACATCGCCTTCTAGCCCTGTGTTCCAGTTAGTGGCTTTAACACGCTTATTGAGGATTTGATTAAATATGGCACTACGGGCAGCTGATAAATATATCGACTGAGTATCTCTCCCCTTTTTTGGATGAGGTCTGCGTCCATGAATAGTACCTTGTTCTAACCATTCAAGCGCCGTGATAATATTACTACCTTGATTGCCAAAGCGCTGTGAACCGAAATAATTGGGTACGCCTGCGGTTTTAATATGATGTAGTGTCGCATCCACTTCATCTATTGCTTCTTCGCGCTCTGGATTGAACTGAACATCTCGTAAGGTAATGATAAAGTGATTGGCTTTGTGGGCGCCTTTATGTAGTTTCTTGCTGTGCCACATTGAATCAAGTACTTCTAATTTCTCATAAGACTTAACCGAAAAGACTGTAGAGTCAGTAGAAGTAGGTCCAGATTTAGACTTAGATATTGGTGCAGCTATAGTATGAGACGATTGTGATTGTGATTGTGATTGTGAAGTAGTGGATTGATTATTAGTCACGAAATCTGCAAAGCTCATTTCTGGTAATTGACGTTTAGGTAATCTTAAGCTAAACCACTGGGTTGTGATCGCGTGTCGGTCTTTTAAACCCGAATACCCCACATCTCGATTTGAAATATCCGCCCACTTAGCCAATAGCTGCGCAACAAAAATCGTATTCATACCTGTTTTTCTTATCAGCATCCATAAATGCTCACCTTCTGCGCTTAGCTTAATATCAAGCACTTCATTAACTTCAAAATCTTCTGGGGCGTTTTTAAAGCCTGCACTTAATATGGGAGCAAGATAAGGTTGATTAAGTCGTTCGACTTGAGTTAATTTGGCAATGTGTTCTGATGTGATGTCTGTGTCAGTCAATAAGGCTGTCATATAAGGCTCATACAAAGAAAGAAACGACAAGGTAATTAAACCTCATCAATTATGTATTTGATAGTAACATGTTTTATCCAAGCTTTAATAAGCGGATGCCATATACTGAATAAAACATACCCTTTAATAACAGTTCGTTTAAAAAAGAATATTAATAAAAATGGTTAAAAACTATGGCTAAAACATAACGATGTATGGAGAACCTTTATGACCACGCCTACTAGAACTAAGCCTACTACGACTAAGCCTATTGTCACATTGCGTCAAGCCACCTTAGATGATATATCAGCATTATTAAGTTTATTGAACCTCTGCTATCGCGACGATGTAGGCTGGACAAATGAATCTGAATTGATAGGCGGGATACGTACAACGGAAGCTGAATTAAAAAAAGTAGTTGATGATAAGCGCCATTATTTATTCGTTTATCCTGAGCGAATCGATTCGATAGAGACTGGAAAGATATTGGGCAGTATTGCGGTGCAAATTCAAACCAAAATAAATACCGCCTACATAGGTATGTTTGCGGTACATCCCGATTTGCAGGGTCTAGGTGTTGGCAATAAGATGCTAGAAGCGGTAGAGACGTTTGCTAATCGTCATTTAAAATCTAATAATGCTAGCAAACCCATTCGGCTATCCATGAGTGTATTAAGCCACCGTCCAGAATTACTCGCTTATTACCAGCGGCGCGGATATGCTTTAACTGGCGCAAGCTTACCTTTTCCTGACGATGGTAACAATGGGGAACCCAAGCGCTCAGACTTAGAGCTGCTTGAGTTAGAAAAACGGGTATAAGAGCGTACCATTTCTATTAGCTATAACGTCATAATTACTCTTCTACAACCTTCAAACTGTAACTGCCAGTTTGTTCAGGCTCATACGTAGTTACTATAAGGATTTGTTGACCAGTACGATCCAAAATGACGGATAGCTTCGAATCTATGTCGTCAACTGATGCAATTTCTTCTACATAAGCTTCAGATGTCTCATAACTTTCAGAAGTCGTTTCATCGATATAGATATCTTCGTAAGCTTCTTCTGTTGCATAGATTTCATCAGCACTTACGTCATCGCTTGCATCATCATTTTCTTGATCAATGAGAAAGTTTCCGTTAACCATGCGGCCCCACAACAGTCGCGTGTCTAAATCATCGGAGGTTGTAGTAATACTATAACGTTGTCCTGGTGTTCCATTTATTTTATATGTATGGGCGTAATAATCACCTTGATACAAAGGATCAAGGGTTGTTAGCTGAGTTTTAGCAATTCGATTGGCTTCTAATTCATATACAGGCTTATAATCTGTCATAACGTTTAAAGAGGTATTTGCAATCAAATATTCACCCAAATCCCAGACTCTATCAGAGGACACTTTAGCCACAGCTCGACCCGTACTATCTAGCTTAAATGTCTTACGTTTATTGCCATCACTTAGGCTTAATGACCTTGAATCAGCGTCTTCAATTGAAACAAATTTTCCGTTTTTCATCTCACCAAGCCCAATAATGGCATCTAAATCTTCTGAGATGACCTCAAGTCTAACAACTTCACCCGGTTTCCCTTGCAGGCGGTAAAGATTGTAAAAATATCCTGAGTCATCTATCGTAGTAGTGGTCGAAAATACATTTGAAACAATGCCGTTTTTTGGCAGGTCAATCACTTGGGATGTTGAAGTTTTTGGAAGATAGTTAGCACTTATAATATAAGGGCCCAGCTCTTCTTCATAAGATCTGGCTTGAATATAAACGTTACCGCTATTTGGGACTTTATAAATGACTCGGCTATTTGTATCAATGCCACTGTCATCATCTTCTATACACTCGTTACAGTAGGAATTGAACTGTGCTAGAGATTCTCCTACCAATAGTTGTGGGTCAATGTGATTAGATATCATATCGATTTTTAGGTATCTGCCAGGACTACCTTTTAAGGTATATAAATTATGCAACTTTCCACTATACTCATCTACCATACTACTTTCTGTGAGCTCACCAGCATAAGATTGCTGAGGCTGTATAACTTGTTGGGCGTAAGCGGATAAGGTTAGTGTTGATGCTACAGTAAGCGTAAGCGCTTTGAGGGCGAATGTAGACTTGTTTGCTATTGTAGAAAGATACTGATTAACGATTTTATCTTTGTTGAAAGATGAAAGCGCATTGCGTCTCATAGATGTTGTTTTAGAGGCTTGATGAGTATTAGATGAGAAAAGTTCCATATTTAAAATATTCGTTAAGTTAATGTGTAAGATCAAAGTTATCAGGTTAGGTGTAGTAAAACTTACGACATTATATAGTTTATATTAAATTAATAAATTTAATCCATATGTCATTATAATTAATAGTGACTATTCAGATTGATAAAAAGACAGCCCCTACTTATTTAATAAAAATCACATTTGAATAGGGACTATTAGGATTAAAAATAAGGTTTAAACTCTGAATACGTTTATTAAAGCAAAAAAAGAAAATAGATGCGCGACTTTAGTGCGTAAAAAATAAGAATTTTGTATGAAAAATTTTAACACCTATAAATAGTTTATGATTCATAAGTATTCCACGATTTATAATTGTTCTACGGTTTATAAGTATCTTACAAAAATACTTTAGAATATAGTTAAACAGACTCTATTATCAGGACCTATTTCCAATATCTATTATCAATAGTATCAAGGTTGTAGTTAATAGCTTGAAAGCAAATGTCTGGTTTAAAGCCACGATATTGTAAAAATCTTAGCTGGCGCGCCTTGATTTTGGGATCTGTAGGAATGTCTTTACCATATTTTTTTACCCGAGCCTCTACCGCTAAGCGTAGCCAATCTACACCATCAACCATATCATTGTCTGATATCACGTCCACAAACTCTTCGTTGTCCTCCGTCGCCATATCAATTAATTCATCGATATTTGCAGGGACTTCTACCTTACGTTTATAAAAGTCATTCTTAATACGAACGCGGCCACGCCTTTTACGTATACCTTCACGAATCAGCATGAGTGCAGTACGGTAATCACTTTGATAGCCTTTTTCCGCAAACTCTTGTAGCAACGCATCAATTTTCTGCGGGTCTTGATCTTTATCAATTAGCTTTTGACGCAGCTCTCCTGCAGAGTGTTCACGGCGAGATAAGTAATAAAAGGCCAACCAACGCAAGCGACTGTTTGCCTTGATTTCTTCCTTTTCCGCTTGGCGCTGCTCAGGAGTTTTTAAATAAGCTTTTAGCGCAGTTGGCAAGTTATCTAGGTAAGTTAAGGACTCAAAAGTTTGATTGTTTACTTCTTCTGATGAATTATTAATGTCTGAATTGCGCTCATCAGTGACTTCTTCTTTGATTTGAGCCAATATACTTTTAATACTATTAGGATTAACTTCGTTTATCGGCTCGTTGATATGAGTTTTTGGTTGATAGGGAGAGGCCGGATGGAAGGTTTTTTTCTTTTTGCGTTTTTTAGTTGTTCTTTTTGGTGGCTCTCTAGTAGGTTCTCTAGTAGGTTTTATAGTTAATGATGCTTCTGATTTTTCATGATCTTCAGACACGTCAAAATCACGGGCAAAGCGATCCTTTACCCGCGATTGTTTTTTTTGGACGTAAGTTTGCTGATTTAAAGTTTTGCGTTTCGTCGAACGCTTTGAGGGGTTATCATCCTTGCTCGTTTCAGCAAGGATTTCAGCAAGTGTTTTTATCTGCATAAGATATCGTTTGCAAATCTATATAAGGTTAGGCATCTGCGCTTGGCAACTCTTCTTCAGAAGCTTTTTCTTTCCCTTCAGGATTAGCGACCGCTAGCTTTTCAGCACGAATTTTAGCTTCAATCTCTTCGGCAATAGCAGAATTGTCCTTTAAGAACAACACTGAATTGGCTTTACCTTGACCAATCTTTTCATCGCCATAGCTATACCAAGCACCCGCTTTACCCACGACACCAATATCCACACCAAGATCGATAACTTCGGCTAGATGGTTGGTGCCTTCGCCGTAAGTAATTTCAAATTCAGCTTGACGGAAAGGCGGTGCCATTTTGTTTTTAATAACTTTAACTCTTGTTTGGTTACCAATGATCTCATCACCGCTTTTTACTGCACCGATACGGCGGATGTCTAGTCGAACTGACGCGTAGAATTTAAGGGCGTTACCACCAGTAGTGGTTTCAGGAGAGCCAAACATCACCCCAATCTTCATACGAATCTGGTTAATAAAGATAACCATACAGTTTGAACGTTTGGCGTTACCTGTAATTTTACGCAGCGCCTGACTCATTAATCGTGCTTGCAGACCCATGTGACTGTCACCCATTTCGCCTTCGATTTCAGCGCGCGGGGTAAGAGCAGCTACCGAGTCAATAACGATCATATCAAGAGCACCTGAGCGTACCAACATGTCAGTAATCTCTAAGGCTTGTTCGCCATTATCAGGTTGAGAGACCAAAAGATCATCGGTATTCACACCCAGTTTGCGTGCATAAATTGGGTCAAGAGCGTGCTCGGCGTCGATAAATGCACAGGTACCGCCTTGCTTTTGACATTCAGCAATTGCTTGAAGTGTAAGCGTTGTTTTACCTGAGCTTTCAGGGCCGTAAATCTCTACGATACGACCTTTAGGCAGGCCGCCTATTCCTAACGCAATGTCTAAACCTAATGAGCCTGTAGAAACCACATCGACATCTAAAGTGGCTGAATTATCGCCAAGATGCATGATGGTGTTTTTACCGAATTGCTTTTCGATTTGACCTAGTGCCGCTTTTAACGCTTTGGCTTTGTTGTCATCCATAATGATGTCCTAATAATATATAATTGAAAAGTGTTTTAGATTATAAAGCTAAAATGAAAGTTTAGTAATGATAAATGATGGATTTAATCCATAATTATCTATTACGCGATAATTTATATTACTTAAATTGTGTTATTTAAATTGTGTTATTTAAATTGAATTTATAAAATGCTGTACATTGATCTGTAAGTAGTCATTCATTAATAAGATACGTTGTCGATACAATGATAATTAGATAAAGTGTCGTCTACAAATCTGTAAATAATGAAGAGAGTAAAGTTGATAGTCTGAGTATAAGGTTTAAATTAACAGTGTTGGAAAGAAAATATATAATTGGTAAGTCGTTAAAACGATCCTGATAGCTAATAATAAGATTTTGAAACTGGATATATTTAGTTTGTCTGTGCTTATTATAACAAATAGCTACCTAATGAATAGGGTAACGATGACAGTAAACGACACGTACTGTCGTTAGGTGTTCATGCTTTTATAAGGCTATATATAACGTTCATATCGTAGTCACTTAAATGATTTAAAGACTTAAAACCCTAAACATTTGAAGGTTTACAGATTTAAAACCTATAGACTTAAAGACTAAAGAAAATAAAGACCAATTTCTAATGATAGAAATTGGTCTTAAAATAGCCTAAGTGTTTTAGATAGAACTATTTAGCTAAATCTAACTTAGTAGTTTTGACTTAAATAGCTTACTTATATATATCATCACTAGGGTCTATTTAGCATTCTTAAAAAAACTACTCAAGTATATACTGACATAGCAATGGACTAGCGCGCCATAGCATAAGGTTCGATAATGCCACACGCTATACGGCTACCAGCATCACCTGACGGCTGGCTGCGGTAATCGTCTTGTCCTTCATGAACGATAAAGGCACGCTTGTAAACACTGTTAACGCCATTAGAAGATAGCGAAATACCTTGTTTAACAAAGTTCAAAGATGCCACACCATTCGCATTAGCTGTAATGTTTGGCAGGTCTCCTGCATGACTCTGTGCTAAATTTGGAATACCGTGTGGTTGGTTTGTAGGATTATAATGACCACCTGCATTTTTGCCCTTATTACCACAATTACCAAATTCGTGGATATGAATAGCCACAGTTTCACCCGGTGTTAATCCTGTAATGTCACCATATATTTGCACGCCGCTTTGAACAGGGCGTAAGTACATGTTGCCAATATGCGTTTGGTTTTGATCAGTAGTATGAATACTGGACGTGAGGACAGGGCTTATTGCGACAGGTGTCGGGGTAGGCGTTTGAGGTGTACTCTGACAGGCACTTAGAGTTAAGGCAGTCGCTAATGCTGCGGTAGTCGTAAATAGCTTTTTCATGAGTTACTCCTTATTATTTATAATAGATAGTTCAAGAGAAAATAAAAACTAGTAAAATAATATAAAATTCTTATTGGTGGTTCGCTCTATTGAGCATCTACTATTGACCTAAAGACAAAAAAAGAGTGAGGCCAATACTTCTAGCCAATACTCATTGCTAAGACTTCTTGCCAATACTTCTTGGGAAGTGACACTATTCAATATTCTTTGGATTGATCAATAATTTATTGTACTTCTATTAAATTATAATCAAACTTACAGTAAAGCCATTAGCCTATACGTTTCTATAGGTTATAAATTGTAAATTGACTAGTGTCTGTTTAATATTTATACCTATATTATAGTCAGCGAACTACTAAACAGTTACGGCGTTAACCTCGCTAAGCCCAAATGAGTAATACTTGCACTCGGCCGCCTAGTAACCATTTTAGACTTATTTGACTATAATTAGCCATTTAAGTTCAATGAAAATTTTATTTCTTGTGAAAACGAGCTAATTTTTGCCTAAGAAGATGAATGTTCAATGATCCCTTAGATATAAAAAAGGGCTACTCATTGAGCAGCCCAAATTCATTAAAAATAATTTACATGCGGTCTTTGAATATTAGCTTCGTAATACCTTTTTTGAATTTGTGGTATCAACCGTTACTTTAGAGGGCTTCAAAGGTTTTGGCATTTTTATCAATGCCACCTTTAAAACCTCATCTATACTTGAAACAGGCTGAATGGACAGTCCTTCTTTAACATTGTCAGGTATCTCATCCAAATCGCGCTCGTTTGACTCTGGAATCAGTACATGTTTGATACCACCACGATGTGCCGCCAGTAATTTCTCTTTAAGACCACCAATACGCAGCACCTTACCACGTAGCGTAACCTCACCTGTCATGGCAATATCTGGACGTATTGCAATACCAGTTAATGCTGAAACTAAGGCAGTGGTTAAGGCAATACCTGCAGAAGGACCATCTTTAGGCGTTGCCCCTTCAGGCATATGGACGTGTATGTCTTGTGACTTAATGCTTTCATAATCAATGCCTAATAGCTCTCCGCGGGCTCGTACTACGCTCAATGCTGCTCGGATAGACTCCTTCATCACATCACCTAACGATCCAGTATAGACAAATTCGCCTTTGCCTGGCATGGTGATGGCTTCGATGGTCAATAGCTCACCACCCACACTGGTCCACGCCAGTCCAGTCACACGGCCAACTTCTGGCTCTTCTTCAGCTAACCCATAATCGTACTGATGAACGCCTAGGTAATCACTGATGTTCTTATCGTCAACCACCACTGTTTCGATTTTGGTTTTCTTCGATGGGCGAATACCGTACTTCTCAATGGACTCACGGACTACTTTACGGCAAATTTTATTAACCTCTCGCTCAAGGTTACGCACGCCAGCTTCACGTGTATAGCGCTGTACAATACTATGTAGCGCTTCTGGTACGATTTCAATCTCATGGTTTTTTAAGCCATTTTGCTTAATGGCTTTAGGAACTAAGTACTTCTCAGCAATGTTGATTTTTTCATCTTCGGTATAGCCCGGTAGACGAATCACTTCCATACGGTCAAGAAGTGCAGGTGGAATGTCCATACTGTTAGCCGTACAGATAAACATCACTTGCGATAAGTCCAAATCCATATCTAGATAATGGTCGTTAAACTTATCATTTTGTGACGGGTCCAAAACCTCTAGTAGCGCAGAAGCAGGGTCACCACGGAAGTCTTGTGCTATCTTGTCAATTTCATCTAACAAGAACAGCGGGTTTTTGACTTCAACTTTCGCCAATGACTGAACAATTTTACCCGGCATCGCACCAATATAAGTACGGCGGTGACCACGGATTTCCGCCTCATCACGCACACCGCCTAATGCCATGCGCACAAATTTACGGCCTGTCGCACGCGCGATTGACTCACCCAGTGAAGTTTTACCCACACCTGGAGGACCGACCAAACATAGAATAGGACCACGTATTTTTTTAACCCGTGACTGCACCGCTAAATATTCTAAGATACGGTCTTTCACATCTTTTAACCCATAATGGTCAGCGTCCAATACTTCCTGCGCTTTGTCGAGCTTGATAGATACTTTGCTGGTCTTTTTCCAAGGCGTATCTAAGATCCACTCGATATAATTGCGCACCACAGAAGATTCACTAGAGGCCGGTGGCATCATTTTAAGCTTTTTAAATTCTTGTTCCGCTTTTTTACGTACCTCATCAGGCAAGTCCGCTTCTTTTAAACGTTTTTCAAGCTCCTCAATGTCATCATCTGCATCAAAAGCACCATCGCTTACTTCAGACAGCTCATTCTTAATGGCTTTGAGCTTTTCATTCAAGAAGTATTCACGCTGGTTACTCTCCATTTGACTGCGAACCGCGTCTTGAATGTCTTGCTCAATTGACTGCTCGGCACTTTGTCTTGCTAAGTATTCTGTCAGCGTATTGATATGCTCATTGATATCGTCTTTCTCAAGAAGCATCTGTTTGGTAGATAGCTCCATAGATACTCGAGTGGCAATAAAATAAACCAATTCAAGTAAGTCATCAATGCGTTCAGACACACGAATAAGCTCACGGCTATTGCGTAGACGCGCTTCAGCATATTGAGCAAATAGGCTACGTAACGCCTGCATGGTGTTTTCGAGTTGGTTGTCACTCATATCAATGGACATATCGCGACGGGTGAAAGTCGCGGTGAATACATTATCACGGCTGATGGTGTCGACCTCATCCATATGGGCGCGATATTCACCTTCAATTAGAACTTTGATACAGTTGTCATCGCTGTCATGCGGCATAGTGCTCACAATACGACAAACGGTACCATATCTATATAAGTTCTCTTCATAAATCTCTTCGGTAATAGAGTCTTTTTGCGCCACAACAAATACTTTGTCACCATACTCAGCTTGAGCCAACTCAATAGCGTTGACTGAATTTAACCGGCCTACAAATAATGCAATCTGCATGTGCGGATAAACCACCACATCTCGCAGAGCAAGTAGAGGTAGCTCAGTTGGCTCATCAATAACAGAAGCTGAGTCATCATCAGACTCTAAGATGGGATCGTTATCAGAGTCATCAGCAGATTGCGCACTGGCTTTAATTGTGTCAAAAGCGAATTGCTCAAGCTCACCTCGATCAAGCTCAGTTGGGGTAACGTCATCAATCTGCTCAGCGTCACTATTGTAGTTTTTATCTGATTTACTCATATATTTTCCTATTATCATGTGACATAAATCTTCTTTAGTCGAAGTTTTTTATGTTATGACTATCTAAATGGTGGTGAGTAGTGATAATTACAAGCGCATTTAGTAGTGATTTACGCTCAATTATAGTCTTAGCTTACTAAAATCGGTAAAATATACCTTTTGCGACTTTTTCATTGATCTTATTAATAGGGCATACAATGGTTAATGCGGTATTATTGGCAGTTATAGTCATGTTAGGTCTATCACTGGCTCGCGTGCATGTGGTATTAAGCTTGCTGATAGGGGCGATGGTCGGAGGGTTGGTAGGCGGACTAGGGGTCGATGCTACCCTTACTGCGTTCCAAGATGGTATAAAAAACGGTGCGCTGATTGCCTTATCTTACGCCTTGCTTGGGGCTTTTGCCGTGGCTATTGCTCATTCAGGATTACCGCAGACTTTATCAAATAAGGTCATTAACCAAATTAATAATCAACAAGGCTCTGGACTTGGTTCAACTAAGTGGGTGTTGTTTTTTGGTTTGGTGCTAATGAGTGTATTTAGTCAAAACCTAATCCCCATTCATATTGCGTTCATACCTTTGATTATACCGCCTTTGTTGATGGTATTTAATCGTATGCAAATCGACAGACGTGTCTTAACTTGCTTGATGACTTTTGGGCTAGTCACTACTTATATGTTTATCCCTTACGGCTTTGGTGAGATTTATTTAAAGCAGATCATGCTAAAAAATGTCGGTGAAGCGGGGTTGAATATCGAAAATATATCTGTGATGAAAGCGATGGCTATTCCTGCATTAGGTATGTTAGTTGGTTTGTTTACAGCGGTGTTTTTTAGCTATCGAAAGCCGCGTCAATATACTCTGACGGTGGAGGTTGCTGATTCTCAAACCCACGCTAATCAAAACCACGCTAATCAAAGCCACGCTAATCACGCTAATCAAAACCAATCTTCTCAATTACAAGCTACGAATACCCAGGAGATATTCTCCAATACCGCAACCAATATTCAATTACCGAGTACAGGGAAAACGATTGTAGCGCTGATGGCCATTATTACAGCCTTTGTAGTGCAGTTATACACGGATTCATTATTATTAGGCTCGTTATTTGGGTTTGGTATATTCATGGCAACCGGAGTAGTGAAATGGAATGAAGCTGACAGCGTGTTTAATGAAGGTATTAAATTGATGGCGATGATTGGCTTTATTATGATTACCGCCCAAGGCTTTGCAGAGGTTATGAAAGCAACAGATCAGATTGCACCTTTAATCGATGGGGCGACCAATTTATTTGCAGGTAATAAAGCAATTGCTGCGTTCGTGATGTTATCGATTGGATTGATCGTTACGATGGGCATTGGGTCTTCGTTCTCGACCATTCCCATCATTGCGGCAATTTATGTGCCCCTTTGTATATCTATGGGGTTTTCTCCTTTAGCAACGGTGGCGATTATTGGTACAGCGGGAGCATTAGGGGATGCCGGCTCGCCTGCTTCAGACTCAACGCTGGGACCTACTGCTGGTTTAAATGTAGATGGTCAACATGATCATATTAAAGACAGTGTGATTCCAACCTTTTTACACTTTAATATTCCCTTGTTAATCTTTGGCTGGATTGCGGCAATGGTATTGTAACCTGCTGTTTATGTAGTAAATTTTAAAATAAAAAAGCGAGTGTCAACTATTTGGCACTCGCTTTTTTGTGGATTGAGATTAGACGTGCTAGTGATGAAACTAATTATAAAAATAGCGACACACTTGCCAAATGCAGGTTAATAACAGATAAGCAAAAGAGAGTAATAGCCAAAATACAAGGTTAGCCAGTGGTGGCGATGCGTGCATAATAAAGAGTATAAAGAAGCTGAGTAGCAACAAAGTGATGGCTAACATCAGCAGGAACTTCCAGCGACTTTTTATATAATAATCAATCACCCCCAATACAGTTATATGAAAAAACATCACCGCATTCATATTGATAATTAAGTCGATAGGATAGCTGTTTGAATCAGAATCTTTTGAATAAAGTAAAGCGAATGGGTCAGGCGTATATCCCGCCATAATAATTTTATAAACGAACACTGCCCACAAAATGACAAAGACAACCTTAAACGGATGGGCTTTGATATAACCGATAACTGAAGGTAGATACTGCCTTGTATTTTTCATATTAGCCTTTATTTAAACGTTTTCCTCAGTCTTCAAACTTATCAATCTCAGCAGTTAGATAGCCCACTAAGTCATCCCCACTTTCCATTAGCAATTTAAGTTTATCAGGATTAACCAGGCGAGCAAGCTCCTCTTCGGTAAACAATTGCTCTTCTGGGGATAATTGGCGTTGAGGATTACCCATGGTATTGTTTTCAATCTGCTCCAAATGCTGATCGACATTTTCTGCACTTGAAACTGTGTGGTTTGAATCTGTCTGCATGGTATTGATTTTGGTAGCGTCTTTAATTTTATCTGATGAGTCGTTACTCATAAAAACCACCTAATTTTGGTAGGGGTAATTAATGCATTTAAAGGCACATCCCAAGGTCGAGTGTCAAGTTGCTTGACCACTTGAAACTCATAACACCAACCTACCCGAAGCGGATGTCTGCGTAGATTTTTAGAACTGCTGTATTGATAGGATTTAGTAAATGTCGTGTCATAAAAACCGCCGCCCATTCCCATTCTATTGCCATTTTCATCTGCGGCTACTAACGGAAAAAAAACCACATCCAAATCATCTGAGCGTACTAAATGACGCTGTTTAGGCTCCTTCATGCCAAATGCATGGCGTACCGTACGTACGTTTGTTAAATGAGTGTGCTTGATGCGAATAAAGCGCATCTGCCTACTATCTTTGCCGAGCGTATAGATAACAGGTAGGTAGGCATCAAATTTCATTCGCCTACACCAATCTAAAATGGGCTGTGTGGGCAGTTCACCAAAATCATCAATGTATAAGGCAACTTTAGCGTGCTTTGGCAGACGTGTATTAAGGCGATTTAAAAAAGGTTTGGCTTGGTTAGCGGCCGTCCGTCTTTGCGAGTCTGATAATGCTCGACGTTGACGGTTAATGGTACGTCTATCAACTTTTTGAGTCATCTTATTGTGGCCTTAAGGCTGTTTCATTCAATAAATTCGATGCGTATTTTGTGAATATTTAACTTTACACACCAAGTTCAAGGCAGCCTCATACATTAACATAAATGCGATTGCTCGCAACTCGTGCTATTATAATCGCACCATATTTATTAGAGTTTTTATAATAAAGACAAATCGAAACAAAGTATAAATCTCAATTATTTATACCATAATAAACTTCAAATTTTATAAAAAACAGGAGACATCATGTCAACTCGCATAGAAAAAGACACCATGGGTAACGTAGAAGTACCTGCTGACGCATATTGGGGCGCCCAAACCCAGCGTAGTCGTGAAAACTTCAAAATCGGCGGCGAAACCCTACCACGCCCAATGATTGAAGCGATAGCAATGGTTAAAAAAGCCGCCGCTATTACTAATGCAAACTTAGATCGTATTGACGCGGCGCAGCGCGACCTTATTGTACAAGCCGCTGACGAAGTGATTAATGGCGGTCTTACCGACCAGTTTCCGCTTGTAGTATGGCAAACGGGTTCAGGTACGCAGTCAAACATGAACATGAACGAAGTGCTTGCCAACCGTGCCAACGAAATCGCCGGTAGCGAGCGTGGCACATATAAGCCGGTACATCCAAATGACCATGTAAACCATGCCCAGTCTACCAATGACAGCTTCCCAACTGCCATTCGTGTTGCCGCTGCCCGCCAAATCAACAGCTTGCTTATCCCAGCGGTAAAAGCCCTGCGAGAAACGCTTAATGCCAAAGCCAAAGAGTTCGACAGCATTGTTAAAATTGGGCGTACTCACTTGCAAGATGCCACCCCGCTAACCTTGGGTCAAGAATTTAGTGGCTATGTTGCCCAGTTAGACCTCGCCCTAGTACGCATTGATAACGCCCTACAAGGGTTGTATCAACTGCCACTAGGCGGTACTGCGGTAGGTACGGGTCTTAACTCACATCCAGACTATGCGGTAAAAGCAGCAGAGCAGTTATCTGAGCTTACCGGTCTACCTTTTGTGACTTCTCCAAATAAATTTGAAGCCCTAGCGGCTCGTGACGCCGAAGTATTCGCATCAGGCGCACTAAAAACCCTAGCGGCCAGCTTAAATAAAATTGCGAACGACGTGCGCTGGTTAGCTTCTGGACCTCGTTGCGGTTTGGGCGAGCTAGAAATTCCAGCCAATGAGCCAGGCTCATCTATCATGCCGGGCAAGGTTAACCCAACTCAATCAGAAGCGATGACCATGGTCGTGGCACAAGTGATGGGTAACGATACCACCATCAGCATGGCAGGTGCTTCTGGCAACTTTGAGCTAAACGTTTATAAGCCTGTGATTGCTTACAACTTACTGCAATCTATCAAGCTGCTGGGCGATGCGTGCAACAGCTTTAACGAAAACTGTGCAAGCGGCATTCAGCCTGTGAAAGAGAAGATTGATGACTTCCTTCATAACTCTTTAATGCTCGTAACTGCCTTAAACCGCCATGTAGGTTATGAGAATGCAGCGAAGATTGCCAAGACTGCTTATAAAGAAGACAAAACTTTGAAGCAAGTTGCCGTTGAGCTTGAATTAATGACTGAAACGCAGTTTGATGAGTGGGTGAAACCTGAAGACATGGTGCATCCATCTTAAGCCTATAAGGATTTTTTAAAGTTCAGATTAGTTTAATCAATAATAAATTTAAACATCCTGTCATTATAATGGCAGGGTGTTTTTTTAATTAATTATTTAACACAGTATTCACTTAAGCCTTCTTTATGTTTGATATAAAGTATAGGTATAAGGTCAATTCTCATTTCACGTTTTATTATCTCTAAAGTTTGCCATTGCGTTTGATTTGGTAGTAATAAGTCTATTTTATTATCTTTCAAAAGACATTCGGTTGTTGCATTACAAGAGAATAAAGTATCACCGAGACCTACAGCGCCATTACAATACTTAATATGAGCATGATTCAGTATCCAATCATCATTGTGCAGCTGTAAATAGCGGATACTAAACAGAATGCCATAAGCGATAAGTGGAAATAAAAGTATCCCAATAATCAATGTATTAACTAAGTAGCCCTGTTTCGATTGAGTCATAATGCGTTTTCTTTTCTATTAAAATTTTTTGAAGCGTTGACTGGTTAGGGTACTATTAATCACAATCAACGTTTTGATATTATTCAACTTCTATCCTGACTTATTTAATTGTGTAAAGGTAGAGTCCTAATAAGTCCTAAAAAGTAGTAATACAGCCATGAAAACGTTGAGACCTTAGGTTTAATAAGCTGTTTATTTTGCACGTTATACGTAAGGATTGTTAATACCAAACTCAGTTAAAATGTCAATTTCAAACTTTTCCATCTCATCTTGTTCAGCTTGTCCAAGCTCATGATCAAAACCTAGTAAATGCAAAATACCATGTACCAGCAGATGGGTGACATGATCGGCAATGGTCTTATACTGCTCTTTAGCTTGTTGGGCTACCACTTCATGACAAATGATTAATTCACCAAGGGGTATTTCAGGTATCTCTAATAATATAAACCCAGGTAATTCGCTTGGATAGGAGAGGATGTTAGTCGCATAGTCTTTACCGCGAGCTTCTAAATTAAGTGCTCGACCTTCATTGCTGTCCGTCAGATATACCCCGAGTTGCTTGGGTTTTGATAGCCAAGTTGACTCATTAAGCTCTGCAAAATAGGGCAGGGTTACTAACTGTGTTTGTATATATTGCAAAGTGGTGTTTAGTACGGTTTGCAGGTGAGACTGAGGGTAGAACTTCTCCACCACCTCATTCTTAACAGCGTCAGAAGTGCTCACGTCTATGATGTGCGAAACAGAGTCAGTCATGATCAGTTTAATCCAATAAAAATAAGAGGGATAAGTTTATAGAAAATAAAAAGCCGGATAATGCTATCCGACTGGTTATAAAATTAAACCAAATTTAAAATTAAACCTAACCAAAAAAACAGTTAAGAGTTGCTATTAGCTTCAGCTAGTTTACGTTCATGTTCTGCTCTACGTGCCTGCTTACGAGATTCTTTAAGTACTTCTTGCTC
Source organism: Psychrobacter sp. CX21 (assembly GCF_057396255.1). Lineage (NCBI taxonomy): Bacteria > Pseudomonadati > Pseudomonadota > Gammaproteobacteria > Moraxellales > Moraxellaceae > Psychrobacter > Psychrobacter sp. CX21. The sequence goes on along the minus strand of NZ_JBXYJG010000006.1, from coordinate 33,190 downwards.
TTCGTCCCAAACTCCATAAGCCTCAACAATTTTTTGTACTAATTGATGGCGGACCACATCTTTAGACTCAAATTTTGTGATGTGGATTTCATCAATTTTACCTAAAATTTGAATGGCTTGAGCCAATCCTGACTTGTGTCCACGCGGTAAGTCGACCTGGGTGACGTCACCGGTAATAACTGCTCGAGAACCAAAGCCTAATCGAGTTAAGAACATTTTCATCTGTTCAGGTGTGGTGTTTTGAGCTTCATCTAAAATAACAAATGAATTGTTCAAAGTACGACCACGCATATAGGCTAATGGTGCAATTTCAATGATCTGCTTCTCGATTAATTTACCTACTTTCTCAAAGCCAAGCATTTCATAAAGTGCGTCATATAAAGGCCGTAAGTAGGGATCAATTTTCTGGGTTAAATCACCGGGTAAAAATCCAAGCTTCTCGCCAGCTTCAACCGCTGGACGTACTAATAAAATACGCTCGATTTCATTACGCTCTAACATATCGACAGCGCAAGCTACTGCTAGATAAGTTTTACCCGTACCGGCAGGACCGACACCAAAAGACACATCAGAGGTCAAGATACGCTGCACATAGCGCTGCTGATTGCCACCGCGTGGGATGATTTTACCTTTTCGAGTCTTAAGTGCAATTGAATCATAATTGGCTTGTTCATCGTACTCATAATCATCTGAATCTTGTTTTTCTTCAGTCTTTTTAGGACTAGCAAAAGTATCAAAATCACGTGACATGCTGGCTTGGATAACCAAATGCAATTCTTGAGGGGTAATGTCTTTTTCAGACTGAGCCTCATCAGCAAGCTTATTAAGGATGAAATCCCCGCGCTCTACAGCAGTTAAATCTCCGGCTAAGATGAACTTGTGTTGACGTTGATTGATATGGATGCCAAGACGCTCTTCTATGTACTTAAGGTTGTTATTGTATTCACCAACCAGAATCTTTAGCTGAGAAGAAGTCAGAAAATCAAGATTAATTTTACGAGTGACGGTATCAGTCAAGTTAGAATCCTTTTGTAATGTATATTTTAAGCAATATATTTATTTTGGTTGCTTAATTATTATGGATGTTTAATAGGGAAATTCAAGCGAATGCGGCCACAGTGTTAGACGATTTTTGTAAATTATAAGTTTAGATGGCTTTTAATTTTGAAAAGCTGAACTTAAATTATAGATATGAGTAACCGTTAAATAAATCAGTTATCTTACGTAGAGTAGGCCAAACAAACTATACTATTTAAAGCCAGTGATAATAAAGCCAAACCTTAGGGTATCATGTTAAGATACTAATAAGACTAGCATAGAATAGTGCAATGAATCGTCCTTAAAAATTAAAGAAATTTAATAAAAATTAAATATAAGTCTTTCTTATTTATAAAAGCAAAAATTATTTAAGTGGAAAAATTCTAAGAGTAAATTATGACAAACCAATCACATAGTAATGCTATTACTCAATCAGCAAATAATAATCAAACCTTAAAGCAGCCTGAATCTACTTTAGATCATAAAAATGACACTGCTGTTAATAAAAATACCATAACTGAGCAAAAAGTGATTATCGCGGGTGGTGGGCATGTGGGCTTATCATTCGCTTTATTATTATCCAATCAAGGCATAGCCAGTACGATTGTTGAGCGTAATACGTATCCCAAGATCAGTCCCAACGAAGATGCTAAAAGAACCCATTACCTAGACAGTCGCAATACGGCTTTGTCCAGACGTACGGTACAAATTTATAATGAAATAGGACTTTGGGATGAGCTGCAAAGCCATGCTTGCCGTATTGACTCAGTGCAAGTAAGCGAGCAAGGTAGCTTTGGTTATGCTCAGCTCAATAAAGAAGAAGAAAACGTAGAGTCTTTTGGGCAAGTGATGGAAAACGCATGGCTTGGGCGCAAGTTACTATTAGCGGTACAACAAAACCCCTTAATAGTATTAATCGATGGTGCCACAGTAACTCAAGTTAAACAGTCATCAAAATCAGCAACCATCACTTATGATACAGACGATGAAAAACAACAGACCTTAACCGCTGAGCTGATAGTAGCTTGCGATGGACGTGATTCAACAGTACGTAACTTATTAGGCATTTCTACTAAGGATTATGATTATGGTCAGTCTGCTATTGTTGGGGTAGTTCAGACCGATAAGCCGCACGAGCATATTGCCATTGAACGCTTTAGTCCGGCAGGTCCATTGGCAGTATTGCCATTAACCGATGCGGATGGCGATGGTAATAATCCCGTTCAAGCGGGCTATCGTCGTTCAGTAGTGTGGGTCTGTCCTAGAGGTGAAGAGCAACAATATTTGGACGATGATCAGCTCTTTATGAAGACCCTACAGCAAGCCTTTGGTCAACGTGCTGGTACTTTTGTAGAAACGGGAAGACGTGGTGCTTATCCGTTGACTCGAGTATTGGCAGAGCGTCAGGTAGAGGGCCGTGTGGTGATTATGGGTAATGCCGCCCATACCTTACATCCTGTTGCTGGGCAAGGGTTTAACTTATGTATGCGTGACGCTCACGTGCTGGCAAAGATGCTAGGTAATCAAGTCATGCGCGGCGAAGACATTGGCGATAACCAAACGTTAAAAGCTTATGAGCAGGCGCGTCAAAAAGATCAAAAACGGGTGATTCGTTTTTGTGATGCGGTAGTGCATGGCTTTACCCATCCTAATCCAGCAGTAAAACTGGCAAGAAATGTGGCATTGATTGCCTTTGATAAGCTACCCAATGTAAAACCTTTGGTAGCGAATTATGCAATGGGGCTTAAGTCCTAAATTATGCAGATTTGGATGGCAGCAATTTTGATTTTAACTGATTGATAAAAACTCTGGACTGCTTTATGGCAACACCTACTTCAACACAAACTCTAATAATTGGTGGTGGCATTGTCGGTGCCACTTTGGCTTTAAAATTAGCCTTACAGCAACACAAAGTTATTTTGATTGATGCGCGTCCCAAACTTACTGCGGCTCAATGGCAACAAAAACTGCAGCAACGGGATGCTCGTGTATTTGCTTTAAGTTTGGCCAGTATTGAGCTATTAAAGCAGGTCGGTGCTTGGCAGATTATTGCTCAGTCTAAACGCAAAGCAGATTACACCCAAATGCAAGTCTGGCAGCAAGATGGTAAAGGTGAGCTGAATTTTGGCGATGAAAAAGTGCCACAATTATTGGGTTCAATGGTCGAACCTTTTGTGATTGAACAAGCCCTATATCAAAGGTTAGGCGAAGAAGATGTGGCTAAATACTTAAACTTAGTAGCAGGTCATAAAGTGACTATGCTGGATTGGTTAGGCAGCGAACAAGGCTATCAAGTTCACTTAGATAATGGCGATAAGTTACAAGGTAAGTTGTTGGTTGGCGCGGATGGTCGTGGATCCCTGGTCAGACGAGAGGCGGGTATCGGTCTAGACACTTTTGATTACCATCAAACGGCTATATGTTGTGCGATTAAGACTCAAAAGCCACATCGTGCTACAGCTCGTCAATTGATGTTGCCTACTGGGACTTTGGCCTTATTGCCATTGGCAGATGTTAATGAGGAAGATAAAAGCAATCCACAACACTGGCAGTCGGTGGTTTGGAGTTTACCGCGTAATAGAGCCATTGAATTACTACAGCTTAATGAACAAGATAGCGATACTTTACACAGAGAGTTGGCAGCGGCGAGCCAATATGCTTTAGGCGATATCGATCAGCTTGAATCCATTGCAAGCTTTCCATTAAACGCTCAGCAAGCCAAACACTACGTGAAATATAATTTAGTGCTGATTGGAGATGCCGCACATGGGGTACACCCTTTAGCCGGTCAAGGTCTGAATTTGGGTATGCTCGATGTGGCAGCTTTGGTTGAGATATTAGGTGAGGATTATCAGCGTAGTGGCGGTAGATGTTGGGGCGAGCATGCGACCTTGCGTCGGTATGAGCGTACGCGCCGCCCTCATAATAGTGTAATGATGCACAGTTTCTCAGCTATTAACGGATTGTTCGCTGGTGACTTTGCGACTTTGCGTCCGGTACAGCAGTTGCGAAGTGAAGGCATGTATCAAGTTGGTAAAATTAAGCCGTTAATGCGGTTTTTTACTCAGAAGGCGAGTGGGATATAAAAGAACTAATTTTTGGGAAACATTAAACTATAATCTTTGTAGTATAGATGTACCATTATCCAAAAGAGGCGAAAATCACCATCAACACCGGCGCTACTATATTAATAATAAAACCAAAGCTAATCGCTAAAGGGACAATACCTAAGCCGCCAGATTGTTGAATAACCGGTAACGTAAAGTCTAAGCTTGTGGCGCCGCCTAGCCCAACAGCGGCTGAGGGATAACGTCTCATAAAAAAAGGAATAAATAATAAAGCGAAAAATTCACGAACCAAATCATTAAATAAAGCGATACTACCCCAGACAGCACCATAAGCATCGGTCATTACAATGGCTGATAAAGAATACCAACCAAAACCAGACGCTAAAGCCAGACTTTGAGTTAAGCTTACTTCATCGATGAGTAACCAAAATAAAACGCCGCCTACCAATACCGACAGGGTGAAAATGATACTGGTCTGCATACCGCGTTTACTAAGTAAGACTTCTTTTAATGTAATGCCTGAGCCTTTAAGACCGATACCTACTAGCAAGATCAGTAACATCAAAAGACCGGTCATGGTGGTCTCTGGAGGGGTCATGCTTTGTGGTAATATTCCGCCAATCAGAAATCCAAATAACACACAAAATACTTGAATCAGACTACCACGGATACTAATTTTATGCTCAGTGGTAGTAGTCTTAGATGAGGGGTGCCAAGGTATCAATCGATCAAATAGCATCAAGCCAGCTAGACCGCAACCAATAGTGAGTACTGATAAAACCCCAACATAAAAAATAATATCGCTAATCTGACTGCCCAAACCTTCCACCTGTGCCAACTCTATACCGATTAAAGTTAGGATAATATAGACCAGATAGCCGAGCATTTTTTCTGAATAATGGACCAAGGTTTTATTTAACGGTAAGGCGAATCCGATAAATAATGGGGTTAATACCAGAATTAAGGTGATCAAATTGTCTATATTATGGGGTGTTTGCATGAGGGGTAATATTCAGGCACAGTAGAGTAGATTACGTCTTGGCTGCTCGATTCAAAGTAGTTAACAAACTAGCCTTTGAGTCACGCAAGCCAAGACAAACAGACAGCGATTTTACCATAGCTATATGGATTAGGGGCAATCCTATTCCTATATAGTTGTTAAGGATTCTAGGAAGCTTGAACTATTGAATCATAAGGGTATGGTTTAAATTTCTTTGTAGTCGCTGATTGCTCATTATCATCATCATTATTAGATGATGTTTTGGTATGTTCCTTGTTTTTATAGCGGTTTTTAATGTAGTTTTCATTGGACTTTTCACTGTATCTTTCACTGTATCTTTCATTGTATTTTTCAACAGTTAAAGGCGCGATAATACTGGTACTAGCAGTTTCGTTAAGAGTGGGAAAGTCCTCTCTATAATGACCACCACGACTTTCAGTACGAGTAAGGGCAGATTGCAACATGAGCGATGCTAAAGTTAGTAGCCGTCGTAAGCGGAATAGCTCTAAATGACTAGGCTTCGATAATTGGTTGGTTGAAGGTAGATACTGCAACTGCTGCTTAGACATCATAACTTCACGCAAGGCATGCTGTAAATCGCTTTTATTGCGTTGTATGCCCATATTAGAGGTCATTAATTGCTTTGTGTCAGTTAATAGGGACCTTAAGTTCAGGGGAGTAGGGTGCTGTTTATTAGAAGCTGACTCCTCACTATTGAAATTGGATTGAGTCAAATAGTCTAAAGAGACATTAAAGTGTGGCAGTTGCAAGGACTCTGTCTTCAACTCAACTAACGCATCAGAGTCAGATATATTTGATTTAAAGCGTGTAGCCAGTTGCGAAGCTATGGCGCGACCAACGACCACACACTCTAGTAGTGAGTTACTGGCCAAACGATTGGCACCATGCAAACCGGTATTGGCAACTTCCCCTGCTGCATACAAACCTTGGACATCCGTTTGTCCCCGAGCATTGGTTAATACCCCACCACAGGTATAGTGGGCGGTGGGTGCTACAGGTATTGGATGCTTAGTTATATCTATACCTAGACTTAAACACTGAGCATAAATATCAGGAAAATGTTGTTTGATAAATTGAGCTGGTTTGTGCGAGATGTCTAAATGCACATAACCTAAGCCATTTTTTGCTATCTCATTAGCAATGGCTCTTGCCACGATATCTCGTGGGGCCAACTCTTCACGAGCATCATAGTTTGGCATAAAGCGTTCATGAGTTAATGGACAGCTGAGTAGACCGCCTTCCCCCCGAACAGCTTCGGAAATTAGAAAATTACTGCTGCCATTTTTATCCTCATAGAACAAGCCTGTCGGATGGAACTGAATAAATTCTAGATTGGCCAAACGACAACCCGCTTCCCAAGCCATCATTATGCCATCACCGACGCAGACATTAGGGGCGGTAGCTCGTCTGAATAACTGGCCCAAACCACCGCTGGCTAGGACGACGGTTTTACTGATAATACTTAATAATTCATTGGTCTGGGTATTTATAACTTCTGCGCCTACACACTTTTTAACCTCGTTGACATGACCTTCAAGACATTCATGACCTTCTAAGTTGCTAGCACTACTATCAAAATCACTCTTAATATTAACGTCGTCCTTAGTAGTAACAGTAATTAATTGTAGCGCTTCAGTGTATGGCAATAGATTAATGTTTTCAGCAGCTTGGGCTTGCTGATGTAACTGAGTCATAATATGTCTGCCAGTTGCATCATCGGCATGGGCTACGCGGCGGCACCCATGTCCCCCTTCTTGAGTCAGATGTAAATCTGCTAAAGTAGCGTTATTTGATAAATCTGAATTATTATTCCTGGAGCATGAGTCAGAAAGTACATGAGCATTGGTAGTAAAAGCTACGTCGCGTTCGAGTAACCACTCAATGGCATAGGCGCCCTGGGTTAAAATTTGTGTGGTTGCATCAGCTTCACACAAGCCATCCCCAGCGATTAAAGTATCGCTTACATGATCGCAGACCTTATCATCACTATCAATCACTGCGGCTATACCGCCTTGAGCATAATAGCTTGAGCAGTCGCTGAGTGCTTCTTTAGCCAATACCGTCACTTTTAAATGCTTCGGTAGTGATAAAGCGGTTGCCAAACCTGCCAAACCTGCCCCAATAACCAACACATCACAGTGTGAATCCGATTGTGCATTATACGATGGGTTATCTATTTTAGCTGTTTGACATATTGTCATAACTTTTATCTCGTAAAGGTTTAAATTAGATCTGCTATAAACTGAATCAGTAGTATCTTAGGCAAATTTATAAATTAAGCGGTATGTACAATTACGCTGCGCCTACATTTTTAAATAGCTCACGATCCTTAATAAAATCTCCACTAGCAGCCACTCGGCGTTTTTGTTCAGCAGCGAAATCGAGCATACGCTGCAAAGGTCTTAAGGCAGCTTCTGCTAATTTGGGATCTAGATGAATTTCACCTGTGCCTTCTTCTAAGCATTGTTCAATACCTTTTAGACCATTCATTGCCATCCACGGGCAGAAAGCACAGCTTTTACATGTAGCGCTCTCACCAGCAGTCGGTGCTGCCAAAAATAGCTTATCCGGTGACTGCTTTTGCATTTCGTGCAATATCCCAAGGTCAGTACCGACGATAAAGGTTTTAGCGTCCATTTCTTTGGTAGCATTTAATAATTTACTGGTTGAGCCAACCACATCTGCCAATTGCACCACACTGTCAGGTGACTCTGGGTGTACCAAGACTATCGCATCGGGGTAATCGGCTTTTAATTGATGTAACTCTTTAGCTTTAAACTCATTGTGAACAATACATGAGCCTTGCCATAGCAACATATCAGCGCCGGTTTCTTTTTGGATGTACTTACCTAAGTGGCGGTCAGGACCCCAAATAATTTTTTCACCACGTTCATGCAGATGAGTGACAATCTCTAAACCAACTGATGATGTTACGACCCAATCAGCACGCGCCTTAACTTCAGCACTGGTATTGGCATAGACCACCACAGTGCGGTCGGGATGTTGATCACAAAATGCACTAAATTCATCAATCGGGCAGCCTAAATCGAGCGAACATTCTGCCTCTAAATCAGCCATAAGTACTGTCTTTTCCATACTTAAAATTTTTGCCGATTCGCCCATAAAGCGAACGCCAGCAACTACTAAGGTATCGGCTTCATGCTCTTTACCGAAACGGGCCATCTCTAAGGAATCACCAACGCAGCCACCAGTCTCAAGGGCTAAATCTTGAATATAAGGATCGACATAATAATGCGCTACTAGTACCGCATTGTGTTGTTTTAATAAACGTTTGATATTAGCGACAACTTGTTGACGTTCACTACGAGAAAGCTCTGCGGGTATCTTAGCTTGCGCATACTCGATTGCTATATTATTAGCCTTAGACGGATGGTTACTTTGCGAAATAGTAGGGGCGTCATAGGCAAAGAGCTCTACTTTTTCTGCTGTTCTTACTTTATCTATGAAGACTGGACTGGCTTGAGAGGCTGTCATAATAATCCCTATTACACGGTTAAAATTTAATAGATAGCTATTTCCAAAAGGTGTACTCTAATTATGCTCATCTTGAGCATAATTACAAGAATTTTTTTATCTAGAGTTTAAGGTGATGTTTATCAAGTAGTGTTTAAGTTAGTCGTAGTGTAATTGTAAAGATTAAACGATATACTAATAGATTAGGTTTTATGAACTGCAAAACCCTCAAAATAGCAGCACTAAAATAGCATCATCTAAATTGTCAGCAACGCTTTATTTAGATTAATAATAAATATTATTTAGATTAATAATAAATATGACTTTGTCTTTTTCACACGCCCACAGCGAAGGTAGTGGTACCACCGAGGTGGTAGCGGTACTTATTGCAATAACCAATAATCGGGCCCGAGTTCTTACCGTAGATGGGGGTAAGTTATTGCCTAATGGGCCGCTTATGCCATTGCACCGTTCATTGCAAGCAGGGGTGCGTCAATGGGTAGAAGAACAGACACAACAACCTTTAGGATATATTGAACAGCTTTATACCTTCGTCGATACCAACCGTCGTAACAAAGACGGTCATGCTTTAGTGTATGTCAGTTACATGGGCCTAGTACAAGAGGCCGTACAAGAAGCAAGACAAGAAGCAGTTCAAAAAGCTACGTCTAAAAACAGCGATGACTATCGCTCAAATGCTACTCAATATTCCTCTCAATTGAGTTCTGAAAATGGGGCGCGCTGGCGAGATTGGTACGATTACTTTCCTTGGGAAAACCATCTACAACCACAAAATAATAATACTCAAATCATCCAAAAGCTTAAAAAATGGGCGGAATCAGCAAAAATCAGTACAGAGCGAACCAAGCGGTTACAGCGTATTTATTTATGTTGGGGTGGTGATTGGGAGCAAGATTCAGATTTTAAAGAGGTGATGGCTAGTAAAGACAGTCATAGCAGCTCGGCCAAAGAGATGTTTAATAAATGGGTGGCCGAACACGCGCTTCTGCGTTATGAGATGTTATATGAAGCTGGGTTATTGCCAGAGTCTCCAGAATATAATGCCACCAAGCTTCCTAATAATTGGCAACAAGTCATCGGCGAACCTATGTACTATGATCACCGACGGGTGATTGCCACTGCGATTTCAAGATTACGAGCAAAGATTGAGTATCGTCCTCTGATTTTCGGGTTAATGCCCGAAGAGTTCACCCTGTTACAGCTACAGCAAAGTGTCGAAGCTTTGTCTGGCGTCCCGTTACATAAACAAAACTTTAGACGGCTGCTTGAAAGCCAAGATCTACTACAGCCCACAGGTAATAGTAGCCAAACAGGTCGAGGAAGACCCGCTAAACTGTATCGTTTCCGTTTTGATATAGGTTTACAGAGTTTACTGATGGACAGTAAGCTGCCTAATAGTAGCTATCGTTAAATAAATAGGCATTAAATAAATAGGTCTTAAATAAATAGGTCTTAAATTATTATGCCCTCAATAGGTAGGGATATTAATATATATAGCTATTGCAATGATAATTTGCAATGCAAAATGGGCTGCAACTAAGTATGTATAAACGGCTTTAATCGACCTTTGCAGTAATTAATAAAAGATAATATATTGCTAATCTCTTTTATCTCCGTTATATTTATGCTCATAATGAGTATTATTAAAACAAGTTTAAATATGATATGTGAGTTTAAAGTTTATTTGTTTTTAGTATTTTTAGGTTATATTTAAAACTGACTACCATAATAATCTATATATACCAATCTATATAACTGCTAAGGACCACCTATGCCTGCTTCTATTGATAACATCGCTAAACTTGACAATAAAGGTAAGAATACCATTGAGCCCCCTTTAAATGATGTCATATTAGCGCCTTTAGTTGAAGCTGCACTCATAGAGGATTTAGGTCGTAGAGGAGATGTCACTTCACAAGCGACTATTCCAGCAGTTAAGCAAGCAACGCTGACATTGACTGTCCGCGATGAAGGTGTAGTGTGCGGTATAGATCTAGCAAGACTGGCATTTGCTCAAGTGGATGCCTCTATCGAATTTACAGCACACACTCAGGATGGTGCTTGGGTTACAGCCGGTCAGACTCTGGCAACCATTAGTGGTAATGCCCGCAATTTATTAACCGCTGAGCGTACGGCGTTGAATTTTATGACCCATTTAAGCGGTATTGCTACGGCAACTAAAAAAGTAGTAGATTTGGTTGCCGATTATCCGGCACAAATAACTTGTACTCGTAAAACCATACCTGGTTTAAGAACAGTGCAAAAGTATGCGGTGCGCTGCGGTGGTGGCCGTAATCATCGTTTAGGATTAGATGATGCCATCTTAATTAAAGACAACCACATTGCGATAGCCGGTAACATTGCTAATGCTATCGCTCAGTCAAAACAATTGGCAGGTCATTTAATACCTATTGAGATTGAGGTTGATACTCTAGAGCAGTTGCAACAAGCTATTGATGCCGGTGCAGAGCTGGTACTATTGGACAATATGAGTCCTGAAACATTAAGTAAAGCGGTAGCAATATGCAAAAATCATCCAAGTGGTCGCATTAAGACCGAAGCTTCAGGGGGCATCACCCCAGATAAAGTGGTAGAAGTCGCCAAAGCTGGGGTTGATTTTATAGCTATGGGATATTTAACTCATAGTACTAAAGCGCTAGATATTGGTATGGACTTTTCTGCATAAAGTACTAATTAATATCTATTTTTGGGTACAATGTTGTATTTTATTTATGCGATTTGAATATTCGATATTAATTATATGATATTACCTATGCGATAAGGTCTCACTTGGTTTATGCTGCAATATGATACATTGAAGATACACAATTGGCTGATAACCTTATAAGCTAGGGTTTTTACAATTTAATGTATGTGTTAAAATCGCCACTTTTTGTAGGCTGAGGCGCCCATTATGGACACCGAAATTGTCAAAATAATTTTGGCATTTGTGGTACTAATTAATCCATTTAGTGCCTTGACTTTATTCCTAGATTCTACTCGTGGGTTTAAACCCGACGATAGACGTAGCTTCGCTAGAGTTGCGGTAGCTACTGTGTTCATTACCATCACCTTTTTTACTATAGCCGGTGAATTGCTTCTTCGTGCCTTAGGGATTTCGATAGGGTCTTTCCAAGTAGCGGGCGGTATCTTGGTATTTTTAATTGCCATTAACATGATGAATGGTGAGGGTAACCCGGTTAAACCGGATCAAGATAATGTGGAATGGGATGAGTGGACGGACTGGACGCCTATGGAGGGTAATATCGCTGCTGCAGTTGTTCCTCTAGCTATACCTATGATTATCGGACCTGGGGGTATTTCTACGGTAATTATTTATTCTTCTCAAGTGACATCTTGGAAACAAAAACTTGCTATTATCGTATCTGGTCTTATTATCGCTATATTTTGTTATATTTCTTTAATGGCTGCAGGTAGACTCAGCCGCTTTTTAGGCGATACGGGTCTAAACATTATAAGCCGGGTGATGGGGATGTTATTGGCTGCAGTATCTATTGAGATATTAGTCAGTGGTTTAAGAACTATTTTTCCTCAGCTCATGTAGGATTACAATCTTTAGATGTCCCTCTTGATTGCATCTATCATGGTATTAATAAGGTCTCAGTAGATTTGCAGAGACCTTTTTTATACCTCACTTTCAACTCTTGACGTAGGCTGGGGTTTTAGCCCAGCATATCTGGGTAAAAATACATTACGCTAGGCTTGAAGCACCAGCTTACATCGATTTGAAATAAGTTGTGTGGGGTTTTTAAGTAAAAAATAAATAAATCAATCAACCAAATAGTTCTGTTACTAACTAGACGAGTCAACTACTGTATAAATGCCATGCCAAATAAAGCATTAATATCCCAACCATGGCGTCTAATATATTCCATGCTTTAGGTTTAGTAAACAGAGGGGATAATAGTCTTGCCCCATAGCCCAAGCAAAAAAAGAACACGAACGATGCACTCACTGCACCTAATCCAAACCACAGTTTACTGTCTGCGCCAGTAGATACCATTCCCACTAAGACTAAAGTGTCTAAATAAACATGCGGGTTGAGCCAAGTAAATCCAAAACATAAAAGAAGGGCTTTTTTTAGACTCGCTACATTTTGGGTATCTTGAGTTAAGGCATGAGATTTAGTAATACTGGCATAAAGACTTAGTAATCCATAGACTAATAAGAATAAAGCGCCGCCCAGTTTTGCAATATTTACCACATCGGGATATTTAGCGGTAATACTCCCAAATCCAGCGACTCCAGCTGTTATTAATAAAGCATCTGATACCGCACAAAACAAACATATAGCGAAAACATGCTGTCTTTTTAAGCCTTGTTTTAAAATAAAAGCATTTTGTGAACCAATTGCTAATATAAGTGATAAGCCCAGGGCAAAGCCTGATACATAATCCATCTAGTTATCTCAGGGTAAATTATTAAAATAGGGTCATGAAGTTATAAATTTGACTAAAAAATTTAATGGAAGCTTAATTATAATGGAGATTAGCTTAAAATGAGTTTAATTCCTCAAATAATTGTTAAAAACTTAAGGATGGTAATATGACTCAAGCAACGGCAATGGTACTGATGTTTATACTATACGGTTTGCTACCAGCAACTGGAATATATTTAGGCTATCGTGGTATCAAAAAATTTACTCAACCAAAAATGCTTGAGTATAAATCGATGCCAGAGTTGGGTTATATCCCTGAGAAGAGTCTACCTACTGACGTAAGGCAGAAGTTAGATGTCATCAATGTCAAAGGTGAGAAGTTAAAAACGCTTTATGGAGATACCAATAACGACGGTGTGATTGATGATACAGATGCGGTAACTGAAACTTATATCATGATAAAAAAAGTTATGGACACTCACATCCCTGAAGCTGTGGCTGATTATCGACGCCTTCATGACTTAGATAGCAAACCCAATAAAACTGTTGTGCTTTCTGCAGAAAAAAGCAGTGAAGAGAGCCGCGCTGATACCACTAAGATCAAGAATTCGAATATGACTGGTAGAGAAGCTTTAATGGAAGTATTGAATACAGTAGACAGTCAGTTTGATGGATTGTTAGATGCTGCATACCATCAAGATGGTCAAAAGCTATTAGCAACCAATCGCTATTTACAGCAACGTTTCGAAAACTAAACTTTAAAAAGTTAAACTCAAAAGTTTTTTTATTTTTTTATAGCATTATTATAAACAGCAGTATAGTTAGAAAAGAGAGTATACAGATAAATCAACAGGTAGGAGTATAGGGTTTTAATGAGTGTGCTTATCGGGGCTGGCATATTGGCAATAGTAGCTACAGGCTATGTTGGCCGAAAAGGATGGCTGGCTTTCCACCGCGCGGTAGGTATTACACCGGGCAAGCTTGAGTATGTGGACCCTGCACAATTACCACCACCGCCTATGTTGCAGCTTACTTTAACTGAAGATCAAATTAATGGCTTACCGACTGTCGTGGTTCAGCAGCTTTTACGTATTGATGGCAAAGCGGATATTTTTCAGCAGTGGCGTAATGAAGCAATTGCAGCCAGTAAAACGCCTGCCATTTCTGAAGATGAGTTTGTGGTGAGTAAACTGCTACAAACCCGATTGCCAGAACTAATAAACAGTTATCAACGTATTGCACATCACGAGCAAATGCTGCAACAAACAGAGCATATGGCTAAAAGTAAAAGCAAAACAAAGTCTATATCATCCGCCTCAAAAAATAGAGCTCTAATCAGTGAAATCCAAATCAGTGATAATGAGGCACGTGCATTAGGATTGCTTGAGGAAATACTGGTTAAAATCGAAACCAAACTTGATGGCTTGTTAGAGAGTTGTCAAAGTTACGCTTTGCAAGACATGCAAGTGATGCAACGTTATTTAGAACAGAGAAAGTAAACGCTTAAATGATCAATTATATAAACTCAAAATTAAGCCCTTAGTCATAAACTAAGGGCTTTTTAGATCTAAAACATTAACTTATACAAAGTCAAATTTAGCGTTTGCTACCGCGGTTGCCAGAACTTATATTAGAAGTATTATTACGAGTTCTAGAGTTGCTGCGAGCTGGGCGAGCTTTGAGCGGTTTCTTTTTAAAGCGCTCTTTTTTCTCTTTCGCTTTGCCGTGCACGCCCATGTCTTCACGAGGGCGTAGACCTACCAAATCAATCAAACGGTGAATCTCTTTTCTATCGAGTTCAATAAAACGTCCCGTACGCAATTCTTTCGGTAAATCCACTGAACCATAACTGGTGCGTAATAAGCGACTCACTTTAAGACCTTGAGATTCGATTAGGCGGCGTACTTCACGATTACGGCCTTCTTTAAGCTTAACGTGATACCATTTATTAACGCCTTCACCGCCACCTTGCCTAATGTCTTCAAACTTGGCCAAGCCATCTTCTAAGGTAACCCCATCAGTTAGGTTTCTCATCATTTCAGGGGTCAATTCGCCCAATACACGTACTGCGTATTCACGAACAATTTCATTAGACGGGTGCATTAAACGATGCGCTAATTCACCATCGTTAGTAAATAATAATAAACCCGTAGAGTTAATGTCCAAACGGCCAACCATAATCCAGCGATCATGGGTTAGCTTTGGTAGACGTTCAAATACTGTGGTACGTCCCTCAGGGTCATTAGCCGAACAAATTTCACCTTCAGGCTTGTAATACGCCAATACACGGCGACGTTTTTCACGCTCAGATTTATACTTGATTAAACGGCCATCAACACGAATTTCATCACCTTGTTCTACGCGGTCGCCAATAGTTGCAGGCTTTTGATTTATAGAAACTCGACCTGACTTAATGACTTCTTCCATTTGACGACGTGAACCAAGTCCCATACGGGCTAAGGCTTTTTGTAGTTTTTCCGTACCAGCTGTACTGGTCTGAGTGGTTGAAGGCGTTGATGTGGTTTGAGGATTAATATCGTTTTGATTTGAATGAGGCATAGTATGCATCCTTGAATCGGTGAGTGGCTACATTTCACAATGTAGATAAATTTTTAATCAGGATTGACTGATTTTAGAAGTGCATTATACGTCAATTAAGATATTGTAGGGTTAAATAAAATATAAGTAATGTTATTGGTTCTTAAATAAGAATCTAACTGTGCTTAGTAACCCAGTCCAAAACCGTTGGCCAGACCTCTTTAGCAGCATGACGACTTAAAAATACACTTGTATGGTTATAATCGTTTAAATCTCCCTTAGCCACTGCAAACTCTCGGTACCGGTTTTTGGATTTTTTAAAAGCCTGTAAGTATTGAAGACAGCCGTTAGGAGGCGCGATCGTATCACCTGCAGCACATATAGTATAGATTGGCGTAGTAATGTTTGGCATAAGACTGCGATAATCGAGAATCTGAGAGGTTGTTATTGTATTAGGAGCTTTAAGGTTACGTCCTTTGTAGCACAAAGCAGTCGAACGTAATAGCTGCTGTTTAATAGGGGTAGGTGTATAGCTGTTGAAGTTCTGATTTAAATTCCAGTCCATCCATTGCGACAGTAGATAATAGCTTTCATTCATGGTACCAAGCTTAAGAGATTTGCCTTTGACAACCCCAAGCTTGCGAGTAATGGCCTTTAGAGTCATTAACTTTACGAAGTGTAATGGAGTGCTTGCGGCAGCAAAGGCTTGGCAAGCAAACATAGTAATGCTATTTATTTTGTCAACAAACTGAGGATATTGAGTTAAACATATCGTCAAACAAATGCCACCACCACTATGAGTCACGCAGTGAAGGTTTTCTACTTTTAGATCGTTCAATAAATAGCTTAATGTGGCTTGCACATCATAAAGGCCAATATCTTCCACATTATAATCGGTTTGCGGTTTGCTGCTACTGCCATGACCGCGCCATTCCATGATGTAGCACTGAAACCCTAACGAGGCAAAATAACTGGCAATCCCTAAGCATACCCCTTTATCTGAGAACGCACCATGCACAAACAATATGGTTTGCTTTTGCTCATAATAAAGTTTGTTTTCAGCTTGATCAGCGACGACATCTGCATCGTTTATTTTCCAAACCGCTATCTGTTGATTGTCAGTCGTAGTTACTAAGTTTAGGGTTTTATTTATGGTCATCAAGTATCTTATATCCTTATAAGTAGTGGGCTGTACTCCATGTAACAGGATACCCTATAGTAGTATCAACTAATAAGAAGTATCAACTAATCACGTGTCAGATTCAATTCTGGCAAAGGGGGAAGCTGAGCCAAACCCTCTAACCCAAAAGCGTCCAAAAACTCAGGCGTTGTATAAAGTAGAGCAGGGCGACCTAAAGTTTCGCGATAGCCTTTCTCAATTATCCAGCCTTTATCAAACAGTTGTCTTAAGATATTACTTGAGACAGTAACGCCGCGCACCTGTTCAATATCACTACGGGTGACTGGCTGCTTATAAGCAATGACACTCAAGGTTTCAAGCAACGCCTGACTTAAATTCTCCAACCGCTGCGGGAAAACCTCTTGAATAAGCGCGCTATACTCACTGCGTATTTGCAGTCGATATCCACTGGCTGACTCGCTTAAAGATAACACCCCTGTGCTCAGTCGCTGCTGCAAAACTACCAGTGCAGTCTCTAATTCATGCTTAGACAAGGATAAAAATTTTCTAAGCTGGCTGGCAGTTAGTGGCGTTTCTGAAGCGTGTAATAGTACCTCAATCCGGCGGCTTAATAAATCATAACGATTGAACGTCGTTAACTCAGTATTATTTGCAGACTGTTTTATTGAGGGTATTTCTGATGGGGTTTCAGCTTCTTCTGCTTTTTTAACTGCTGAATCAAGAGTGCTATCTGCTTCTGCTTTGATATTCATAGGGTCATTGGTTAATTTCGGCATTAAAATTTACTGGCTATTAAAATATAAAATTTGAAAAGGTGTTGAACTTAAATAGGATTAGAAAGTAGCTAATGGGCTAAGACTTAAGTTAAGCCACCCAGCGCAGTTTTAAAGTCGATAGGGTGTCGCTGTTATCGGTTTGGTTATCTAACTCAAGAATCACGGTTTTATTGTCTATAACGTCTTCATTAACACTTATGTTTTCAATTACTTCTATAAACTGTCTTTTCATCAGTTCAAGTACAGCGACAAAGCTGACCACTACGCCCAATCGTCCTTGACGGTTATCAAGTAGTTCTACAAATGAGCCTTCACCGCGTGCACTCAGCTGACGACTAATACTAGCGATACGATCCGATAATGGCACTGGGTCTACTTTAATATTATGCATCTGATAATCAGGCTTTAATTGCATCTTAAGCAGACTCTCTACTAACATCTCGGCAGGATAGCTGGGTAACTGTGCAGCCATAATTTCAGGCTCAGGCAAGCTAGTCATGGCTAAGAAAACGTCACGCTCAAGGCGTATTAAGGTATCAAGACGACGAGCGGCTTCTTTGATTTGAGCGTAATCCTCTAAACGTGAAATCAATTCAGCTTTTGGGTCACGCTCATCATCAACCTTCTCTGGAGCAGGTAATAGCAGCTCAGTTTTAATAGCAATTAAAGTAGAGGCCATCAGCAGATAGTCACCTGCCAACTCAAAATGATCGGCATCTAGCTCATCTATATACGCTAAATACTGCTCAGTTATCGGCAAGATAGCGGTATCTGTAATATCAAAATTATTCTTTTTTACCAGATACAGTAAAAAGTCTAGTGGTCCTTCAAACTGCTCTAACCAAATTGCAAACGCTTGAGGTGGGATATATAAATCCTCAGGCAATGATTGCACAGGCGTGGTATAGATCCGAACACTAAGCTCGTTTGCAGGAGTAGATTCAGAGTCGTTATCAATCTGTACTGCCTGCTGCTTCAAGTTCCCTGAGAGCGTATTCAAGTCCTTATTTACCTTAATTTAAGTGAGTGGAGTCGCTAATGATCACCCAACATTTACTTTAGCTTTGCCAATGGCTTAATACCAATAGCTCGGCGGGTCTTGTCCAGTTGTTTACGACTATAGCGGCGAGCTTTATCCGCCCCCATCTGTAGTATTTCTTCAAGCTCTTTGGGGTTGGCCATTAGCTCAAAATAGCGCTCTCGGAAGGGCGCAATTTCGCCATTGATCTTTTCAAATAGGATTTGCTTGGCATCGCCCCAAGCAATACCGGCTTCAAACTGTGAGCGTAAGTCGGCAACTTCTTCAGGTGTCGCAAATGCTTTATAAATCTCAAATATCACCGAATCGTCGGGGTCTTTGGGTTCCTCTGGTGCTTGTGAGTTGGTGACAATCTGCATCACCGCTTTGCGAAGCTGCTTTTCAGCGTCTATTTGAGGGTTGTATTCCCCAAATAAAGGAATGGTATTGCCATAACTTTTGCTCATTTTGCGACCGTCAAGACCTGTCAACAGGGGTATGTCATCATCAACGACTGCTGACGGTAGGGTAAATAAGTCTTTGTACTTATGATTGAAGGTGCCGGCAATATCACGCGCCATTTCAATATGTTGGATTTGATCGCGTCCGACAGGCACATGAGTAGCATTGAACATCAAGATATCTGCAGCCATCAAAACAGGGTAGCCAAATAGTCCCATGGTAATATTATGGTCAGCGTCGACATTGGCCTTCTCTAAGTTGGCATCAACCGCTGCTTTATAGGCATGAGCACGGTTCATTAGCCCTTTTGAGCAAGAACAATTTAAAACCCATGCAAGCTCAGGTATTTCGGGTACATCAGATTGACGATAAAACACGACTTTTTCTGGATCTAGACCGCAAGCCAGCCACGTTGCCGCAATCGCTTTGGTTGACTCATGAATTTGCTTGGGGTCATAGCATTTAATTATGCCATGATAGTCTGCTAAGAAGAAGAACGACTGGTCTTGCTCATTCAGGCGATTTTGTGAGGACTTGATAGCAGGGCGGATAGCGCCGACATAATTTCCCAAATGCGGGATACCCGTTGTTGTGACTCCAGTAAGAACACGTTTAGGTTGGCTGTCTGCTGAGGTTGTTTGGGTTTGATTGACGTCAGTGTGGCTCATAATGTTCCCGATTTATATAATAGCTTATTTGATTTATTATGGGTAAGGAGTTAATGAATTAAGGTTGATAGATAACTTTCAACGGATGAATAAGTTACTAAATATGTAATGCAACAGTATATCAAATCTTTGTAGTTTCCCTGAAAGAGAGTTCGAAAATTATCAAGCATAAGAGGTTTTTATCATCTTTCAACCCATTCCTAATTACTTATCTATCGATATTAATCTGATCTTTATGAAATTTTTAAGTTGATTATTTGAAATTTTTACATAATAATTGAGTGATATGGCGTACTTAAGGATAAAACGCTATTGCATACAAGCTATTACCTCTTCCTTCACCAACTCAATTATCATACTCCCTCAACTACGTAAGGATACACGTTATGGGCATGTTCGACTATAAAAACTACTCTATTGAAGAATCTACAAAACTTGTAGAAGATACCAGCAAACTGGCTGCATATACCAATTCATTTAGCTTTTTTAATTTCATTCCTGGTGTAGATGCCCTAAATTCACTTGGTGGATTATTAGGCGACTATTCTGCAAATACTATTGATGTCAGTGTTCCTGATGGATGGCGTGAGTTAACCTCTTCAGACTTTGGTGTCAGTAAAGATAGTGTCGATAATGCCGGCTATTTTACCATTCCAAGTCTTTATACGGGCACCGCATTGCCAGGACCTCAAGCCAAAATCTTTGGTCAGTATAATGATGCTGGAGAGTTAGTCCGTATTAATTTTAATGTAGCAGGCACTAATGCTCTAACAGACATACTTGACTATTTTAACCTGAATACGCGCGAGGGTGTTGAGCTGTATGAGCCTATTTTAGAGATGGTCCGTGATTTTGCCCTTGATAATGGGTTAGATGCTACTGATGTGGTATTTAGTGGCTATAGTTTAGGGGCATCTGTTACCAATGTGTTGGCAGCAGAGCGAGAAAATATTGTCGATGGCTTTTTTACCGATTCTGATTATATTGCGCATGCCGTGCCAACAATCTATGATAATGGTGATGTGGTCTTAAACGTCGGTTATGAAAACGATGTGACTCACCGTGTGACTGGTAACGAGCCTGATTTTATATCTGCCATTCAAGCTGCAGACCCTGGCCTTGTTAATCCGGATAAAGAGTTTAGTAGCTCTACTGACAACTTTGTGCTCTATAATGACGTATACGCGTCTTCTATATGGGATGTCAGCCCATTCTCTTTTATAAACATAGCAACCGGTTGGTATGCACATGTTAATGGCATTACTTCCGATGCCATTTCACGTGTTATCGACTCTTCATTTTATGATGATACTCAGCAAGATAGCACCGTGATAGTGTCCCAGTTGTCTGCCTCAAAACGAAACAGAGTTTGGGTAGAGGACGATTATGCGCCTACAAGCTCAAGCCACTTTGGCACCTCAGCTTTTTTAATTGGCACAAAGTATGGCGACAAAATAGCGGGTGGCACCAACTATGACTATATAGATGGTGGTCAAGGTGATGATATTATCAGAGCTGGCATCGGCGTTGATCATATCGATGGCAATACGGGTAATGACGAAGTACGAATAGAAGGGCGTAGTCGTGACTGGGACATGTACAAAATGTCCGATGACACCTTATTCTTTGTTGATAAAGATGGCATTAACTTAGTTGAAGCAGACAACGTGGAATCTGTCAGCTTCCAAAATGAGATATTCAGTCATTATTCTAATTACGACATTACCAACAGTGGCTTACAAGACAGTCGTTTCTTTATGAAGTGGTTTAAACGTGGTCAAAAAAGCTTTTTAGATCACGAAGAAGGCACTATCGGAGATGATGAGCTAGCTGGTCAAACTGTTTTCGCTCGTGAAGGTAACGATACTGTCACCGGTACTAGCCAGGCCGATATCTTACATGCAGGACGTGGCGATGATGTCATCGTGGCGATGGGTGGTAATGATCGTATCTATGGCGCTGAAGGCAATGATATTATTGATGGTGGTGCGGGAAATGATACCTTAGTCGGTGGCGTTGGCAGTGATACCTTTGTTTTCGATTCCCTATCTGGAAATGATGTCATCAAAGATTTTAACAATGATGCAGGTTATACAGACATGCTACAGTTCTCATCAGACCTATTTAGTGATGCCAGTGTGCTTAGCACTCAAACCAGTCAAAACGGTGACAATGTTTCAGTAGCGCTTGGCAATGACTATGTGTTGACGGTTGAAAACTGCATGGTTGATGACGTGTTAAGCTGTGCTGTCGTTATTTAAGACATTCTTATTTAAGTCAGTGTGGTTTAATTCAGAGGTTTAATCAGGTGTTAACTAACACGACACTATATGTTTAAACGTCCTTAATCTCATTAAATAAATAGTTTTATGATAATTTTATAGGGTCGCTGCTGATTAATTAGCAGCGACTTTAAAATTTAAAGGCTATACATAAAGACAGGTTAAACTAAACATGTAAAGTTAGACTAAAAAGATAGGTCAGTTGATGGGTGCTTATGTAGCCAACCGGACTGATACTGTCTGTTTATATTAGCATCTTACTTATAATAGTCAGTTCGTCCAGTTTCAGAATGTTTAAACCGTTTATGGAACCACATCCACTGCGTGGGCGCAATACGAATTAGGCCTTCAAGCATCTCATTAATGCTCGTGGCATCTGCGACTTCATCCTCTGTTGGATAATTTTCAAGTGGTGGGGTAAGCGTTATATGATAATGCGGACGTTTACCACGAGGTAATTTGTCAGGCGTTTGCCGATAACAGTGCATACCAATAAGTGCAGGTTCTAGATCAGAGCTTTTACCGATTTCAGCCAAGCGGCGCGGGGAGGTGATAGTAGCTGCAGGCACCCCAAAGAAGGGCGCCATAACCCCATGTTTTAAACCAAAATCTTGATCTACAGAGTACCACGCAATATTGCGTTCCCACAGACTCTTAACAAGACCGCGCATGTTGCGATAGCTAATCTGCTCTTCACACATATGACGCCGTGCATTGAAGACAAACCAATCCAGCAACGCATTATTTTGCGGACGATACATACAATGAAAGGGGGCAAACTGAGCGAATAATCGACCGCTTAGATCAAGCATGGTGTAGTGAGCACCCAATAGCAGAACACCGCGACCTTCTTTTTGAGCCTTTACGATGTGCTGAAATCCTGATATTGAAAAAGTACGTGTGAAGACATTAGGACGAAACCAAGCGCATAAGGTCTCAAAAATACCAATACCTTGATTGACAAAAACCTGCTTTGCCATGCGTTCACGATCTTCTGCTGACTTTTCTGGAAAAGCAAGTTTAAGATTAACTAACGTATCACGCTGTCTGCGCTTAGCAACTGTATAGACTAAAATACCCAGTTTACGACCTATCCAAAATTGAAAACGTAAGGGTAGATAAATCAAAGGAAGTATAAGTCCCAAAATTAGCCAAGTACTCCAATACTTTGGATGTAGGAATGACCATTC
The DNA here is from genome assembly GCF_057396255.1 of Psychrobacter sp. CX21. Lineage (NCBI taxonomy): Bacteria > Pseudomonadati > Pseudomonadota > Gammaproteobacteria > Moraxellales > Moraxellaceae > Psychrobacter > Psychrobacter sp. CX21. The sequence continues at coordinate 10,094 of NZ_JBXYJG010000006.1, read as the reverse complement.
AAAAGGACGTTTGTTAGTCACGTAGGTTTGTTTGTGGTTTTCAGTGATACTTGGCATACCAGAAGGGATTGGTATAGGCTTTGGCTGACCTTGCCCAAAATTTTGACTGTTAATCGCACTCCCAGCTTTTGCTGATTCAGTATGCTTTTTTGTATCTTTTAAAGTGACTGTATTAATTTTGGTATGACCCGAACCTGTGTTTGACGGTTTAAACTGCTGAACAGCATTGTCCTCAGACGTTTTTGACGTCTGATTGGTAGTTCTTGATGCGGTGTGCTTAGCGTCTGTCATAATAAATATAATATTCAATATAGGGGTAGGAGTGACTAAAAATGCCTAATAGAAAACGATTTAACTATCTAGTTCATCCCACCGTTCCAATTTGCTCATCAATTCGTCATCAATCTTAGCGAGTCGTTCACTAGCCGCCGTTGCGGCTTTTAAATCAGTAGTAAACCAAGATCCATCTGCCAGTTTTTGCTGTAGTTCATTTTGTTCTTGCTCAAGCTTAGAAATCTGATTAGGTAAAGCATCGAACTCACGTTGTTCATTGTAACTTAGCTTGCGTTTAGCAGGTGTTGCTTCTTTGTCTTTAGAAACAACAGTGGTGTTCGTATGTTTCTTATTTTTTGACGCATTCGGTTTATTCAATTGAGCGGTTTCACGCAGCTTTTGAACTAAGTAATCTTGATAGCCGCCAACATACTCTTTAACAATGCCATTGCCATCATCATCTTGATCAAACACCCAAGTTGACGTAACCACATTGTCCATAAAGGCACGGTCGTGACTAATGAGTAAAATAGTACCATCAAAATTAGCCACCGCTTCTTCAAGTAACTCAAGTGTGGCCATGTCTAAATCATTAGTTGGCTCATCAAGTACCATAATATTGGCAGGTTTTAACAACTGCTTAGCTAGTAGCACTCGGTTTCTTTCACCACCTGATAAGGCTTTAACTGGTGTTCGGGCGCGCTCTGGTGCAAATAAGAAGTCTTGTAGGTAGCTCATTATGTGGGTTTTTTTACCACCAATCTCAATAAAGTCAGAACCTTCAGAGACGTTTTGAGCCACACTCGCTTCTAGATCTAACTGATCGCGCAGCTGATCAAAAAAGGCAATCTGTAAATTAGTACCTAAAGTGACGCTACCTCTTTTGATCACCTCATCATCAGACTCGCCTAAAATGGCTTTTATCAGAGTGGTTTTACCCGCACCATTAGGGCCAATAATGCCAATTTTATCACCACGAATAATAGTAGTACTAAAGTCATTAACCAGTACATTACCATCGTATTCAAGATGCAGGTTTTTAACTTTACAGACTAGCTTGCCACTCTTATCGCCGCTGGTCATGGTGATATTGACATTACCGACTTGTTCACGACGCTGCTGACGTTCTTCACGTAGTTTCTTTAAATCTCGAACGCGGCCCTCATTACGGGTACGACGCGCCTTTATCCCTTGACGAATCCAAACTTCTTCTTGGGCCAGTTTTTTATCAAAATTAGCATTATTTTTCTCTTCAGCCAAAAGCTGCTGTTCTTTAAGCTCTTGATAACGGGCATAACCGCGAGCCCCCTGAGTCACATCATAGCTTGAAAGCTTACCACGATCTAATTCGATTATGCGGGTCGCTAACTTGTCGACAAAAGCTCTATCATGGGTAACAAACAACAAGGTTAAACCTTGCCAGTCTTTTAAAAACTGCTCTAACCATTCGATACTGGCGACATCTAGATGGTTGGTTGGCTCATCAAGCAAAAGAATATCCGGCTTAGTGACTAATGAGCGGGCGAGTAACACACGGCGTTTTCGTCCGCCTGACAATGAAGACAAATCATCTTCAGGGTCAAGTCCCATAGTAGTTATGATCTGACGAGCTTCTCGCTCTAAATCCCATCCATGAGCGGCATCAATATCATGTTGCAGATGCGACATGTCTTCACAGGCATCCATATCGCCTGAAGCACAAGCATCCGCTTTTTGGTTATAGGCAATTAATAAGTCTGCTATTTTTTTATCTCCGCCCATAACGATGTCTAAAATACGTCCGTTAGTTTCAGGTACGTCTTGTTCGAGCATGGCCACTTTGACGCTGCTATTGATGATAACTTCACCACCATCAGGTTGGATTCTTCCATCAATAAGTTTAAATAGCGTAGATTTGCCTTCGCCATTACGTCCAATGAGACAAACACGCTCCCCAGCTTCAATACTTAGATTGATACCATCAAGTATGGGGGCAATGCCGAAAGCCAGATGTACATCTTTTAAGTTAATAAGTGCCATATATATAAAATTACCACGGTGTATTTAATTAAGGATTACATGTTAATATTGGATACAGTATATCATGCGGCTATACATTGATTGCTTTAGTTATATTAATATAACGTATACCTCACTCTCAACTTATTACAATCCATTGTAGGCTGATGCTTTTAGCCCAGCGAAACGTATCTATTAATTTTATATGCTGGTCTAAAGCTACAGCCTACGCAATGTGTTGAGAGTAAGGTAATATATTGTGTTCGCATAGAAATCATTGAAAGCCGGGGCGGTGAATTTATTTCAGCAACCGTGTATTAGCTTTAAACCGAGAAGCCATCATTTATGAGTAATGTGCCTTATGAGTAATGTACCTAGCCTACCATCTAGCATCAACTTAGCTAGTACTGATTCAACCAGCAACGATTCAGATGACCGTAATACCATTATGGATTTGCAGTCTAAAGTCGCGCATTTAGAATTATCTGTTGATAGCTTAGATGAGGTTATCGCTCGTCAAGACAAACAAATTCAAGACATGCAGCGACAACTGCAATTATTATATGGTCAGATAAACCGTCAAAGCGAATCAAGCATTGCGCATTTTGATCCTGCATCTGAAGTACCCCCTCACTATTAGGGTCTGATCCGAATAGCTACCTTTATCTTCACTGCTATGAATAATCACTAAGTTAAAGGAGTTTAATGATAAGTTTAATTGTATCAATATGTTGCAATTGAATTAACACTTGAGTAATATTAGCGTTAGCTTAAAAGCCGAGATTAATATTTCTATATTATCTATTTTTTGAGTGTTCCTATCTTTATTATTTATTCACTATTTAACACCTATATCCGTTCTTAAAATGGACTTTGGAGACATCTATGTCGATAAACTCAAATATTAAATTGCTAGTGACTGCTATTGCTACATTTTCTGTTGCAAGCGTTGCATCAGCTGCAGGATTAGATCGTTCAGGTCAAGATACTACTGCATTTTTTCAAGACGGTACGTATGCCGAAGCCAGTTATGCTTACATTGATGCAGATATCACTGGTAAAGATATTTATGGCAATAAAGTTAAAGATATTGCTGAAGATTATGACTTCTTCCGTTATGGTGTAAAAGCAGACATCAATGATACCTTTAGTATTGGTATTTTATATGATGAGCCGTGGGGCGCTGCTGCTGATTATCAAGGTGATAACGCCTTTATCGCCCCGCCGTCGATTTATGCAGATAAGGTCATTCAATCTCAAGGGCTAAGCCTTGGTAATACACCAATCACTAATGTCGCTGGGTTCAAACAATATGTAAATGTGGTAGCAAGTTCTGTTGGACAGCCAGGTGGCGCAACTGTTGCTGATGTTACTCGTTTAAGAGGGCTTGAAGCTGTACTTGATGGCGTGTTATCTAGCAATGATGAAACCAATGTGGAGGTACGTTCTGAAAGTATTACAGGCATTTTAGGCGTGAATTTTGGTCAAAATAAAGAGTTTCAAGTTTATGGTGGTCCCGTTGCTCAGCGTTTAACTGCAGAAGTACATTTGCGTGGGGATGCTTATGAGACTGCAACGGCTTACGACTTAAACGTTAATCCAGATACAGATTATGGCTGGATTGCAGGTTTTAAATACAGCAAGCCAGAAATTGCGCTAAAAGCAGCTTTAACGTATCGCTCTGAGATCGATCATGATGTCACGGCGGCTGAAACCTTTCCTTTAGCGGCATTAGTGGGTACTTCTCCTATCCAAACCAATGATATGAAAATTACGACGCCAGAGTCCGTTAACTTCGATTTCCAAACGGGTATTAATCCTACTACCTTAGCTACGGCAAGAGTACGCTGGGTGCCATGGGGTGATTTTGCTATCACACCGCCTTTATATAATGGCGTAACCAAAACTTCGGGTCGATTCGGTCCATCAGGATTGAATCTTGTAGATTATGAAGACGATCAATGGCTAGTTGAATTAGGCTTAGGTAAACGTGTTGCCCCTAATTTAGCAGTTTCAGGTTCAATAGGCTGGGACAGTGGCGCAGGCAATCCGACCACTTCTTTAGGACCTATTGAAGGCTATTATAGTGTGGGACTTGGTGCCAAGTATGACCTAAATAAAAACTGGGCCTTATCAGCAGGTGGTAAATATTTGATGTTTGGTGATGCAAAAGGCAGAATACCTAGCGGTTCAATTGTTAGTAAATTCGATGACAATGACGGATTCATAGCGGGTGTTAAATTGTCTTACCAAGACAAATAAGCTTTTAGGGCAAGGTTGCCTAAATACGCTTATAAATGTAGACATTTAAGTCACTACTTATTGATTTTATCAATTTCAATGTCTTATCAATGTTTTATAAAATAAGCGGCTCTGGGGCCGCTTTTTTTATGGACAAATACAAATGCTTTGATTGATATCACTCCAAACTTTAACTATGATGACAACAGTTGTCAGATTTAAACTCATGTTTAAATCAGTTTAAATGGTTAGCCTTTTTATTGTTTTAAACGCCTTATATAAGGTGTCTTAATTTGGACCGCTGGATTATCAAGTACAGGATGTACCTAATTCTTTACTACAAATGTTTATATACATGAAATAGAGAATAATTTTTCATAGAGAGTTCCAAATGTTCAAAAAATCCCCTTTATCAAAACTTACCTTAGTGCTTATTGCACTGTCTTTGGCATCATTGTCACATTCTGCTGGTCGAGATCGATCAGGTTAGGATACAAGTGCTTTTTTCCAAGATGGTACCTATGCTGAAGCCGTCTATACGTATTTAGATGTTGATGTCAAAGGTGTAGATACTTCTGGTAATAAAACTGGTGATATTGCCGATGAGTATGACTTTTTCCGTTATGGGGTTAAGACTGATCTTGATGACACCTTTAGTATAGGGGTATTATATGATGAGCCCTTGGTGTAGAAGTTGCCTATCGCGATTCAAGTAACTTTGTGGCAAATGGCGCTAGCGATGCGGCTGGTTTTCAAGATCGTATAGATGCTATTGTCGCACAGGCGGGTAGTCTGCAAAATGTAGTAGCCGCTGGATTTATAACTGCAAGTCAAGCTGCTCTACTCCAAGGCAGCGCGCTTGCTGCTAGCCAATCAACAGCGGGTAGCGGCACGGTTGTCAGTGTGCGTACCTATGGGTTAACTGGCATATTAGGAGCTAAGTTTGGTCAAAGCAAAGAATTTCAGGTATATGCTGGGCCAGTCTTTCAACGTGCAGAAGGCGAGGTTGAGCTTCGTGGTATAGCATATGGACCATTTAATGGCTATAACATGACCACTATGCCCGATCGTTCAACAGGCTGACTCGCAGGTTTTGCCTATACAAAACCTGAAATAGAGGGAGCACAAGTATGCTACCTTTTATATTGACCAGTACTTTTTCATTGGGCAACACCTTTTAATTGAAAGGTAATTTAATTGATACTTATAAACACTAATTATAGACAGTATTAACCATCATCAACGTGATAATAAAGCGTTCATTGTTATAATGACTTTTGACTATGGTGTATTTTTATATTATAAGTAGATAGCTTAATTAAGTTATATCACTAGGGACACGCCCTAGTATTACGGCAAAGGAATGCCACACACTGAAATGTTTATGTTTTATACATGACGCATTCGGTGACTATTTTTAAGGAGGAACACAAATGTCTCAAAATTTTCCAATCTCTAAACTTACTCTTGCTATCTTATCCTTACCCGTAGCTTCTTTTACTCATGCTGCCGGCCTTGATCGATCTGGTCAAGATATCAAAGGATTCTTTAATGATGGTACCTATGCAGAAGTTGACTATGCCTATATAGATACTGATATTTCAGGCTATGATAACGATGCTAATATTTATGGGGTATCGGCAGACGAAGATTATATAAAAGGTGGCCCAACTGGCAACATGACGCAAGATAGTTATACCTTTATGCGTTATGGTGTTAAAACAGACATAGATGATGCTTTTAGTATTGGTGTTTTTTATGATGAGCCTTGGGGCGCCGAAGTTGAATATGAAGGCAATAGTAAGTTTGTTGGACAGCCTGGTAAGCAAAATATAGTCAGTGGCAAACTGCAGATTGGCTTTCAAAGTGATCTTATAAACCCTCAGCTTAATAATCCTAATTATAAAACAAACTCAAAAGTGTCTGTACATACAGAGTCATGGACGGGACTACTTGGCTATAAAGCAGACGGCTTACAAATTTTTGGTGGACCCGTTCTTCAAAAAGCCAAAGCGAACGTCAGACTCAGCGGGCAAGCTTACGGACCCTTAACTGGTTATGATGCAAGTATTAACACTGATTCGGCAGTCGGTTGGGTGGCTGGTGTGGGATATAGTGTTCCAGAAATTGCATTAAAAGCGAATCTTACCTACCGCTCTAAAATTGAACATGAAGCGCCTGTTGCAGAATATTTACCAATTGCAGGTAGTGCTATTAGTGGATTAGTTGTGAGTCAACTTCCGCCATCAGTAAGTACATCACCTTTGATCACGGATGCGGTTGCAAATGGAGGTAGAGGGGTTAATGAAGCAAACGTTAAAACCCCTGAGTCTGTTAATCTTAATTTCCAAACTGGATTGAGCGAGAAATACCAGCTTCTAGGTACACTTGATGTACGCTGGGTGCCGTGGAGTGACTTTTCTATTGTGCCACCATTATATAACGCCTTATCAAAAGCCTCTGTCGATGATCCAGATGGATTACCATTAATTGCATATGGCGAAGATCAATGGAAAGTTGATGTTGGGCTGGCTAAACGATTTAATGAAAGGTTGGCAGGCTCTATAGTTGTTGGTTGGGACAGCGGCGCAGGTGATCCAACGAGCACATTAGGAACCATTGATGGTTATTATAGTATTGGCGGTGGTATGAAGTTTAATATGACCCCTGAGTGGGCTATTTCTGCCGGTGGTAAATATTTGAACTTTGGTGATGCAACGGGTGCGTTACCTAATGGAAGTACGGTAAGTAAGTTTGAAGATAACGAGGGCTATATAGCTGGCGTTAAACTGTCTTATCAAAGTTTATAACTCATACAATATTATAATTTTATTTTAAAAAGCTTACTTATGAACATTAGTGGGCTTTTAGTTTAAAGAGTTGCCTGTTAAATTCTATAATTCTGAATTAAAATTAATCATTGTGCTATTATGCGGTTAAGTTACTTTAACCTTTTAAAAATCAATACATAACACGTTTAGATGGATAATAATTTTGTATGTATTAAATAAAATATGTTACAAATTAAATGTCCTAACGGGGCATTATTTTCAAAAAACTTTATAAACTATTGTATTAACTGTTATATTAATATTTAATAGTACTCAAATTATCAATTCCATAATTTAGTTTTGAGCTTTAAGAACCAATTATTTTAATGGACTATTATCATCTTTCATGGAGGAAGACTAATGTCATTTCAGCAAACTTCTATTGCACCTATCTCATCGCTTTCATCAGCAAAAAAAATCAACACGCCTTTAAAAGCTAGTGTGGTACTGATTACGTCAGTTCTCTTAGCTGCTTGTGGCGGTTCAAATAGTGACCCCTATGTCAATCCACCTACAACGACTATTCCAGGTGGTGGTGGTGAAAACGGCGGCGGTGAAAACGGCGGCGGTGATAACGGTGGCGGTGATAACGGTGGCGGTGATAACGGTGGCGGTGATAACGGTGGCGGTGATAACGGTGGCGGTGATAACGGTGGCGGTGATAACGGTGGCAATGAAAACAGTATCAGCGATGAAGAACTACAAGCCTTAAAAGCAGAATTAGAGAGTGCTAAACAAGAAGCAGCTGCACAAAAAGAACAAGCGGCAGCAGAAAAAGCGAAAGCGGACGCCGCGGCAAACGAAGCGGCGCAAGCTAAAGAACAACTAGTAGCGGCGCAAGAAGCGCTTGAAGCAGCAGAACAAGCCTTAGCAGATGCTCTAGCAGGCGGCGGTAACACAGACGCCCTACAAGCAGAAGTAGAGCGTCGTCAAGCAGCTCTAGAAGCGGCGCAAGCAGACCAAGCAGCAGCCGAGCAGGTAGCAGCAGCAGCACAGCAAGCCGCGGAAGAACAAATAGCGTCAGCGAATCAAGCCACGACAGAGGCACAAGAAGCACAGACAGCCGCACAGATTAAGAATGATCCAGAAGCTGATAAATCTGGTGTGCAAACTCTGAACGTTGATGTCGTACCACTTAACAAAGTATTTAACACCACAACTCGTGATTTTAGCGCTGATGAGAATAGTGTCGTTGCACGAGCAGATTTAGCATCGGAATCAGCGCCAGGTGCAGCAGATGGTTTACTAGGTGCACTAACAATCACAACCTCAGGAGAGAGTGACACAGAAATAGCTGGTACCAATGGCTTTATGAGTCATGAAGACAATGCAGTAGTAGGCGCACTAGGCCAAGAGCTGCCGCTAACCTATACCTCAACGTATAAAGACTTTGGCGATGACATGCGCATTGGTCATATTGATGGTAAAGCGGAATTTAGTGGTTTAGAGCTACCTGTCAATGGCGCAGCAGTGATTGGTAATGCCACCCAAGAGGCGAATGTACCAACAGAAGGGACAGCAGGTTATACCGGTGATGCGACGCATCGCATGCTTGGCATAGGCAATGCTATTGAATTTGGATCATCAGTATTTACCGCAGACTTTGTCGCGAAGACGCTTGATGGCACCTTAAGCTTTGATAATGTAGGGGATATCAACCTAACTGCCAACATAGCAGGCAATCAATTCTCAGGCAGCGAAGGAGACTATACGACTGACGGTGGGTTCTACGGCGGTGATGCTCAGTACCTAGGCGGTGTATATACCAGTGCAGACGCCCAAGGTACTTACGGTGCTAAATCAGACACCCAAACCGCAGCAGAAGCAGCCGCGACAGCTGCGCAAGACCAAGCAGAAGCTGCGCAAGCAGCAGTTGCAGCCGAACAAGCCAAAGCAGAAGCTGCGCAAGCAGCAGCAGAGCAGGCACAAGCCGAGGCAGCAGCCGCGCAAGAAGCCTTAGCAAGAGCCGAAGACGCCTTAGCCAATGCAGGCGAAGGTGGAGACGGTGGACTTGCAGCTGCATTAGAACGAGCAGCGGCAGCAGAAGCGGCGCAAGCAGCAGCCGAGCAAGCTGCGCAAACAGCGAAAACAGCGGCGCAAGCAGCGACAGAAGCACAAGCAGCAGCAGAACAAGCGCTTGAGGCTGAGAAAGCAGCAGCAGAGCTTGCCATAGGGGAAGCGCAAGAAGAAGCACAAGCGGCAGTAGCAGCAGCAGAAGCAGAGGCCAAGGCAGCTCAAGAGCAGGCAACAGCAGCACAAGCGCAACTTAAAGCGACTCAAGCAGAAGCCGAAGAGATAAAAGCTCAAGCAGACGCAGCCGTAGCCGAAGCAAACGAACAAACACAGTCAGCGCAGCAAGAAGCAGCAGCAGCGCAGCAAGCAGCCCAAACTGCACAAGAACAAGCGGCAGCAGAAAAAGCGAAAGCGGACGCCGCGGCAAACGAAGCGGCGCAAGCTAAAGAACAACTAGTAGCGGCGCAAGAAGCGCTTGAAGCAGCAGAACAAGCCTTAGCAGATGCTCTAGCAGGCGGCGGTAACACAGACGCCCTACAAGCAGAAGTAGAGCGTCGTCAAGCAGCTCTAGAAGCGGCGCAAGCAGACCAAGCAGCAGCCGAGCAGGTAGCAGCAGCAGCACAGCAAGCCGCGGAAGAACAAATAGCGTCAGCGAATCAAGCCACGACAGAGGCACAAGAAGCACAGACAGCCGCACAGATTAAGAATGATCCAGAAGCTGATAAATCTGGTGTGCAA
>NZ_JBXYJG010000005.1:0-156321 GCF_057396255.1 Psychrobacter sp. CX21 | reverse complement strand
GAGCCCATCCTGAATTCTGTGTAACTGCAATTTAGATTAAATGCTTACTAACACGCTCATCGAACATAATCATAAATCGATTAAGAGCAGACGTCCAGTTACGGATGGGCATCGACCACTTTTTAGACGCCTGCTGAGTCGCTAGATAAACAACCTTTAACGCCGCTTGATCAGATGGGAATATCTTACGCTTATTCACAGCGGTACGAATCACGCTATTTAATGACTCGATAGCATTGGTCGTATAAATGGCTTTTCTAATGTCTTTCGGGTAATCAAAGAACACGGTTAAGCCCTCCCAATTATTGCGCCAAGAGGTAACCACATGCGGGTATTTATCGCCCCAGATCTCATTAAACTGCTCAAGGCTAGCCTCTGCCAGCTCAAGCGTATCAGCACCATAAACCGCCTTTAAACCAGCCGCTACTTTTTTTCTATCTTTCCATGGTACAAACTTCATAGAGTAACGTACCATATGCACAATACATAGCTGAACCTGTGTGTTTGGATATACCGTATTAATTGCCTCGCTAAAGCCTTTTAAACCATCCACACAGGCAATAAGAATATCTTGAACCCCACGGTTTTGTAGTTCAGTGAGAATACCTAGCCAGAACTTAGCGCCTTCATTCTCCGATAGCCACATACCCAGTAGCTCCTTTTTGCCCTCAAGATTGACGCCTAAGGCCAGATAGATGGCTTTATTAATGATTTGCTTGTCTTGACGTACTTTAACGACAATGCAGTCTAAATATACGATAGGATATAAGCTACTTAGTGGACGATTCTGCCATGCTGTGATGTCATCTATGATGTTGTCAGTAACCCTTGATACGAGACTGGTTGAGATATCAACGTCATAGATATCTTTGATACTCTCAACAATCTCAGTGGTTGTCTGGCCTTTGGCGTAAAACATGATGATTTTATCATCGAGCCCAGTGATACGAGTTTGATGCTTTGCAACCAATACAGGATCAAAGCTTCCTTCACGGTCTCTGGGTGTAGATACTTCAATCTCACCTGTGTCACTGCGCACTGTCTTTTTGGTGTGACCGTTGCGCTTGTTTGGGGTATCCGCCTTTTCATGCTTAGGATAGCCTAGATGCTCTTCCATCTCGGCTTCTAATGCAGTGTCAATAAATGACTGCATGAGCTCTTTTTGAAATGCTTTGATGTCTTCAAAGCTGCCAACGTGTTTGGCCATTTGTTCGGCTAGTTTTTTTAGTTCTGTTTGTTTTGTCATTGCTTATTCTCCTTTACTATGGATTATAAGCAGTTACACAAAGTTTGGGAAAGTCTCTTGTGCTTTTTTTGCATTAGAGTATTCATTAGGATTAATCAACGTTATCGAAGTCGTATAGGGAGACAGTGTCAACATAACATCTTCACCATTGGACGCGGCCATATCCTCTTCCCGTACCGATTCAAAAATGCTTTGATGGACACTAAACACTTCTTGAGCTACATCTAGGTCGATATATACATAATTATTGTTTACTGCACCTGACTCGACCAGCATTTCATCTAAGATACTGGCCATAACCGTGGTAGATAAAGCAGTACCAATTAGGAAAACCATTCCTTTCTTCATATTTATTCTCTATTTTATTTAATGTTTATTTAATAGCTTATCACAACTATTGTTAGGTTATGTTAGTTAACATTGTCTATGGGTAGGATGTATTTGTCATACCACTACCAAATCAAGTCCTATCATCCACCTCCACCCGAACTTTCCCTGTCAATAACACTTGTATCATGGCCTTTATTTTTTGCTTTAGATCAGCAAGCTGTTTAAAAATCGATTTATTTATCGGTATTGGTAAATACCATAGCAATTTTTTGTTGTTATTTGAGGTGTGGTTGTGGGATAGTGAGGTTGGAAAATATACATATTTTAGGAAAAGAAAAACCGCCAATGTTGCGCGTTACCCAGAGGGCACTATGCGTGACGGTTATGTTGAGTACATTATAGGCGATAATAGATAGCGAGTTAATGTGTTTAATCAAGGGGGTATACATCCTTGTAAATATATTTTCGACAATCGGGGCTAAACCTCACCTAGTTCGGGGCTGATAATTAGAACAGTAGGGTGTCGCATTGCGCACCATTTTCAGTTCTATAATTCTTGATGTCTAGTCAATGAGTTTAGTCAAAAGATATGTACGTCATTACTCTGGGGAATATGTCTAAAATCAATATAGCCAATGTAATTAAATTTATGAGTCTATTATATTCAGAAATTTTATAGCTTGACGCGTTATATCATAATAAGTATAACCATCAGGAGTAGTGATTTTCATAATTAATTTGTTATCTACTAAGCTTTGAACATCATCATCAATGAACCTTTTCTCGCTATAATTAACTCTGATGTTACTGTCCAAGGCATAATCAATAGCCCCGTCAATTGTCTCAAAACGATGCATGCTTTTACTACCCGAATTTGCAAACTGTTTTAAAATATCAATGGCCTGTTCAGAAAACCCTTCTTTAACATCGAATTTATGCGCTAAACCACTTAGACCATCGATATGACTGACAATTAATATTAGTAAGTCGTTTAAATTGGTTAATTTAGAAAGTAACTCATTATGATTACTATTTATTAGGGCTTCTATCTGGGCTTTTAACTCTTGATTATTTTGAATTATTTCTACGGTATTTTTATGATTACTTGAATAAAGCCAGTTGTAAAAATCTTCTATATCAGGCTTAGTGCTGTCATTCAAAGAGTAGAACGACATTAAAAGCCCAATTATTGACGCAAAGTTACTAACAACACTGAAAGCTTCCATTAATCCATCCTAATAATAGAAAATTTTAATTTTAATGCGCGAGGCGCACTATACGCTCCAAAATATAGATTGTTACGAGCTATCCCCATTGACTACGAATTTTTTTCTCAAAGTAGTCCAGTAAAGTTAACTTTGTTATAAGGAACTCATGTGCGGTATCTTTGTTAAAAGAGTCATAAGGTGACTTATAACACCTAATTTTGCCTGAGCCTTCTGCCCAACTTGAGCTACAGTCCTCTTCCTTAAGTACTTTATCTGTAATCTCAATTTGTTCTGGAGTTTTGATATTAAACGCGTAGTAGTTAATGCAAAATCGCTTACCTTTGCGACCGTCAAGAAATAGGACAACGTCCGATTTAGTTTGCCATGATTCAAATGAGAATCGAAGAGCGGGGTAACCATGCCAATGATGAAGCTTAGTATTAACTTGATCATTTGGGAAAGCGGATTGTATTTTTTTAAGTAGTTCTTTTTGATAAGCACCAATTACTTTTTGTTTGATATCTTCTGCTTGTTTAATGGTTGCTAAGTTATCCAAAACGTACGATACAGTTTCACTAGGCATGTTTGGTTTAGACATAATTCCCTCTAAATGTAATATAAACTCACGTAGTAAAACCAGCCATTTATTTATTGGCTGGTCAACAAAGGCGTTCGCTAATTTATTTCTTAAGCTATTAAGTAGTATAGGATAACTTAAACCCAACCACTCGTTAGGTGCCTTACCTTTAGGGGATAGAACAACATAAAGTGACTGCTTCTCTTTGAGCATATTGGATGAGTCAATATGCTGTTTATAGGTCTTGAAAGGATTAACCTGATGGTGAAAAATTTTATTTTCAATCACCATAACCCAGTCATTACCTTCTAGCAGTAAGTCGATCCGTTTGTTGTTTTTGGTGCTAACTTCGCGGACAGGTTCGCTAATCGTTGCGTAGTCATCAAAGTTGATGTTGGCTGACTCTGGATTGGCGGTAGCCAGTGCATCAAATAAGGCTTCCATCATCAACGTACCCAAGCCATGTGCGCCATCACTGTCACAGAAGAAGGCAAGCACATCGGAAGTCGGATTTTCGTAATAACCGCGACTGCCAATACTTAAGATTGTAGGCTCAGGTGTTTCAGGCGTTGGTAGCGTTTTAAGATGCTCTAGCAGTTGTCTTAATTGTTCTAATTGCATAACTAAACCTCCACCCGAACTTTCCCTGTCAACAACACTTGCATCAACGCCTTTTTCTCTTGTTGTAAATCGGCAAGCTGTTGTTCAAGTACCTCGATTTCTTTATCGGCATTGGTTAATACAGTTGCGATTTTTTGTTGTTCTACTAAGGAAGGTGTTTTTATATCAATATTTTTAATAATTGTACCGCTTAGATTAGGTTGACCTCCTTGAACGAGTTGAAGTGCTTTAACCATCTCAACTTCAAGTAGGTAAAATAAAAATAAATTATAATATTCAGGTGTAGGTTCTAAAGCTAAAACAGCTTGATTTAGTGTGGCTCCATCTAACTCATTTAAAGCGACCTTTCCTGCTGTAGCGCCATACATAGCAATCAGAATACTACGAGTTTTTACTATTTTAGCTGAAGAATTCTGCAGTCCCAATTCTGTAATATACTCATCTACTGATACAATAAATCTATCATTAACTTTTCCAGAGGTTATCCATGGTATATCACCTCCATAATATTCAGGGTTAGCTCTAGATGGTGTCCCGCCTGAAAAGCACTTAGACGTCGATCCAACTTTAACCTTTTCCCATTCCCCATCAAACTGCACACCATTCTCATCAAGCAACCGCTTTTGACCCGTCAACAACTGCTGCATCAACGCCTTTTTCTGCTGTTTGCTGTTATCAATCAAACGCTCTGTGGTATCAATCGCCTTATCCCAAATAGTTAGTATTTTGGCGATTTTCTGTTGTTCGGATAGGGGTGGTTTAGCAATTTTGATTTTTTTCAACTCTGTTATACTTATGAATGGTTGATCAGAACCAATCGATTTCCTAGAAACAAATTCAAAAATAGCGCTGTTTAAGTAGTAATAGTAAAAATCTTTATCTAAATCATCAGACTTAAAATCAATACGACCAACTCTTTGGTAAAGTATGCTTGGAACATCTTTCTCAGTAAGTTTGACTAGCTTAAGTTTTCCCTGTGTTATTGGACGATTTAAGGCTAGCAAGATATCATTTTCTTTAAGTACTATATCTGGGTATGATTCACAATAAGAATTGGGTAGGTAGCTAATATTATCCCACTTCACAAAACCATATGAAACATTATCAATTTTAACTAAAGGTATACCTGTTTTTGAATATTCAGCATACTTAAAACCGAACCCAGATTTAACAGAGAAGAGGCAATCGAATTTTTTAATTTCCCATCCTTTAGGCACCATAACCCAACTCCTTCAGATAGCCGTCCATCTCTTTCTCTAACGCCGCCATTTCCGCTTTTAGTGCCAATCGCTCACGACGCACTGCAACCAAATCAATCTCTGGCTCAGGCTCAAAGGTATCAACATAGCGTGGAATGTTTAAATTAAAGTCGTTCTCTGCAATTTCATCAAAGCTGGCAACATAGGCGTACTTATCAACAAACTCACGATTTTTGTAAGTGGTGATAATTTTGTCTAAATCATCGTCGGTCAATCGGTTTTGGTTCGAGCCAGACTCATACTCACGACTGGCATCAATAAACAATACGGAGTTATCGACTTTACCACTAACAGGATTGGTTTTATTCTTTTTAAATATCAAAATAGCCGCAGGAATACCCGTGCCAAAAAATAGCTTTTCGGGTAAACCAATCACCGCATCCAATAAGTTTTCTTCAATCAACTGCTTACGGATTTTGCCCTCGCTAGACCCACGGAACAGTACCCCATGCGGCACCACCACACCCATACGCCCGCCTTGTTTTGATGAGGAGGCAGGTTTTAAAGTTTCAATCATATGGGTAATAAACGCATAGTCGCCTTTGGTTTTGGGCGGTAGACCACGGTGGAAACGACCATACGGGTCATCTTCGGCAACATCATGACCCCATTTTTTAAGCGAGAATGGCGGATTGGCAGTCACCACATCAAAGCGCAACAAGTTGTCTTTATCATCCAGTAGCAACGGATGACGCAAGGTGTCGCCCCATTCAATACGGTGGTTGTCTTCCCCATGCAAAAACATATTCATTTTTGCCAAAGCCCACGTCGAGCCAATCGCCTCTTGCCCAAACAACTCATAATTTTTAGAATTACTATTTTTGCGTACCATAGCCCCGCACTTAATCAATAATGAGCCAGAGCCACAAGCAGGGTCGCATATCGCATCGCCCTCAGTGGGTGCCAGTAAGGTAGCGAGTAGGGTGGACACTTCAGGCGGTGTATAGAACTCGCCCGCACTGGCACCAGAGTCTGCCGCAAAGTGCTTAATTAAGAACTCATAGGCATTACCAATCACATCAAGACTGCCGACACGCGAGGGGCTTAGGTTCATCACCGCTTTACCAAAGTCTTCTAACAAATGGCGCAGCAGCTCGTTCTTCTTTTTTTCATTGCCCAGTTTATCGGTATTAAAACTGATGTCTTGGAACACATTTCTAAGCTTATTGCCATTGGCTTCTTCAATGGCGTGCAATGCCTCATCAATGCGCTGCCCATTGCCCGGTTGATGGCGCTGCTCGTACAAGTCCCAAAAGCTTGACCCCTCAGGCAGTACAAAACGCTGATTGTCCATAAGCTCTGTGACTAATGCAGCATCGCCATACTCTGCCATCAGCGTGTTGTATTCGTCACGATACACATCCGACAGATACTTTAAAAACAGCATGGTTAAGATAAAGTCTTTATAAGTGTCGGCACTAATCACACCGCGGAAGGTATCACACGCATTCCAGACGGCTTTGTTGATTTCGGATTGACTAATGGAGTCTGACGTATTGGCAGAAGCGTTTTTTAAATCGAGCATTGGGATAAAATCCTTAATTTGTGCAATTTTTTATAAAGTTTTGATGTTATAAAGTATCAAAGTGGCTAAGGCAGGTAGTTATGATAACTTACTGTTTTTAATGCGCTTATATTTTAATTCAAGTTAATTCTTAATTCTTTAAAGTATTAATTAAATAAGGTAGTTTGAGGCAAATCGAGTTATGTTAAGGGTTTTGGTATTATTAGATGTCATGCAACATATGCCTGTCGCTAATAAGGATACAAATGGGTTTGGTAATTGTAGCATTAACATTAACTGCTTTAGTAATAAAGAATGAGTAATAAAACCCATCTATAGTCAGCGAACTACTAAACGCGGTGTCTCGTTAAAGCCTATTCCCGTATTTCTTACTCTTGCACTCGGTTGCCTAGTAACCATTTATAGTCAAAGAACTTTAAAGTAGTCACAAGGCAACCGAGTGCAAGTACTACTAGGGTAGGCTTAACGAGGTTAACACCGTGACTATTTATAAGTTCGCCGACTATAGACTTCTATGACTATAGTAAATACTTAGCTTAAAAATAAGCTCAATAAAAAACCTGCACACTGGCAGGTTTTAAGTTTTTATAAATAACTATCTAGAGTTTAAGGGTATATATAGTCAAAGAAC
The DNA here is from genome assembly GCF_057396255.1 of Psychrobacter sp. CX21. Classification (NCBI taxonomy): domain Bacteria; kingdom Pseudomonadati; phylum Pseudomonadota; class Gammaproteobacteria; order Moraxellales; family Moraxellaceae; genus Psychrobacter; species Psychrobacter sp. CX21. The sequence continues at coordinate 148,924 of NZ_JBXYJG010000005.1, read as the reverse complement.
TTTAAAGTAGTCACAAGGCAACCGAGTGCAAGTACTACTAGGGTAGGCTTAACGAGGTTAACACCGTGACTCTTTATAAGTTCGCTGACTATAGTGTAAGGGTAACTTACCACATCAAGTCATCAGGGATAACATACGCAGCGTATGGATCATCCTCATCAATATCGTCAGACTTATCATTTGATTCAACAATAAACCCTTCCATTTTCTCGTTGATTCTATCGGCCAATGGGCGCGGTAATAAAGCATAACCATCTTCTAAACGCGCAATAGAAACATGACCCGCTACCACTTGATCATATAGCTTTTGGCTAAGTGACAGCTTTTTGATTTTGCCATCATCTACAAATTGATAATCGACCTCATCAGCGCTGTCGTCTTTAGATTTGTTGTGCGCGCCACTAGTAGTATTAATATCATTTTGATTAGCATCCGAAGCTTTAATCTGATGCTGATTAATCATCTGCACGATATTAGAGCGCAGAGTTTTCTCTTCAAGCGCCTTTTGACGTTCTAAATTCAGCTTTTGATCCTTTTCAAGCTTCTCAGCCTGTGCTTTGGCCACAGATTCTTTAATTGCTTTATCAGGATCATCACCAACACGTTTGGCATGCGCCGCTTGTTTGGTGAGTTTCTTTGCTTTTTTATCATCTACTAGCCCCGCTTTAAGCAGCTGCGCTTGTAATGCATTTTTTGCCATAAGTTTTGCCTTATAAAAGGAGTATAGAGAATACGTTGATAGATTATTTAATCAGAGAGGGTCATAGCGTTTAATAGACTAAATATGCCGTTTATGCATGACGGGCGCTAGATAGTGATTATAACATTTAGCTGATTATTAATTGGTTACTAACTGGCTGATGACTGGCTGATGACTGGCTGCTGAATGACTAATATCTGCAGCTAACATACTGTTAGTTTAAATATGACTGATAGCAGACTTATTGACGACTTAATAGCAACTTATTGATCAGTGGAAGCGTAGTGACCCTTAAGCGTTATATTACCAGTACAGACACGGGTTAAAGTATCAGGATTGTTACTATCTATAGACAACACATTGTCTTTAAATCGCAAAAATATTAACCCTTTAGAGATGTCTTTAGGGCCGCTGACTTGTACAACAGGTTGGCTATGATTATTAGAGGATTCTAAAGTTGTCGATACCATAGGTGACAAAGATAGGTGTTGGTCATTGAATGCATGCGCCGAGTAACTAAAATCAGTCTCGTTTAACGCATTAGAGACGGGTAATAGAGTAAAGTCTTGCAGTGGCTGTATAGCTGATTGAGCGGTGCCATTTATGACATGAGCAATTGACATCATAGATGCATGATTATGATCGGCTGAATATTTGAAGCTTTCAACAGGTATCGTATATACGATGCCATGTAGCGCATCTTGACCCATTAATGTTGCCGTGCCGTTGTAATGACATGCTGGCTGGTTTAAATCACTGATATTAGTGGTGGTGACTTTAAATGATATGTTTTTAGTCGGTTTTGATAGCCCGAGCTTTTTTATGTGTACCACAATATTCGACGCTGAATCTTGATCAGCGCGTTTTATCTGATGTTTTTTATAAGCCCCAGCAATTTCAACGTCTTGCGGCGAAGATAGATGGTTTTGGGTATTCGCGAATGTTGGCTGCAAATTTGATGACGGCGTATTCGTAAAACAGCCCAATAACGACATTGAGAATAGGGTGCTAAATAAGACTGTTTTAAAAAATGTGATAGAGGGCACGTTGCTTTCCACTGTTTAACGTTTTATCAAGATATATATTTATTATGCCACAACTTGTCTTTACAGTCTTTAAATTTAAAGCAAAATTGACCCAATTTGAGCATTTTGAGCAAATGTGGCCTAAATAATTACTGTTAAAAGATCAATACCGCGAAAATAACGCAAGAAATGAACCTTTATAGGGTGGTATAAAAAATCTATATATTTAGTGTATATTCCATTTATTCACTAAGATAGGGTTAAACATCATTAAACTAAATAACTAAGCCTTGTTAGCATAGCGATCACCAAATGGCAGACAGTTTATCGTCATAAGCCAAATATTTTTTGCCATATTTTAAGCCACAGTTTATGCGCTAACTATGCGTTAACTATGCATTAACTAAGCGCTAATTAAGCAGGCTGCTATAAAGGAAAACCGCATGAGCACTACATATCGTTTCGGCAATGCCATCAAGCTTGCATCTATTACTACCTTTACCACATTAGCTATCGGACTTAGCGCATGTGGCAATCAGCAAGCGGAGACGGATGCACAAACATCGACTGATGCTGCAACGACCACTGGCGACAATGTCGAATTATTAAACGTCTCATATGATGTGGCTCGCGACTTTTATAAAGATTACAACCCAATGTTCAAAGCGCATTATGAAACACAGAATCCGGGTAGTACAGTGACTATTAAGCAGTCGCACGGTGGTTCAAGTAAGCAAGCTCTATCTGTTGCTAATGGATTGCAAGCAGATGTCGCCACGATGAACCAAGGTTCAGACATTGAGCTACTTCAGAAAAAAGGTCTGGTTGCTGATGATTGGGAAGAGACATTCCCTGATCACTCGGTGCCATTTACCAGCACCATCGTATTTTTGGTTCGTAAAGATAATCCTAAGAATATTTCAGGATGGGATGATTTAACCCAGCCAGGCTTAGAGATTGTCATGGCAAACCCAAAAGTTACGGGTAACGGTCGTTATGCGTTCTTAGGTGCGTATGGTTATGGTCTGCATAAATTCAATAATGATGAGACGCAAGCCAAGAGCTTTGTAAAAGGTTTATTAAAAAATATCAAAGTGTATGAAAATGGCGGACGCGCTGCTACAACTACTTTCGTACAGCGTAACATCGGTGATGTATTGATCACATTTGAAAATGAATCTAATTTGGCAGCCACTAAGTTTGGTAAAGGTCAGGTTGATATTGTGTATCCTGATTATTCAATCAAGTCTGAAAGTCCTGTGGCCGTTGTGAAGACGGTAACCGAGAAAAAGGGTACAACTGAGCCTGCAACCGCTTATTTAGATCACTTGTGGAGTGATGAAGCACAGCAGCTTGCCGCCGATTTATACCTTCGTCCAAGCGTTCAAACCGTACTGGATGCCAATAGTGATAAATTGCCGCCTGTGGATACGTTTAGACCAAATGATGTATTTGGTACCTGGGATGAGATCATGAGCACGTACTTTAGCGAAGGTGGTGTGTTTGATGAATTGGCGATTAATGCTCCTGAATAAAATAGTGCTTAAGTTTTAAGCTCTTAAATTTCAGACAGCTTTGTCAGTGATAACAGTCATAAAATGCCAGTAGAAACATTATCGTTTTTACTGTGCATGTTATGACTGTTTTTTACTTTAACGCTATAAGGTTTATTCAGTTTTAGATGAGACTTTTTTAATTTTAGATGAGCTTATGTTCATAACCATTAACCAGTGCTGATCATCAGTGCTGACGCTTGAATGGTTAGCAAAGCTTATTAACATTCGCACCTTATATTCGTTCTTATATTCCTATTATGCACTTAGATAGCCTTATTCATCATTAAACTTAATAGCAGACCCCTGATAGCATAAGCAACATCAAATTAGGAGTGCTTTATGAGTTCAACCCCTGCATCGTCGACCACGGCCAATCACACACGCAATCGTTCGTGGCTTACTAAGCTACGTCAGCGTAACGTGTTGCCAGGATTCGGTTTGTCGATGGGCATAACCGTATTAAGCTTATCGCTATTGGTAATATTACCCTTTGCGATGATGGCTTATACCACCACTCAAATGGGGTTGTCAGGTTTCATAGAAGTCATAAGCCAACCACAAGTAAAAGCGGCAATCATTTTGTCATTAAAAATGTCATTTTACGCCATGTTGACTAATATGGTCTTTGGCACGTTAGTTGCGTGGGTATTGGTTCGTTATGAGTTCTGGGGTAAATCTTTGATTAATGCTTTGGTAGATTTACCTTTTGCGCTACCAACAGCGGTAACGGGTATATCGCTCGCCACGTTATATGCACCAAACGGTTTGATTGGACAATTCTTTGCCAAAGCAGGTATACAAGTGGCATTTACGCCAATAGGTATTTGGCTGGCTTTAGTGGTTGTGAGTTTCCCTTTTATCGTACGCGCGGTTCAACCTGTATTAGAGGAGCTGTCAGTAGAATTTGAAGAAGCCGCTGCTGTATTAGGTGCTAATAGGCTAACGACATTTAGAACCATTATACTGCCAGAGTTATTGCCCGCATTGCTGATGGGGGCTGGCATGATGTTCGCGCGGGCGACTGGCGAATATGGCTCGGTTATTTTTATAGCAGGTAATATTCCGATGCATTCGGAGATACTACCGATTATTATAATCAGTAAACTTGAGCAATTCGATATTCAAGGAGCTTCTGCGGTCGCTTTATTTATGCTGATTATCTCGTTTGTTATTTTGTTGTCCATCAATATATTGCAGTGGCGTTTGTCACGACGAGTCGGTGCAAAATAGCTTATTTTAATTACGTGTAAACGATGACAATGATGTGTTCAATCGGCTCTTATTGATCGCTTACAAACCTATGAATGACCTTCAATTAACTAACGACACCTTTAAGCAGACTCTTAAGCAGACTCTATTCAAGTTTTAGGACAAGACCATGCAAGTATCAAATGGATACGATTATCAAAACAATGCCGCTACCCGAGACGCCCCTTGGGTGCGTTTGCTATTTATTGGTATTGCATCATTATTCATGATCATTATGCTAATCATTCCTTTAGCCGCCGTATTCTATGAAGCGCTAAAAGGTGGCTGGGATTTATATGTGGCGGCACTGGTAGAACCTGAAGCAGTCGCTGCTATCAAATTAACGTTATTAACCGCAGCTATTGTGTTGCCTATTAATATCATTATGGGTGTTGCCATTGCGTGGTTAGTAACCCGCTATAAATTCAAAGGCAAACAAATCATCACCACGCTACTAGATTTACCTTTTTCGGTGTCTCCTGTCGTAGCGGGTCTCATGTTTGTTATGTTGTTTGGGCTCAATTCAACCATGGGTGGTTGGCTTGAAGCTCAGGGAATTCAAGTAATCTTTGCCGTACCGGGTATCGTACTTGCTACCTTGTTTGTCACGTTTCCTTTCATTGCACGCGAACTAATTCCTTTGATGCAATCTCAAGGGGACAGTGAAGAACAAGCTGCACTAACGCTAGGGGCATCAGGCTGGCAAGTGTTTTGGCATGTGACACTGCCAAATATCAAATGGGCACTTCTTTACGGTATTATTTTAACCAATGCAAGAGCCATGGGTGAGTTTGGTGCGGTCAGTGTGGTATCAGGACACATTCGCGGTGAGACCAATACCATGCCGCTTTTGGTTGAAATTGCCTATAACGAATACAATTTTACTGCCGCATTTGCATTATCTAGCATATTAGCCGCACTGGCTCTACTCACGTTACTAGTACAGCAATTAATGACAAAGCTGCAAGCCCGAAAGTTTGCCAAAGCCAATGTACGTAACCCAATCACAACCACAAAGCTTGTGGTTGAAAATAACGATGATACAAGTGCAGATATAAATATGGATTCAAACTTTCTTTCAAACACTGATTCAAAAGATGCAAATTATTTAGGTCGCTTAAATTCTAAAAATAATGAACAATTAAAGTTATAGTCAGCGAACTACTAAACGGTTACAGTGTTAACCTCGTTAAGCCTACTCCAGTAGTACTTGCACTCGGTTGCCTTGTAACCATTTTAGACTTCTTTGACTATAGATATCAAACGTAAGAAGCGTATTAGTTAATAACTATGGCTTAATTAATAATGATTCGAATAAATTAGTAGCTCTAAAAATAAAAAGAGTATAGATATGAGTATAGATATTCAAAACGTATATAAAAGTTTCGGTGATTTTGTAGCTTTAGACAATATTACCTTAAGTGTGCCAACTGGCAAACTGACTACATTGTTAGGGCCGTCAGGCTGCGGTAAAACCACCTTATTACGAATAATTGCTGGTCTTGAATATTCAGACCGTGGCCGAATATTGTTTGATGGTGAAGATGTCACAGATGTTCCAGTACAAAAACGTCATATCGGGTTTATGTTCCAGCATTACGCATTATTTAGACACAAAACGATTGGCCAAAATATAGCGTTCGGTCTTAATTTGCTACCTAAGAGCGAACGACCTAGTAAAGCGGATATTCAAAAAAGGGTAACGCATTTATTAGAATTGGTACAGTTACCCTCGCTAATAAATGCCTATCCACATCAGCTATCAGGCGGACAGCGCCAACGTATTGCGTTAGCCCGCGCACTGGCAATCGAGCCAAAGCTGTTACTACTTGATGAGCCGTTTGGCGCATTGGATGCCAAAGTTCGAAAGGAGCTACGTAAGTGGCTCAAAAATATTCATCATGAACTGGGTGTAACCAGCATCATGGTGACGCACGACCAAGAAGAAGCCCGTGATGTCTCGGATGAGATTGTGGTGATGAATCATGGTACGGTTGAGCAAATTGGAACACCGCAAGAGTTAATCACTAATCCAGCCAGCGATTTTGTCGAAGATTTCCTAGATTTAGTTTAAATCTATTTATTTTAAAGTTATTTCCAAATAAAAAGGACCCTAAGGGTCCTTTTTGAATTATGGTGTAATTTAAGTCTTATCTATAACTTATCAATTGCTAATTAATTGCCAATCTATATCTTACCTAAGCAAAATGACAGGCGCAGTAGTCTTTGATAGAAGTCTGGTTGTGGTGCTTCCAACAAAAAATTGACGCAATTTGGACTTACCATAAGCGCCTATTACAAACATACTGATGTTGTTTTCAATACGAAATCTCGTTAAAGCATCGACCACATCTTTGTTGTCTTGCTTTCTGACTTCTACTTCATGGGCAGACACATCCAGACCCGCATCAATCATTTGTTTTTGTGCTTTATATAGGGATTGCTGATGGTCCACATCACGGTTACCGACCATTACGATATAACCTTTCAAAGTTTTGGCAAGGGGGCTATCACAAATCAGTTGCACTGCTTTTTGTGCGGTAGGGCTGTTGTCAAAAGCCAGCATATAAGAGTCAGGCGTCTTAAAATCATCTGAACACACCATAATAGGACGACTAACTGCGCGTACCACACTTTCTATTTGACTACCGATATTGACGCGTTCGTTTTGATGATCTTGCCCACGGCGTCCAAGTATGACGACATGAGTTTCATCAAGGGTGTGTTCTATAGCGGGTAGAAGCTTGCTACGACGTAAGGACAAATGAATACTATCTTTATCAATAGTCGATGTTTTTAGCATGTGCTCTTTAGCATCTTTTAATAGAGCCGTTCCATGCTGATTGGCAACTTTGGATACTTGCTCATCTAGCATAGCCAATTCGTTCATCAGGTGACTACGGCTGTCCATACCAATGGCACCGCTCAAGTCATGTCGATAGGAACGAGGCACATCAATAACGTGTAATAGCTTCGCATCCAGATCAAGCTGTTGGCTATACCACGCTGCATAATCACAGACAGATGTTGTCACAGACGATCCATCAATACAGGCTAAAACGGTATTTAAAGCTGTGGTTGTCATTATTATATCCTTTAGTAATTAATATTGATGAAGATTAAATAAGTTGTTCAAAGTTTTAGTAACCGTAGTTGGATTAGTTTTAATAGTGAGGAATATATTGATTGTTAATGCACTTTTCCATAATACGTTTTATTTTAGCGTGCTTTTATGTAAATAGTGCCATAAATAGCAGTATGAATCGATATGAAGGTGTCAACGTTATATAGCTTATTGGTTAAGGATCGTGAGTTAAGGGTCGTGAATTAAAAGTTACTAATTAGGAAAATAAGCTAATGCTTAAGGGTGGCAATTATTTGTATATTAAGTTTCAGCTGGCTAGCAACAATCATTAGGCTGTATCGTTGTCTCACATTCCACAGTATTTATCACATCATGACACCAAGCTGGCATATCGGCATTGATGGCATACCACATCCATGTGCCTCTACGCTCTGAGGTAACGACATTAGCCTTTCTTAGATAGCTCAAATGACGGGATATGGTGGACTGAGGCTGTTGCAAGTTTTCAGTCAAGTCGCACACGCACAGAGCCTCTGTATCTTTAAGCTGCATGATTAAGTTTAACCGTGTGGGGTCAGATAGGGCTTTAAAGAATGTGGTCGGATGCATCTTTGTTTGACTAAGTGTTTGCATATGCTGCCTCGGTAAACCCATTTATTATTTTCATATTAAAGTATTGTACCTTAGATTAAAAGTTTGATATATTCGCTTATGCGGATATATGTATACAAATATGCTTTAATGTATTTAGTAAATATTTCTTTTAATTTTTATACCCGATCTTAAAACCAACCTATCGAGTAAAACGAGAGCTAAAGCTACGCATAGTAGATTCAGCGACTTTAACAATAATAGGTTGGTTGTTGGAAAGGTATTAATCTTTTATGTAAGAGACAAACTATGTTCACTGCTGGGTTGATATTTATATGTACATTGATATTGGTAATTTGGCAACCTAAAGGACTGGGTATTGGCGTTAGTGCGACCCTTGGCGCCGTAGTAGCGTTAATATCAGGTGTCATCGATATACAAGATATCCCTATTGTGTGGGATATAGTTTGGAACGCTACCTTTGCCTTCATCGCTATCATCATCATAAGCTTGTTACTTGATCAAGCTGGCTTTTTTGAATGGATTGCTTTACATGTGGCTCGCTTAGGCAAGGGTAATGCAAACTTGCTATTTGTTCTTATTGTATTGCTAGGCGCTGTGGTCGCTGCATTATTTGCAAACGATGGCGCAGCATTAATATTAACGCCCATTGTGATAGCCATGCTTATTAAAATGCGGGTGTCAGCGGCCACGACATTAGCGTTTATTATGGCGGCTGGATTTATTGCAGATACGGCAAGCTTACCTTTGGTGGTGTCAAATCTCGTTAATATAGTTTCTGCAGATTTTTTCAATATCTCTTTTGATCGCTACGCCCAAGTTATGATGCCCGTCAATATCGTATCGGTGCTAAGCTCACTTCTGGTGCTATATATCTTCTATCGCCGCGACATACCTAAAACCTATGATGTCGCAAGCTTGCCCAAGGCGAGTACTTCAATTATTGATCCTCTAACCTTCAAGACAGGCTGGCTCGTATTAGCAGCGCTTTTAATTGGGTTTTTTGTATTAGAGCCTATAGGTATTCCAATAAGTGTTATTGCAGCATCAGGGGCTTTAGTATTGCTGCTGACAGCCACTATCAACAAAAAGCTCTCTGTCTCCAAGGTAATTAAAGAAGCACCGTGGCAAGTGGTGGTCTTCTCACTCGGTATGTATTTGGTCGTATACGGGCTTAAAAATGAAGGATTAACTGAGTATTTGACGTATGCATTAAATGGTTTGGGCGATCATGGCTTATGGAGTGCGGCAATAGGTACAGGATTTATGTCTGCTGGATTGTCCTCCGTGATGAACAATATGCCTACCGTACTAATCCAGTCTCTAGCTATAGCAGATACCTCGCAACCTGATCTAATCGCACAGGCGATGGTATATGCCAACGTTATAGGCTCAGATTTAGGCCCTAAGATAACGCCCATTGGTTCTTTGGCAACCTTACTTTGGCTGCATGTTCTGGCGAGTAAAGAGGTAACAATTACGTGGGGATACTATTTTAAAGTAGGAATAATCTTAACGGTACCTGTCCTATTAGCGACGCTTACCGCATTAGTAATATGGCTTCCAATGGTGAGTTAATCTTACCTGTTTGGGATCTTTAGGCATTCTATAAGCATTTAATAGACATTCATTAGAGTTTTATAGGTATTCAATTCATTAGGAGTAGCGATGCAACCATTAAAAATCTTATATATCTGTACGCATAACCGCTGCAGAAGCATACTGTGTGAAGCCATAACCAATCAAATGGCAGCGAAGGTTAAGACCAACACACAAGAGCATTCAGACCGAAAGCATAAGGCAACAAGCGACATGCCTCAAAGTAAACTAAATAGAAACACTGAATCGTTATTAATTGCGAAAAGTGCAGGTAGTACACCGGTAGGAGAGGTGCATCCTTTAACGCTTAAATATTTGAAAGAGGGCGGCTATTCAATTGATGGATTAACAAGTAACTCTTGGGAAGATGCTGAATATATGCAAGGTTTTGAACCAGATGTGCTGATTACTGTGTGTGATAATGCTGCTGGCGAGGCGTGTCCATTATGGCTTGGTGACTTGTCAAATTTGACTAAACTACATTGGGGTTTGACTGACCCCTCAAAAGACACACAAGATGCACTGCAAACCCAAATCAATTTTCAAAACACGATTCGCACTATAGAAGATAGGGTAGAACAGCTAATGAAAGTGGCATCGTTACTAAAACAGGATCGTAAAATAGCTTTAGAAAATTTGATTAAGACGTAATAAAGCCAATTACAATAAATTTTAATAAATAGCCTAAGCAAATATTTTGTAATGAGTAGATTACATTAGATGAAAAACTCTCAATGTATTTTAAATATCATGAGTAATATTAAACTTTACTACAATTAATTGTAACTGATAAAAATATGACAAAATCTCAAAATAAAATTGATATTGATAACAACCTTGTCGATTTACCAAATATCGAAGGTCATCATTTCAAGATACCGAATAGCCGTGATTTTAAAACGCAACTTTCAACACATTCTCCCAAGTTTTTACTTTTATATGGCTCGTTACGTGAGGTCTCATACAGTAGGCTTCTGATTGAAGAATGTGCACGGATACTCAAAGCTATGGGCGCCGAGGTTCGAATATTCGATCCACAAGGTCTGCCGTTAGCCGACAGTGAAGATGCGAGTCACCCTAAGGTTGCTGAACTTAGAGAATTAGTACAGTGGAATGATGGCATGGTGTGGTGTTCACCAGAGCGCCACGGTGCGATGACAGGAATTATGAAAACTCAAATTGATTGGATACCTCTATCATTGGGCGCGGTTCGGCCCACTCAAGGTAAGACGTTAGCTGTCATGCAAGTCAATGGTGGGTCGCAGTCTTTTAATACGGTCAATCAGCTGCGTATCTTAGGGCGGTGGATGCGTATGTTAACCATCCCGAATCAGTCCTCAGTACCCAAAGCCTTCCTTGAATTCGAAGATGTGATAGACGGTGAGGGCAATACAACTAAACGTATGAAGCAATCAGGATATTATCTACGGGTGGTGGATGTGCTTGAAGAGTTAATGCGCTTTACTTTACTAACAAGAGACCACGCTGAATATCTTGTAGATCGCTATTCAGAACGTGTCGAATCAGCAGAGGCGTTGATCAATCGAGTGAATCAAAGTCATTAAGAATAAAAGAATAAATAGCCTAAGCAAATAAAATAGAATAAGGTTAAATTATTAAACTATAAATCTAGAAACGAACATATCGTAACTATTTAAACCAGTACAAAATTTGCGACAATGATTGTATAAATGACATAAAATAGTTTTATAGATAAATAAACTCTTTACACTCAAAATATGCCACAAGTGTCAGTTTATTCCAACGTATATCATGATTTCACTTAACCATTTGTATTGAATAACTGCATGTACTTGATAGTACCGATATGATGATAAGCTGTATAAAAATAATATTAAAATTTATGCTTTAGTTTTGACAAGGATAACTCATAGAGTTTGAGGTAGGGAGGTAGTTTAATGACTGGATTTAATATTAATCTTGAATTATTACAGTTTCATTTAATTCAATTGGGCATCGCATTTGTGCTATCGCTACCTATCGCGCTAAACCGTGAAATGAAAGACAGTGGAGCAGGGCTACGCACATTTCCTTTAGTTACAATTGCATCATGTGCATTTATGTTAGTGGCTTTGGAGGTGTATCAAGCAGATGCTGAAGCTCGAATTATGTATGCGGTAATCTCAGGTATGGGCTTTATCGGTGGGGGTGCTATTTTCAAAAGCGAGGATGGGCCGCGTGGTACAGCGACTGCTGCAAGTTTATGGAATACAGCGGCCATTGGCATTACAGTAGCTTATCAGCGCTATGAAATCGCCATCATTTTATCCCTAGTGGGATTTTTAATTTTACATTTCTCAGATCCTTTGAAACCAAAAGTTCGTATCACAATCGATAAAGACAATAAGCTTTAATTTATTTGATTATACATCGAATAAATATAAGCATATATGTACCTAATATAGCCCGCGACCATCCTCAGGTTTTAGTCTTAAGAAAGACAATCCTGATATTACCGTCAATATACCAAGCACATAATAAGTCGCATTAAAAGCTTGAATGACATCAAAGTTTAATCGATCACTAAATACGGTTAATACCGCCGCGCCAAAGGCAATACCAAAACTAATGGCTAATTGCTGGTTTACGGCCATCAGGCTATTTCCGCTACTGGTTTGTGGTCCGTCTAAATCACCTATGGTTATGGTATTCATGGCACTAAACTGCATAGAGTTGCACCCACCCATAATAACTAAAAGTGGCGCAATAAAATACCAAGGTACAGATTCATTAAGCTGAGCCAGCATAATAATTAACAGCCCCAAAATGATCGTATTAGCTACCAATACCTTCCGATAGGTAAAGCGCTGAATGATTTTACTCACCCAAGGCTTGATTCCCATAGCGCCAATAGCAATAGGGGTAAGCAGCCACCCAGCTTGTGAAGGCGTATATTTGAAAGCAACTTGGAATAACAGGGGTAATAGGTATGGAACGGCGCTGATGCCTAAACGCGTAAACAGATTTCCAGTGATGCCTATTCTAAATGTTCTTATATTAAATAAAGATAAAGGGAATAGAGGGTTTGGAGCTTTGCGAGCATGTCTTACATATATAAATAGTAGAAGTAGAGCGATGCCAAACATCATTAAACCCTCTACAGCCTTACCGGGTTGCGATAAAAATTCAACCGCTAGTGTCAAAATAGCAGCAGCAACCGCAAATAGTACGAAACCTAACCAATCAAGCTTGCCGGCTTCTTCTCTAATGTCAGGTATTAATTTATAACCGATAACAAGGCCAAGTAACCCCATTGGAATATTAATAAGAAATATCCATTGCCAACTTGCATACTCTACAATATACCCACCTACCAAAGGCCCAAGCAAAGGTGCAATCAGCGCTGGGATAACCGCAAAATTCATAACTGTTAATAAGCGATTACGCGGAAATGACTTAACTAAAATTAAGCGGGCAACAGGCGTCATCATAGCGCCGCCAATACCTTGCACGACTCTTGAAGCTACTAATATATCTAAAGTAGGGGACAGGGCACATAGTATTGAGCCAATACTAAATATAACAATAGCACCCAAAAATACTTTGCGGGTACCATATTTGTCTGCTAAGAAGCCACTTATCGGTATAAATATTGCCAAGGTCAGCGCATAGCTAATCACCGACCATTGCATCTTTAAGGGAGATTCGCCCAATGCCTTAGCCATTTCAGGTAATGCGGTATTAAGGATAGTTGCATCCAGAATTTGCATAAACAGGGCGACCGCTAGTACATACGGCAGAAACTTAGCTTGTGCAGGTGTAAGGGTGAAGTTAGGGTTAGTCTCTTTAGTTGTAGAGCGTTCTGTTGTTAGATTAGCAGACATAATAAAGCCTAAGATTTAGCTCTTTTCTTTTGTTTTAGTCAAGGGTTAATAACTTCGGGCTTATATTATCATTAAGTCTATGGGTACTATTTAGTGTTAATGTTAGTAAATTTGAACTTTTGATTGGTATTTAGTGTTGGTTATTAAGTGCTGGTGATTAAGTGGTCTAATTATTTATTGAGTTTAAATTATCGCAAATAGCCTCTATCACTTTGTCTGGTCTTTTAACCCAAATGCCATGCGGATTGCCTTTAAGATTGTCATCAAGCTTTACTCTAACAATCTTAGAAGTGGCACAAAGATCGGCAAGTTTTTGGGTTGCTTTCAATGGCGCAAAGTCATCGCCAAGTATATTGATATATAAACCAAGGCCTTTTGCACTGTCCATTTTATTCGTTATAAAATCAAATTTGTTTGTAAGAGAGATTCTGCACCAGTTGTGCATCATTGTTTTGGCTTCTCGTTCTCCCAAACCTATCTTATTACCTGGCAGAAACTCGTAAAGTCTTATCAAAGCTTGAATAACGGCAACCGCCGACAGTATTCTAATACGTCCACGACCCCGCCAGCTTTTGTAATGGGTACTACCACAGGCGATGCCTATAATCGGTACATTGTGGATGGCTGAATAAATAGTACCAAGATGTCCGCCTAAGCTATGGCCCACTAGAACAATATCGTTATTTGGCGTATGCGCCTTGGCTTTTTCCACTAACTGATGAACAAAATAATTCACAAGTTCATCGTAGCCGTAATCAATGCCTCGTTTTATATGTGGCTTATTTTCACCACAATTTGGATAATCGGCATAGATAACGGTAAACCCTTTTTTAGTCAAACCTTTAATAAGCTTGTCATACTTTTTTATGGTTACACCCAGCGCATTAAGCATAATGAGGGTTGTTTGTGGTGCTTGGTTGTCAGTGCTATGGTCAGCACTGTTTTTTTTAGCGTTGTTATTTTTAGAACTAGAATCATCAATGAAATCTGTAGACGGTTCGCTAATATTTACATTAACGGGGTAGGTGCCATTTGTGGTTTCAAATTGAAAACTTGTCACGATAGATTATCCTTAATCTTGTTTTAACTAATCATAGCATTAAAACTTTGTTAATAAAGATGTAGGGTCAAATTATTTAATTGGGTTTGTCTTTATCTTTAGTACTGTATGTAAACGCTATCTTTACTAAGGAACCTTACTGATTTGATTTAGAAATTATCATTTCTCATTAGACTAAGACCAAGCCAGCATAGCCACTTTAACCGCCATCACCCATAAAATAATACAAGATAAAAAATATAGCGTGAAGCGCTGCATGATTTTGTTGTAGGTACATTGCACTACGCTATGCAACCCTCTAAGGATGACAAAAGCCCAAGCCAACTTGATCATCCAATCATGAGTGGATAGTAAATCTTGAGTACGATACAGCTCAGACGCCAAACATAGCACATAAAATAAAACAGGCATTTCAAACAGATTTTTTAAATTATTCGATGGGTAATTAATAGCGTCGGGTAATACAGAATTTACTTTTTCAGGTGTATTAATTGATTGTGGGTCTAAGTTATGTTTATTGAGGTAGTCTAAACGTTTGATGTACATATATCCCCACACACCAGCTGTAACGCTCACCATTCCAATTATTGGTTGTATAAAGTTTGCCATGTTTAGTCACTACCTTATTAATTATTATTTTATGTATTAGGGATTATAAGGTGTGCCTTTAGTGAATGCATTGATATATATCAAGTCGCGTTCATGGTATCAGATAATTTAGCCCCGATGGTTTTGGTCACTTGCTTTATATTGACGTTTTATTCGACTAAGTGTTTCAGGCTTTATACCCAAATAAGAGGCAATATGTAAGCTTGGCATTTGCTCAATGATCTTTGTCGGTGCAGTATTCAAAAAGGTCTCATAGCGTTGATATGCCGTTAGTAATTGCAACATTCTAAGACGTTCTTCCATTGAACGATAATGACGAATGGTCATTTCCAGTTTCAATCTATATTGCCATTCCCCTAATTGATCGAAAGCTTTGAAAGGTATTAGATAGCCGTTACAATCTGTAACGGCTTCCGCAGTTTCTGAGGCTATTATAAGGGGTTGCGTGCTTCTACCGAGTTGCCAGTATTGTGAAACGACATAGATAGGTAGAACTAACGAATCATCACATAAAAGCCGCAGATTAACCTCAAGGTTATTAGATTGACTATCAGAATGGTCATAAACCCGCGCTAGACCTGTCTTAAGTAAGAACATACTTTTTACAGTTTGACCTTTGCTATATATACGTTGGTTCTTTTCGAACTTAGTGTGTTGAATTGTAGTAAATTGATTGATTGACTCAATGAGTTTAGTGCTATCTTGCTCATCAATATCAGGTAAATAATGCGATAATAGCGCCTTTATATAGTTATCCATTCATTTCAATCCCTTGCTTAAAAGTTAATCAATATAATCTAAGTTCTAGTTTGACTATTATTATTAATCATTCATAACGACTGATTTAATTTACAGTACTGCTTTTAATGTATTGATAGACTATCATCCTATAATAGTAGCACTAATAAATAATCAGAATGATTAGGACCAAATATGAATAATACTTCTTCAGATAAGCCATCCAATCAAACCACTACTAATAACACCGACTATACGCCGCCAAAGGTTTGGCAACCGGTTCAAAATGGTGGCAAGTTTGCCAATACTAATAAACCTACTGCGGGGGCAAGGCATCAACAAACGTTACCTATAGGGAATATTAAAGATAAGCCGTTACAGCTTTATTCGCTAAACACCCCTAATGGAATTAAAGTCAATATTCTGCTAGAAGAACTGGCTGAATTGGGCATTGAAGAAGCAAAATATGATGCCTATCAAATAAATATTATGGACGGCGATCAGTTTGGTTCAGACTTTGTTGACATCAACCCAAACTCTAAAATTCCAGCATTGGTTGTTTATAGCGTTGAAAACTCACCAGTTAAGGTGTTCGAATCGGGCGCAATTTTGATGTATTTAGCAGAGAAGTTTGAGTGCTTTATACCGTCAATGTCGGCTGAACCACAATTACGTGCCTCGTGCTTGAGTTGGATAATGTGGCAAATGGGTAGTGCGCCCTATGTAGGCGGCGGCTTTGGTCATTTTTATAATTATGCACCTTATCCAATGCAGTACCCAATAGATAGATTCACTATGGAAACCAAAAGACAATTAGATGTACTTGATAAACATTTGGCAAATTCCGAGTATATGATAGGTAATGGCGAACAAAATTATACTATCGCGGATATGTTGATATGGCCTTGGTATGGCAGACTGGTACTAGATGAGTTATATAATAACAGTGCAGAATTCCTAAACGCCTCTAGTTATTCCAATCTACAGAGATGGGCAAAGCAAATAGCTGAACGTTCAGCTGTCAAACGTGCTGTAGAGCTTGAGCTTCAACCTATCAGTTCACATTAAATTCTATGTTAAGACTCTAGAATGCTATTAGTTGTATAGCATTCTAAAACTCTTATTAAAATTTTCTATACTAAACGGTTGGATAATCATAAAAGTTATTTAATAAGAATTAAATCTTTTATAGGTATAAAATCTAAATAGGGGGATTATTTGAATAAATTTTAAATAATCCCCCTAAATCATATAGTTGTGCTATAATGCGCGCCTGCTGATTGATAACATCGCCCGCAATTGTCGTCTGGAGAAGACACCTTTTATAATTGTTGCCGATGATTTTGCCGTTAGCCTTTACTATAACTTCTTGATATTTGTTTAAATATTAAAGTTATCATTGCTAACGATTCACGGTAACAACCATCAAAATACGTTATTGATATGTACATTGGATGTACATATTTTCAAACGCTTATCTGTGTTGTACCTAAAAACTTTAACTGTAAACTACTGGCCTTCAGCATCGGCCGAATAAGTAGTGGCAGTAATTTATTGGATACACATATATGTCTAAGCTAGAAAATGTACTAAATAATGCCGCAAACGAAATTGACGGTGTCGTAACTACTCAAGATTTGAACGATAAAACCCATCCTAACACCAACGTAGCAACTGAAGATAAAGTTTCATTCAGTGACCTTGATTTAGCGCCTGAACTATTAGAAGCGCTTAATGCAAGCGGCTATGAGCATCCTACACCTATTCAAGCACAATCTATCCCGCCAGCACTTAAAGGCCGTGACTTACTATTGTCTGCACAAACGGGTAGTGGTAAAACGGCAGCATTTGTACTACCAATGCTAGATAAAATTATTCGTGATAAAGCGACTAATAAAGTAGTGCATACCGTAATCTTGACACCTACACGTGAGCTTGCAAACCAAGTTAGTGATAGCGTACGTCAATATAGTTCAAAAACTCGCAATATATTCAGTGTTCCTTTAGTGGGCGGTGCACCTTACGGTGGTCAAATTCGCGCACTAAATAAAGGTGTACAAGTTATTATTGCCACCCCTGGTCGTTTCATTGATCACATGAATTCGGGTCGTATCGACTTATCTCAACTTGAGCTATTGATTCTTGATGAAGCTGATCGCATGTTAGATATGGGCTTTGCTGACGATATTGAAAAAGTTATGAAAGCTGCACCTAATAGCCGTCAAACCATTATGTGTTCAGCCACTTGGGATGGTCCTGTTGGCAAAATTGCAGCAAGCTTCACCAATAACCCTGAAAACGTATCAATTAAAGCGGAAACCAAACACATTGATGAATCAGTGTACTACGCAGATGATTTTAATCATAAAAACCGTCTATTAGATAAGTTATTGACCCAAAAAGACGTTAATCAAGCCATCGTATTTGCGGCGACTAAACGTAGCTGTGAGACGTTAGCTAAGAGTCTTAAAGAGCAAGGTCATAAAGCCAGTTTCTTACACGGTGATCTACCTCAGTCAAAACGTACTCGTATAATAAATGACGTGAAAGCGGGTAAAATCACTATATTGGTAGCGACTGATGTGGCTGCGCGTGGTATTGATGTGAGTGGTATAACTCATGTATTTAACTACGATCTTCCACGCCAAACAGAAGACTACGTGCATCGTATTGGTCGTAGTGGTCGTGCTGGTCGTACAGGTATCGCAATAAACATATGTAGCATTGATGACCGTCCACAACTTGACGCCATCAATCGTTATTTAAAACGTACCATGTCTGTTGAAGAGATCGAAGGTATGGAGCCTAAGAAAAATACCAAAGATTTAAAAGTTGGTACAGCTCCGAAACGTGGCCGTGGCGGCAATCGCCGTGGTGATTCTGGTGCAAACAATCGCCGAGGCGGAAACGGTGGTGGTGGCTATCGTGGTAAGTCTAATAATAATTCTGGTGGTGCAGGCGCTGGCCGTCCAAGTGGTAAGCCTAGTGGTCGTCGCTTTGGTGGTAATGGTAAGCCAGGAGCTGCAGCAGCTAAACCAGCGGGTCAACGCCGAGGCGGATCGTCTCGTTCAGGCGAAGGTCGTCCCGCTCGCCGTTCTAATAATGGCTAGTACTTTAGTTTATATTAATTAGCGAATAATCTAAAAGACCAACTTTATTGAGTTGGTCTTTTTTTGTATAGATTATAAATTACTACAAATGCTATATTTAGTATCTAACTACTAACCAATTGATTTATTAACAACCTAACACTGTGGATAACCCACACCAACTTCTACGACATCGATGCGTCCATCTTTTGAATCTAGAGCGTGAATGGCCAATCCTCCTTTTGCAGTTTCTTTATACTTATCCATCATATCGGCGCCAGTGGCTTTCATCGTTGCTATGGCTTTATCAAGAGATACATGATGTTGCCCATCGCCGCGACTGGCTAATCGTGCTGCATTTATAGCTTTGACTGCGCCCATTGCATTACGTTCGATACAAGGTATTTGAACCAGCCCGCCTATCGGGTCACAAGTTAAACCCAAATTGTGTTCTATACCTATCTCGGCTGCATTAGCACATTGTGCAGGGGTTAATCCTATAACGTGAGCCAAACCAGCTGCGGCCATTGCACAAGCAGAACCGACTTCGCCTTGACAGCCGACTTCAGCCCCAGATATCGACGCATTTTGTTTAATGATGGTTCCGATTGCAGCAGCTGTGAGCAGAAACTCACGCACCCCTTTTATAGTATAGTGGTTCAAGAAGTCTCTATAATAATGCAATACTGCTGGAATAATGCCAGCGGCGCCATTAGTCGGTGCGGTGACAACTCGTCCACCATTTGCGTTTTCTTCATTCACGGCCAAAGCAAACAAATCTACCCAATCCATAGCCATTAATTTATCTGTGTTATTGGTCGGGTTTTGCAGCTCATCAAGTAGTTGCGTGTACAACATTTTTGCTCTACGTTTAACGTTTAATCCCCCGGGTAAAATGCCTTCGCTACTGCACCCATTTTTAACGCAAGTTTGCATAACTTCCCATACATCATCTAAATATTGGTTAATTGTAGATTCATCTCGTAAAGTTAATTCATTCGCCATCATTATGTCGCTTATGTTTAACCCATGACTCTCACATAAGGTAAGTAACTCAGAGGCATTGTTAAATGGGTAGGGAGCATTACTATCGTCTGTGATTGCAACACTGTCTGCTTCGTGGCCACTTTTTTTGCTAATTGGGTTGGGTACTTTGTCGGTACTCGTTACCCTGTCGTCAAATTCGTTGGATCCATTATATTCGTATTCGGTAGCAACGAATCCACCACCGATTGAATAATAAATTTTGGAAGCTATGAGCTTATCAGAATTATAAGCCGAAAAACGCAGTCCATTAGGATGATGCGGCAAGCTTGTTTGCGGGTGCCATACGATATCAGTATCGTAATCAAAAAAGATATCATGCAGTCCAGCGAAATTGAGGGTCTGTTTGTTTAGAGGAGCAGCTAAATACTCGTTTACTTTATTGGTATCAATACTATTGGCTTTAAACCCAATCAGCCCTAATATACAAGCGGTATCTGTAGCATGACCTGCACCTGTCGACGCTAATGATCCATATAAGTCAATTTGAACACGGCTAACCTCAGACAAATTATAATCCGATTGAACAGCATCTATAAACATGCCAGCAGCAACCATCGGCCCCATAGTATGAGAGCTTGAAGGTCCAATACCTATTTTAAACATATCAAACAAACTAATCATTAAATCTAAAACCTTGAAAGTATTCAAAAAACTAAAGACTTATTATAATGATATGTTTATACAGTTAATAACTATTTTTTATATAGTAGGTAACTGAAACTTTCTTCATATAGACATTTTTATGTGATGTCATATGTATTGATATTGATGTGATTATTAGTCGCAGGAGTGACATATTAAACGTAGTGACCTAGAATAGGTAGATTAGTTACATTCAAGAACTATTCAATAGCACATAGCTATTTAAAATGTAGCTTTTATTAAACATTGCTATTTAAAGCATAGCTTCTATTAAACATTTCTATCTTGAATATTGTTTTGGTAATCTAGATTTTGGAAGATAATTATCTTTATGATATAAAGCTAAAAATTTTATTATTTAGATATATAAGGAATACTTATGCGCTTTAAGACTTTTAAAAATTTTTCAGTCGTTGCTGCCACTGCTATATTAGTAGCTGCTTGTAATCAATCGGCCACAACTGATAGTGATTCAGCAGATGAGTCAGCTACAGGATCAGATCTTCTAAGTCGTATAAACAATGGGGGTACGATCAATGTTGGCACTGAGGGTACATACCCACCTTATACTTATCATGATGAAGACAACAAACTTACAGGGTACGACGTTGAAGTGACACGCGCCTTAGCAGACAAACTTGGAGTCACTGTTGATTTTAAAGAAACCCAATGGGATGCGATGTTAGCTGGATTGGACGCTGGGCGTTTTGATATGGTAGCCAACCAAGTTGCGCTCACTACACCTGAGCGTCAAGCCAAATATGATATCGCCGAACCTTATAATTGGTCTGGTGCAGCGGTATTGGCACCTAAGTCAGACAGTCGATATAACGCTTGGGAGTCGTTAAAAGGGTTAAAATCTGCTCAATCATTAAGTAGTAATTATGGTGAAATGGCTGAAAAATATGAAGCAGAAGTTGTACCTGTAGATGGCATGGCGCAAGCAATTGAGTTGGTGAAACAAGGCCGTGCCGATGTGACCTTAAATGATCATTTAGCCATTCTTGATTACCTTAACAAATTTCCAGATAGCGACTTAGAAGTAAAGCTTGTCGCACCTGCTGAAGAAAAGACGGGCTCTGGTATCGTGATGTTGAAAGGTAATGATAAAGCACTTGCCAAAGTTGATGCGGCGATGAAAGAGCTTCATGAAGATGGTACATTAACCGAGCTTGGCAAACAATTCTTCGGTGAGGATATAAGTAAGAGATGATCGCATCTGTTATAGAAGCATTAAAGAATCTTCTGGCAGTCTTGCCATTCATGACACCCAATCGGGCTCAGATTGTTATAGATTCATTCTGGCCAATGTTAAAAGGCGCTATATACTATTCGATTCCGCTAGCGATAGCGTCTTTTATGATTGGAATGGGAATAGCGCTTGTTGTAGCGCTCATTCGCATCGTACCTCGCAATGCTCTGTGGCACAAAATCGCTTATTATATAGCGCGCGCGTATGTATCGGCTATCCGTGGTACACCGATGTTGGTTCAGTTATTCATCATATTTTATGGTTTACCAAGTATTGGGGTCAAATTCGAACCATTTCCAGCGGCAATTATTGCATTTTCTTTAAACATCGGTGCTTATGCTTCTGAAACTGTTCGTGCGTCAATTCTATCTATTCCTAAAGGACAATGGGAAGCAGGTTCAACGGTTGGTTTAAGCTACCTTCAAACATTTCGTCATGTAATATTGCCACAAGCGCTGAGAGTCTCAGTACCGCCTTTATCGAATACGTTTATTTCATTGGTCAAAGACACTTCTCTCGCCTCATTAATTTTGGTAACGGAGCTATTTAAGCAAGCCCAAATTATCACAGCGCGAAATTATGAATTTATGCTGGTTTATACCGAAGCTGCTGTTATTTATTGGGTCATTTGTTTGGCTTTAAGCTCGCTGCAAGGAAGATTAGAAAAAAGACTTGATCGCTATATTGCTAAATAGCCAAATAAACCATAACTAGGATTGCGTTATCAGGATACAAGAATGATTAAAATATCCAATATTCATAAAGCCTTTGGAGATAATGAAGTTCTTAAAGGTATTGATCTTGAAGTAGAAAAGGGGAGTGTTGTTGTTATATTGGGTCCATCAGGATCTGGTAAAACCACCTTCCTACGCTGTTTAAATGGTTTGGAAGTGCCTGAAAAAGGTATTATAGAATTCACAGATGGCAGCTTAATAGTTGACTTTGCTGAAAAAGTCTCAAAGCAGCGTATGCGTGACCTTAAAAAGAAATCAGGCATGGTATTTCAGTCTTATAACTTATTCCCTCATAAAACTGCACTTGAAAACTTAATGCTAGGTCCAGTTGTGGCCCAAGGTATGAACAAAACTGAAAGCCGTGAGAAAGCGTTAAAACTATTGGACAAGGTAGGATTATCAGATAAAGTAGAATTATATCCGTTTCAACTGTCAGGCGGGCAGCAGCAGCGTGTGGGTATAGCGCGTGCGCTTGCCATAGAGCCTGATTTATTACTATTCGATGAGCCAACCTCTGCCTTAGATCCAGAATTGGTTCAAGAAGTATTAAAGACTATGCAGCAATTGGCATCTGAAGGATGGACAATGGTTGTGGTCACGCATGAGATAACTTTCGCGCGTGATGTGGCAGATATCGTCATGCTTATGGAAGATGGCTATGTGGTTGAAGTAGGGCCTCCACAGCAGCTTTTTGCAGAGTCGGAACATCCAAGAACCAGAGCCTTTTTACAGCGTATTAATAATTAAACTTTTTCTGAAAATAACTCATATTAGTTAAACACGCTAAACTTTTTACTTCAAGATTTGGTAACACTCATGATTATGAAGTTTATGCATTATGGTTTGAACGGATTTGTTAAGATAAATATAACAATAAGATTTGTCGTAAAAAAGCTCTTATATATATAAAAGTTTGGTCTAATAAATATTTATCATCTTATTAATTTTGATCCCAATAGCCCTCTGGGTAGTCCGGCAGTGATAATAAAGTATTTAATAAGGCATCAGACCATCGTTTGCTTAGGTCGCAATAATACTCATCATCTTCACTAATACGGCGTATGGTCGGCAGTTTCAAACTATCGTTATGATAAATAACCATATCAATCGGCATACCTACCGACAAATTAGAGCGTATAGTTGAATCAAAAGATAACATCATGGCTTGGGCAGCATGCTCTAATTCAATATCGTAATTAACCGATCTGTCCAGTATCGGTTTACCATATTTACTTTCACCCAGCTGAAAAAACGGCGTATCTTTAGACGCCCGAATACAATTACCTTCGGGGTATATCATATACAGTTCGGCTTCTTGTCCTTTAATTTGACCACCCAGCATAAACGTACTGGCAAAGGTGCCACTAACAGAATCATTGGCGACGTTTTGCGCCTTAGTGATTACATCGCGTACCAGTTCACCAACTATTTCGGCCGCATCGAACATCGTTAAGGCAGTTAATAAATTGGTTTCTGAGCGCTGATCGATAGCATTTTGCAATCTTTTAAATACCGCTTGAGAGGTCGCTAAGCTGCCCGCAGTTTGAATAACGATACTGCGTTCACCATCGATACCAAAGGTATAAAGTTTACGAAAGGACGAAATATGATCGACGCCAGCATTGGTGCGTGTATCGCTGGCGAATACCATGCCATCTTTGAGTCTTAAGGCTGCACAATAGGTCATTAAAGTTCCTAAGTTAAATCAATATTTAAAATTGAAAAGGGGTTATGAGGTAAGTCAAAATACTCTATTCATTAATAGCTACCTAAATCTATAATAGATTGAATAGTATTAAACGATAAATTATTCTGATAAAAAGTAGCGCATGATACCACCTAACATTTGTTAATTTGTATAAGAATTATTAAAAATGAAATGACTTAAAAACTACCACATACAACCTCAATTATAAGCGATTAATCCAAACGATTAACTACGACTTGGCTATAAAGATTTTCGTAACCACCACCCATGCGTACGCCACGCACTGGCGCAGCATCAAGGTAGTCTCGTCCGATAGCTACATACACATGAGAGCTGGGTTTATATAGCTGATTTGAGATATCAAATGTGTACCAATATCCGTCTAAGTATGCTTCAGCCCAAGCATGACTTGCCATATGATTATCGGTATCGTCATACAGATAGCCCGACACATAGCGCGCGGGTATTAATTTATCTCGAAGGCAAGCTAAAAACACATGGGTATGGTCTTGACACACTCCTGCTTTTATCTCAAAACTTTCGGCTGCCGTTGTTCCTACATGCGTCACATATTTGGTATAGGGCATATAATCAAGTAGTGCCTTTGAGAATTTTTTGAGATTATCGACAGATACTTCTTCTAGATAAGAATTTGCAAATTCACGCATTTGTTCTGAGCACACTGTTAATGGGCTTTGTACCGTAAATAACTGATAGGGTACATTACCCGTATCTTCAAGACGTTCAGTTTCTAAATCAATCTCTACCACACCAGAAGCTTGCATCTGTAAGTTATTGTGTGCTTCGTTACGACTCAGGGTTAGCCAAATATTGCCAAAGCCATCCTCTTGAGTCGTAGCAAGTTTAGGTAACATTACCTGCCAGTTATGTACTTTTTGATGAGAAATTCGCATTGGAGTCATTCTAATGTATTGAACACTACGCTGAGCGAGTTCATCATAAAAATAATTAGTTTGATGACTGATTTGTAGTTTCATGAATTACACTCCTTGTTGCAATATGGTATTAAACTCCTGACTCAATAATACATAGTCATCATAAGATTGAGATTTTATAAGTTGGTTAGTAAGTCGAATCAGCTCGCGCCATCTTGTATTCTCAGGCAACTCATTAACCCATTTCTTGAATTCTAAACTTGATTGCTCAGCGTTTTCATTTAATAAAATAGCACGCTCTAATACTTCAAACTGTCGTCCAAGTTGCCAAAAGGTTTTAACCTTAAAGTGCTCTTGCATCATCGCAGCGTTACACGCTTCAAGTTGAAGCGTCGCTGCGCGATATGTACCTGCACTCGATAAACGCTTGATTAAGTTATAAAGCTCGGCAGTATCTTTACCAAGTACACCTTTAGCTTCTTGAACATTGGTTTCGATAGATTCGATAACACTAGGTATTTTGTTTGTTTCTAAGTCTTGTAATATGGATAATACAATGGGTTTTATTTTAATATTATCAGTATCACAATTATCATCCATATAATCGATGCCAATACCTAACGAATGAACAATATGATTGAGTTCGCTTATGTCATATTCCTCCTTTAATACCTTATTCATTAGGCTATCATAGTAATGAAGACGCTCACTAAATCTACCTAACCATACCAAATAATTGGCCGTTGATAACAGTAGTATCATTGGCGCTGCATCAAGATTTTCATAACCAACTTCTACGGGATGAGACTTGTCGGCATAATAGTTATGACGCGCAACAATTGAATTTAAGGTGCCCTGCATAGTTTGCTGATTGGCATCTCTAAAGCTATTGTTATAGGGATCGGTATCTTTATTAGTATCGTCAACTACCCAAGTATCCTTAATACCACCGCCTTGCGAAGAGTTAACCACTAGTGAGCCTTCATTCATAGCAACTCGTGTTAATCCACCAGGTACAATGTCAACGCTACCATCACCATGACTTAATACAAATGGACGCAAATCAATATGTCTTATAGCAATACCATCATTAACGGTTGTGGGATTGGTTGACAACGATATGGTAGGCTGAGCGATAAACCCCGCAGGGTTATCCATCAATCGCAAGCGATAGGCTTCTATTTCTTTTTGGGTAGCACTTGGACCGATTAACATACCATAACCACCTGAGCCTTGAGTCTCTTTAACGACTAGACTCTCTAAGTTATTTAGAACATAGTCTAGTTCTTCAGGTTTGCGGCATTGGTAGGTTTTTACGTTGGGTAGGATAGGTTTTTCGCCAAGATAATATTCAATCATATCAGGCACGAACGGATATATACTTTTATCATCTGCAACACCAGTTCCGGGTGCATTTACTATCACGACATTACCCGCACGATAGGCACTCATTAAACCAGAAACTCCTAAGATTGAGTCAGATTTAAAGCCTAAAGGGTCTATGAAAGGGTCATCAATACGCCGATAAATAATATCGACCTGAACTTTACCGCGTATACCTTGCATGTATACTTTGCCATCTTCCACCAATAAATCGTATCCATGTACCAAAGGCACATGCATTGCTTGGGCTAGAAAAGCATGTTCATAGTAAGCACTATTAAAACGACCTGGGGTTAATATAACTATCTGAGGATCATATTTAATTGATGAGCTTGAAAGACAAGCTTTTAAACGCTGGGGATAATCTTCAATATCTAAAATAGACATGTCATTATAGACATCTGGTAATAGCATTTTGGATATATTACGACTCTCAAGCATATATGAAACGCCTGATGGGGTACGTAGATTGTCTTCTAATACACAAAATGTACCCTCTTCATCTCGTATCAAGTCTATACCACTTATATGCGAATACACTGGTTTGGCGAGGTTAATATTCATCATCCATGGTTCATAGCAGCCGCTTGCATATACATAGTTTGAGGGAACGATACCTTCTTTTAGAATATTTTGTTCATGGTATATGTCATCAAGGAATTTATTTAATGCCGTAATGCGCTGTTTACAACCTGCTTCAACAGTTTGCCATTCGCTATAGGGAATAACACGTGGAATAATGTCAAAAGGTATCATGCGCTCGATGTTTTTGGCATCGCTGTAAACGGTAAAAGTGACCCCTTTACGATAAAATACATCAGCCGCTTGATCGTTTAATTGATTCAATGCATCTAGATTGGTGTTGCTTAACCAATGACCTAATTTTTCGGCGACGGCTCGATAACTACCGTCATTCTCTTGGAGCTCATTAAATGCCTGATTTGTTATATTTAATGATTCATTAGGTTGAGAATCGAATTTAAGAGATGGGGCATCACTTCCAGAATTATTTAAACCACTTATTTTGCTTTCTCCCGACATAGGTTTAATTCCTTTTAAGTAGATGTAAAATATATTCTTAACTATAAGCTTTACAATTATTAAATCGTCCCAACGTTCAAATTTATACACATATATTAAAAATTTATAATATTCAAAAGTCTATATTTGCTTAAACCGCATTTAAAACTACGATACTGATTAACTACTGCAAAATCAGTACCAAGGTTTTATCGATAATATTATGACATTGTTATGTTTAAACTATTAGATTCATTCATGTGTTCTAAATCCAATATATAACACTGTTTTATAGAATGGAAGTAATTAAAGAGGAAGAGAAACTAACATTGAGAATCCGATTGTCAAATAGGTTAAACCTAATTGCGATGTAACTACTATTTAATCCATAATTTAAGTAATATTTAATTAGAGCTCTTAAAATTTAATATGTCGATACTTATTAATCAATCCATAGAAAGTAAGCACTATCTCTTTTTTTAGTCTCTTGGTAAAAACACGCTTTTTCCTGTTGTGTGCGCGGAAGATGCTGCTGGTTGGCGCCGCACTTGCGTGAACGTTCGATAATCCAATTGATTTGATCGTCTTGGAATTCTTTTGCCGCATCAGAACCGTAAATGTTCTTAACTTCATACAAGATGGCTTTATATCCAGAATTAATCCATTCATCTGAATAGTTATACAAAGTATCTATAAAACTATGTCTATTATTTAGAGGTTGGTAATTTATATCGGAGCTATTTACGTTTACAAGTGGTAAAGTGATTTGTTCATTATTAAATGAATGAATGGAATCAAAAGTTATGGTTATATCGTCATGTGTCATTAATCCCTTTACACCATGACCTTCAAAGCTATAGCCATGAAACGCACATGGGGTCACGCCATCTTTGCAAGTGCTATGTAGTGTGGTGGTAGGATAATATTTAATAGTACTGGGCTTTTTATAATCATAACCTTTTAGATTAATTAAATTCATTAAATCAGGTGATTCGAGCAACATATCTTTGCACGATATGTCTCCATCATCGCAGCCCTTATATAAGTTTAAGCGTTGACCTTCCACCTCAATTTTAAACCAGAAGTTATTTTCAATAGGTGCTAGCGCATTACAAGACGTACTATAAACGAACAATCCTATAGTCATCGCAAATACAGTACATAGATGCTTAAGCATACTCATAGTTATGGCGTCTGTATTCATCATATTCGTTCTCCATGTAGGACTGATTCAATTAAGAGTTAACCTTTAATAAGCATCTTTAATATAGCCTATAAATATCTAGCGCTGGATTAAAAAATTATATAAAAGTTGTTTGGCACCCTCAGTTGCAAATGATTCTGGATGAAATTGCACTCCTTGAATAGGGTAGTCTTTATGCCGTAGTCCCATGATCTCTTCACCATTTTTTACGCAGTCATTGAGCTGAAGCTCATAAAATGCTTCATTTGATACCACCGACGTGACTTCTAAACAATCAGGCAATGTATCTCCTCTGACCATAAGCGAATGATATCGCATGATCTCAATATCTTGCGGTAATCCGTGGTAGACACCTTTATTATCGTGACGAATTGGAGAGGTCTTGCCATGCATAGGCACGCCAGCCTTAACTACATCTCCGCCAAACACATGCGCGATGCCTTGCATACCTAGACATACCCCTAACAAGGGCGTTGTTGGACCAAGCTCTTTAATCACATCTGCACAAACGCCAAAATAAGCGGGATCATCAGGTGAGCCAGGGCCGGGTGATATTATGATGCGATCGTAGTTTTCTGATTTTATATCTTCTATACTTATTTCATTATTGCGTTTAACCGTCACGCCATGAGTAGGTTGATTTTTTGTACCTTTTGTATTCTTATGCAATAAAGGGTCTGAGTCTGATTCTGATTCTGAGGCTGAATCTGATTCTGAGTTGTTTAGTGAGGTTTTTAATATCTCACCGACATACTGATATAAATTAAAAGTGAATGAATCGAAGTTATCAATTATTAATACGTTCATAAAGTTTCCTAAAGTTTTCACTAACTAAATGCTGATTGCCAATCATTAAGTAATAGAGACAACCGTGCAGATCGAATCTAACCTAAATCTATTTATAAGTTTAAATCGTGATTTTTGATTATTATTAATTTAAATCTATTCATGCGTATTTGAAAAGCTATCTAAGACCACTTTCATTGCAGACAGCTTGCGCTGAATTTCTAAATACTCATCTTCAGGATTAGAATCATATACATTGCCGCCGCAAGTTTGTGCATAGGCGAATTCGCCTTCTATAAATAAGCTACGAATTGGTATGGCAAAAATACAATCACCATTGAAGTTAAATGAACCTAATGCACCGCCATATGCACCGCGACCATCAGGTTCAAGCTCATTAATAATTTTTATCGCTTCAATTTTTGGGGCGCCAGACAACGTGCCCGCCGGGAAGTTGCTCGCAAGAGCAGTAAACATATCTTCGTCAGGATGTAATACGCCAACGATTTCTGACGAGATATGCTGTACATGAGAATATCTTTTTATATCCATTAAGTTACGCACCTTGACTGTGCCAAATCTTGCGACACGGCCAATATCATTACGGTGCAAATCAACCAGCATATTATGCTCAGCAATCTCTTTGTCATCATTTAACAGTGCACGGGCCAATTGACGATCTTCCACCTCATCTTTGCCTCGCTTAGCGGTTCCTGCCAATGGAAAAGTTTCCATCTCTCCTTGGCGCAATCTAAACAACAATTCTGGTGACGCCCCTATAATTCGCTGTTCCCCAAATTTCATATAATACATATGCGGAGAGGGGTTAACTTGGCGCAGTTTTTCATAGATAGGAATATGCTCTCCAACGATTTTGTATGTTGATTTAAAACCTACTTCGCACTGAAATATACGACCCGCTATAATATCTTGTTTAACCTGCATCACTGCTTTAGCATGTTCTGAGCGGCTCATGCCATCCCCCAAAAACTCCACTTGAGGCGATATGTAAGTAGGTATTGGGCTGTCAAGCAATTGTTTGATTAATTCGATACGATTTTGTTGTTGATGCGCGGGATAATAAAAGTAAAAAATCTCACCCGTCATTTTATCTAAAGTGAGGCCATCTAAATACACACCAAATTTGAATGCTTCAAAATGTTCACTAGACTGAGCATCAAGACTGGGTTCAAAAAAGTTAACGCTATCGTAACCAAGATAACCTACTAATCCGCCTGTTTGGTCGCGAGCGATAACATGTTGAGGCGTTATATTGCGTAGTAATTGGTAAGGATTATTTGTATCAAAATCTTCAGTACGATTCTCTACGTTATTTTTGATACGAAGGGTTTTACGATTTGGTGCAGAGATCGTCATAATAGGGGAGAACCCAATGGCGTGATGCCGCGACATATGACTCTCTTCACCGAGGGATTCAAGTAAATAACAAGTATCGAACTGTGCTTCTATACGTTTAAATAATTCAAAAAAGTCTATATCTTGCGTAAGTTTTATTCGAATAGGCTTGCTCGGTATATCAATTGGTTTGGGCTGATTGGTAGTGTTCGGGTTTGGCATAATTTACTTCCAGCTCTGATTGTTTAAAAGATTGGTTTAAAAGATTGGTTTAAAAGATTGATTTAAAAGAACGGTTTAAAAGGGTGGTTTGAAAAGTTTGAACATATGAATGTTTTGATAGTTATGTTTTAAAAATAAAGCAAATATTAAATTTTGATATCTAAAAAACTCTATTTAAGATGCCTGTTCTTAATATTGTTGCTATGTTTATTACGATGAGTGGCGAGCAAGTTTTCAATAGATGAGTTATCAATGTTATTCAATGCTTTTGCTCCTCTTGATACGGTAGCTATACCTACGCCTAATTGCCGTGATATATCTCGTTGAGGAATGCCTTGTTCTAAAAGATCAAAGATTCTAATACGATTGGTTAAGTCTTGCTTTTCTTTATCGGTCAATAGTGCTGATAATAACTTATCTATCTGAGAGGTATCAGATGAATTAGCTAAATGCTTTAATAAGCTATCAAAAGCGAGTGTGTTGTTTGGCATAAAATTGTCTACTGAATCAAAAAATGATAGTGTATTTTATAAGTTAATATTTATGTTTCAGCATTCTAGTACAGCAGTACGGTAATTACAATAGAAAGCCAATAATTTTATAATTATTGGCTTTCTAAATCGCTATCTAAATATAGGATGAATAAATATGCAATATAAATTTAGTCGAAATCTATAATGGCATTCCAATCACTTATATTTAATTCTACACAGTTATTACCTTCACCATTGATCCTATCAACCACCAAAAATGAAGAAGGCTTGTTAAGTGCTAATAGAGGATGGTGCCACACGCCAGCGTTATATTGGATACCTTGATTAGATTTGGCATAAAATACACTTAAATCTTCTAAAGACTCAGGCGCTTTACCTTTTGGAGCCACCACTACTATATAGTCTTGACCTTCCATAGAAAAAAATGCCTGAGTACCAAGTGGGTGATACTCCATTACTGATAGGGTAATGGGGTGCGAGCGTGGTTTGGCATAAAAAATACTCATACCTACTTGTCCGCCATCTAGTCCTGCTGTCGCTATAGCATGATGACGCATGGCATAACCATTATTAATCTCAAAGCAATTATCAGCCGTCTTTTGTGAATCGTCATAAGGTTCAATAACAGTACCGAAACGTTCGAATGCTGATTTAGTTAACGGTTTTGCTTTTAAAAGGGTAGTCATAAATATCTCATAAGTTATTACTTAACGTGTGCAGCGCAAGCTCATTCACTGCTCAACACACATTAATCATAGTTTTGGAAAATTTTTTTTTATAAGTGATCTAAAAACTTACCATATAAGCGAACTCGACTAATACCACCATCTGGAAATATGTTGACTCTTATGTGAGTAATCGGCTTATCCATACATAAGTCTTCAAATGTATGTACGTTATGTGCAGAGGTCTTTTGCGGCTCTAACAGGGTCTCCCAAAACATACTTTGAGTAATCAAAGTTGATTCTGTCATAGTAGGCGCATAAGCAGCTTGTACAGATACCTTATCTGGATAGTTGCCCTTAAAATGATTGGTGTCAATTTCAATAGATTCAGGGATACCAGCACCGCCTAAGGCTATAATACACCAGTCATTACCAGGTTCACGTCTGCGTCTGGTTTCCCAGCCTTCGCCCATGTTCGGTGCTTTATTTGGTAGTAATAGGTTTTCAACTGCACCAAAGTGAGCATCATTACAGGCAATGGCACGGCCGCCGTTGCGAGCTGCAACCAAATCGACAGTTTCATTCTCGGTTTCATTTCCTTCGATACTGACATAGCCATACACTCTAAGACGGGCAATACCACCATCAGGATAGATATTTAAACGTAAATGGGTGACGATGTCTGTCGCATTCGGTTTATCAAGTTTGATAAACTCATGCGAGTTACCTTCTAGTGGTGTCATACCGATAAAGTATCGCCATGACATATCGTCCCAATCGTCTTTAGTAAGCGAGTTAATTGAATCCTCGTCTTTTTCCATCAGTTCAGGTGCATAGATCGCATCGATACTTGCCGACGGTGGGAAGTTTCCAGTGAAGTGACTGGTGTCAATATCTATACCGATTATTCGCGTAGGACGAGCCAATTGAATCACGCAGTAGTCATGACCCAATCCGCGCTTGCGCCGAGTCTCCCAGCCGTCCATCCATTTACCATTATCATCAAACTTGCTCACGATAAAAACGGGTGGCTCAGGCTTAATCAAGCGATCCTTAGGGGCAAAAAAATCATCAGTAGCAAACAATACTTTGGCACCCAAACGGCTATCTGCTACGTTGGTTCTTTTGACAAAATCAGGCAGTACATCTGGTAGGTTATCTGGAAGTATAATTTTTCCAGGTTCAATCGTATTTTGGGACATAGTTCTCTCAACAAAATTTAAAATTACTTTGGTAATTAATTAAGGGACGTAAACATTCAAGCTAAAACTTAAAGCCAGTCTGAAATATTATCTTCAGTTACAGGGTGGTTCTCATACCAGTGTTTAGCTATATCATCGCGGCGACATACCCAAACATCTGGCTTTTCACTGATATATTTTAAGAACTTTTTAAGCGCAACGATTCGACCGGCACGGCCAATCATACGACAGTGTAGGCCTATCGACAGCATTTTGGGCACTTGTGCGCCATCATTTATTTCACCTTCAGCGTAAAGTGTATCGAAGCTATCTTTTAAATATTGATAGAAAGGCTCAGCATTGGTATATCCAGGACTTGAAGCAAAACGCATATCGTTGGTTTCTAATGAATAAGGAATAACCAAATGCGGTTTTCTAACCGTTTCAATCACATCGCCTTTATTTTGTTCGGTTTTAACATTCACCCAATAAGGTAATTCGTCGGCATAGGAGTCGCAGTCGTAAGTATAACCGCCTTGTTCAACTACTAATTCACGCGTATTTGGACTATCACGACCGGTATACCAGCCTGAAGGCTGATACCCTAGCATTTTTTTTAAAATTTCGGTGGCTTTACGAATGTGTTCACGTTCAGTTTCGCGGTACATATTTTGATATGTTATCCAGCGTAGTCCGTGACTTGCCACTTCGTGACCATCATCTAGAACTCTATCGATAATATGAGGTGTTTTTTCGGCCGCAGCCGCGCAGACAAAAGTTGTGATAGGAAAGTTAAACTCTTTAAACGTATCAAGCACACGCCATACACCAACACGGCTACCATATTCGAAAGCTGATTCGATCGATTGGTGGCGGTTATCAAATGCAGGTGTCCCTAAAATATCCGATAAGAATTTTTCAGATTGGGCATCACCATGAATAACACTATTTTCAGCACCTTCTTCGATGTTTAATACAAATTGCACTGCAATCTTTGCACCACCTGGCCATTTGGGATCTGGCGGGTTACTACCATAACCTTTTAAATCTCTGGGGTAGCTATCCATATCAAAATCTGATGTGACATGTTTAAATGTTTGCTTAGACATCTTTCACCTCGTTTTTTATTCGTATTATTAGGGTCTGCTGAACACTCAATTTTATAAAAAATAGAGTGTATCGACCGCTTTATTAACTATAAATGCATATAGCTTTATATTGCTATATGCATTCTTAATAGAACGTATAATTTATTTATTACGCATTAACAACCAATAGATTAAGCCGCCTAAAGCTGCACCTATAAGAAATCCAAAGCCTTCAAGCGCTGTAAGCGATGGTGTTAATGAAATAATCACGGACACAATGCCTGCAACAACAAAGGCAATTACACCTTTCATATTCCAGCCGTTCTGGTAATAGTACTTGCCAGAAGGTGAATCGTCGAACAACGCTTGCACATCAAGGGTTTGACGCTTAATTATATAATAATCAATCACCAATATGCCAAAGAATGGTGCGATGATTGAACCAATGATATTAACAAATCCAACAATACCAACTTGGCTAATAAAGGATAGCCATAATGCGCCAACGAAGAAGGCTATGATCGCTGTGATGAGCCCGCCACGTCTAAAGTTAATTTGTTTTGGGAATAAATTGGCCAAATCGTATGCTGGCGGTATAAAGTTAGCGACCATATTAATACCAACGGTGGCCGCAAAAAAGGTCAATGCCGATACAATGGTTAACGGTAAAGCATCAACCTTGGCAACAATATCTGATGGATTGGTCAACGGCTCGCCGAATAATACAAGCGTACCTGCAGTGATAATAAGGGCAATAAAAGAGAAGAAGACCATGTTAAAGGGTAACCCTATGAGGTTACCTAGTTTCATCTGTTTTTCGCTTTTTACAAATCGTGCAAAGTCGCCAAAGTTGATTACAACTGCAGCAAAGTAAGCAATCATCGTTCCGACAATAGCGGTAAATGCATCAAACTTTGTGCCTTCATACGTGTTATTTTCGCTAAATATGGTACTTATTGCAGGTAGTAATTCAGAGCCTGCCGTATACCAAACGACCCCCATTAACGCTATCATAACCACATATACTAGTGGGCCTGCCCAGTTCAAAAACTGTTTGATGGGTTCAATACCTGCCCAAAACAGCATAATTTGGAAAACCCAAACAATCACAAAGGATATCCAAGCTGTAGAGGATAAGCCTAAGAATGTTCCTGATGAATCACCTATCATCATTGTTAATAATATAGCGACCGCTGTGGATGCAAAATAGGTCTGTACGCCGTACCAAAAGATACCAATAATGGCACGTAGCATCGCTGGAAGGTTAGCCCCTTTAATCCCCATACTTGCTCTAATAACGACTGGGAAAGGTATGCCGTATTTTACGCCAGGACGCCCGGTTAAATTCACCATGAACATCACAACGATACCAGCCAGCATTATTGCAGCCATTACCCACCAACCACTTAATCCATAAGTCAAAAACAATGAAGCAGCTAATGTATAGCCAAAAAGACTTTGAACGTCATTAGACCAAATATTAAAAATTTCAAACCAGCCCCAATTTCGCTTTTCTTCTAGCGTCGGTGCAAGATCTTCATTGTATAAACTGGAATGTTCATTGACAATTGTCAACTCTTTATCTGATAGCATGTCTATCTCCTTTAGGGTGGGGTGGTTTGAAAGGTTAAGCTGTGATTAGGGATTTAAATAACATTCTAGTTTTAAAAGGTAGATAGATCATTTAAGTTTTCAAGAGATTCGCGATATAAGCTCTGAGAAGTCGACCGTCTTATAAGGATCTGATTGTATATTCAAATTGTTTTCAAGTTTGCTCAAATGCTCAACCATATATTCTTTAATGCTTTGCTGATTGTCTTGTTTAAATAATTTGACCAAATGATGATGACAGCCATTGTCACATTGCATCGTCGTTGGTTTGTTGTAGACAGCCAATGCTAACGACGTACGTGCAATGAGCTGTTTTACCATGGTGATTAAGGTCTCGTTATTGGTCAATTTAGCAAGTTCAATATGAAAGTCACCTGATAAAGTATTAGCTCGACTATAATCATTTGCTTTAATCGCCGCGTTTTCATAAATACAAAGCTGATTTAAATGTTCAATTTGATCAGATGTTAATGGAAACTTTAAAAGCTCAATAACGCCTGCTTCAATAATCTTACGAGCGTCAAAAACATCGTTTATTTGTTTGGGTGTTAAAGATTCTACAAAACAGCCCCTATTAGTCAATCTGACAACCAAACGCTCATGTATAAGCTGTTCTAATATTTTTCTAATCCGTGTCCTGCTCACATTAAAGCTTTTTGCGAGCTCATCTTCTGGTAAATGAGTATCGGGAAGTAGATGATGCTCATGTATGGCTTTAAACAACGTATTATAAATTTGATGGTCACTAAGTTTTGACATGTTAAATTCTTTTTAGTTAACGGTACGATTAAAATAAATGGATGACTATATAGGGTATGAATAATAGTTTAAATTTAAGCTATAGATTTGAATACATTTATTATCTAAACACGTTAATTAATTGTTTTTCCTGATTTAATAACTATACGCTAATTATAAGATTGTATACAACACTAAATTTAAATTTGTGTTATCCAATCTGATTAGAAAATAAAATTATTTGAGCATAATAAGATTTAGTAATAACGATACTGTGTATAAGCTTAAATTTAACTGTAATTTAAGGTATTTTACTAATAATAAATTATTTATAATAACTTTATGAGTTTAAATCTGTTCTATCTATCAAAATACAGTGTTCTATAAAATTATTTGTATACAATTTAATTCGAAGATTTATATTTTTAATAATATGAAACTTATACTATAAGTTTATGTGTACCATTATTTTAATAAAAAAGACCAAGCTGATTCGGCTTGGTCTTTATAATAGAATGAGTTATTAGTTCAGCATTAAAGCTTTAATAAACAAATAAAACTATAATGATGACACGTAGTCAATTAATTGTTGTCGCTCGTTATCAGTCATCTGAGTTAAGTTCGCCAGCGGCATATAGTTGGTTCGTAGCGCTGTTATGATTTGAGTTTTATAAGTTTTTAAATCATCAGCGTTTTGTAATACTATACCTTGCGGTGCAGCGCTAAAGCCAGTTTGAGTGGGGGCGACCGCATGACATGTGCTACATCTTTCATTCACAACATTTAGAATATGCGCATCTGCAACTGAACTTGCTTCAAGAATGCTTTGATCGTCATTTGTTGCAGCAGTACCTTTTGCATTAATTGCTGCTGTATTATTTGCTGCTGTATTATTTAATGATACTGTTACATCGTTATTTGAGTTAGCTTGTATAGTAGAAACCCCAGTGCTGGACGCCGCTTGTACCTTAGCAACTGGCTCAATAGGTTCTGGACGCATCCAGAAAATAAGTACGATAGTGAGTAGTGCAGGTATAACTAAATAACGCGGCTTTTTATTACCTAAATGCTTTTGATTGAAATAATGACGGGCAATGGCCGTGATAATGGATATATAAACCAAAATCAACCATCCAGACTCATGCGCATAAGTCATAGGGTAATGGTTGCTGATCATTATGAAAATTAGGGGTAGGGTAAAGTAGTTGTTCATTAAAGAACGGTTTTTGGCTTGGAGTGCCAGTTCGGCAACTTCTTTGCCGGGCTTTTCTCCGTTACGCACACACTCGACCAAAGCGCGCTGTGCCGGCATAATACCAAAGAATACATTACCAACCATAATGGTACCTAATATAGCACCCATATGAATGTATGACGCTCGATCGCTAAATAATTGGTAAGCCAGCCAGCTGTCCGTTACCATTAAGATAAATATAAGCACACTAAATATAAAGGCATTTTTACCTAAGTCACTACGAACGATGGCTTCATATATAAAGTAATTACCAAATATAAATAATAGACTTGTCGCAATGGCTGTGACGTTTGAGCTAAAAGCAACTTTACTTGGGTCAATAAGATAGGCTGTGGCATTGAAATAATAGACCACAAATAGCATCGCCATACCAGTCAACCACGTGGTATAGGCTTCCCATTTAAACCAATGCAGCTTTTTGGGCATCTCCTCAGGCTCAAGTTTGTATTTTGCGATCTCATAAAAACCGCCACCATGTACTGCCCATAAGTCTCCTGAGATACCTTTTTGCTTCTTCCATTCTGGCGGCTTTTGTAGACTTAAATCCAACCATACAAAGTAAAAGGATGCGCCTATCCACGCCACGCCAGCGATGAAATGGAACCATCTAAAAAATAGCTGTAACCAGTCTAGTAAATATGCGCCCATCTTTTTAATCCTATCTTATATTAATATTACGTGTCTTAAATATGTGTGATCTTAGTTTGTGAATAACTTTGAGAGCATTTATATACTTATGATCCGCGATAAGTACTGAAGCCATGTGCGCTCAACAAAAGAGGAATGTGGTAATGGCTATTGTCTCTAATTACGAAATTGATAGTCGCTTTGGGATAAAATACATCTATATCAAGCTGTGTGAAGTATTTGTTAGTTTGAAAAACCAAACAATACTCGTTAGCCTCTAAATCAAGAGAGTCTGTTTCCTCGTTAACAATATTCCAAGCGTTGATACCGATACGTCCGTCATTATCCGTTTGTGCTTCTGCTAACAGTACATTCTCTGAATTATCAGGTTCACTCGTACTGGTTACTACCTTGTACAATACTACGTTTATGCCTGAGGCAGGTTTGCCTAAGTGAGTGTCTAATACGTGTGATGATAAAGTGGCAGTCATGATGATCCTTAATGTTTTGATGATTTTAATTTCTAGAATACATAGCAGCTAGACTATAAAGCTGCTGGCACTTCAAACAATTTAGTGAGGCGTAATCGGGTTATCTTATTTTGTTCACGCGCTGCATTGTTTATCTCTTCAGCCTTAGTG
Organism: Psychrobacter sp. CX21; assembly: GCF_057396255.1. Classification (NCBI taxonomy): domain Bacteria; kingdom Pseudomonadati; phylum Pseudomonadota; class Gammaproteobacteria; order Moraxellales; family Moraxellaceae; genus Psychrobacter; species Psychrobacter sp. CX21. The sequence continues at coordinate 109,208 of NZ_JBXYJG010000005.1, read as the reverse complement.
TTGGGTAAACGGTCGTTTAAAATATTAAGCATCTGTTTAGCTGACTTACCGGTAGCGTAGACAATAAAGATAAAACCAAATTTATCTAAATATGCACGATTGGCTTCAGCGAGGTGTTGTAAGGTTTTATCATCGGCATGATTTACCTTGGATTGCTCGTGAGAAGCACTGCCTATGGTATTTTGATATTTTTTCTTTAAAGTAGATACATCTCCAATCTGGGGATGACCTTCAAATGCTTGCATATAATCTTTAGTTGTCAAACCTGCCCAAATCTTGTCGCTCAGTTGTAATAACGAATTTAACGTGTCAAATGGCCGAGCCGCTATTAAGTTATTCGCCCAACTTTCAGAGGTACAGCACGTTAACAAATGGTGAAGTGCATCTTGAGCAGACATTGCATTAAACTCATTAAGATTGATGGACATAGTTGTGATACCCTAAAACTAAAATATATATAAGTTGTGGATTAAAAAAAACTAAATAGGTAAATATAAACTTAATAATAAAATTTAAATTAAACTTAGTCGTTGTACTTTAAGTTTAAAAATGGACAATTTGGGTAAATATGCACAAATAAAGTGCAGTAGCTAAAATATAAGTAGCTACCTTCAAAATAAATTCAATTTTCCTATTAGGAATATAAATGACCTCTGCCAGAACGAGCGACTTAAAAAAACCCCGTACTCATCAAAACATACGGTCTGAAAATAAACACGCTATCATCGAAGCGGCTGAATCTGTATTTGTAGCCAATGGCTACAAAGGTGCTACCATGCAAGCGATAGCGGATTTGGCAGGATTACCCAAAGCCAATATTCATTATTACTTTAAGAATAAAAAAAATCTCTACTTTACGGTTCTAACGACTATTATTGATGAATGGAATAATGGTTTAGATGACATCAATGAGGACAGTGATCCTAAGGAAAGTATTGAGAATTTTATTAGTATCAAATTGAATAGCGCTTTTGAACAACCAAACCGTCATAAGTTGTTTGCGTTAGAAGTTATTAATGGCGCACCGTACATACAAGAATTTATGAATAAACAGATGAATGAATGGGCATTAGCTAAGTCAGCGGTCATTAATAGCTGGTACGAACAAGGTAAAATAGCCATTAATGACCCCGTACTTTTGTTAATACTTATTTGGACCACAACCCAGCGTTACGCTGAGTTTGATACCGAGATATTAAAATTAATCAATAAACCTTCTTACGATGCCAAAGATAAACAAAGAATTGAAGATTTCTTGGTGTCCTTCATCCTTCGGGGATGTGGGCTGAGTTAAGCATCGCGTTTCAAATACAAAAAGAGACTAACCTTTAAATGGCTAGGCTCTCATTGTCTAAAACTAAACGTCTACTCTTTGAGCGTCTAAACTTTTACCATAGTCTTTAGGAAGTACGGTATCTAAGAAAATAGCAACGATACCAGCTACGGTAACGGCTGAACCAAATATGTTTTGGATCATCTTCGGCATTTGTGACAGTACATCTGGAACAAATGCGATACCAAGTGCCAATCCTAGGGTAGTGGCAATAATCAAAATATTACGATGATTAAATTCAACAGTTGATAATATACGAATACCCGCCGTAGCAACGGTAGCAAACATCAGTAGCGTGATACCACCAACCACAGGCTTAGGTAATTGGGTAAAAATGGCACCAATAAAAGGGAACATACCCATTAATAAAAGGATGCCACCTACATACATACCGACATGACGACTGGCCACACCCGTCATTTGGATAACGCCATTATTTTGGCTAAACGTTGTGTTAGGGAAGGTATTGAACATACCAGCAATTAATGAATTCACACCATCACCCAATACACCGCCTCTAATACGTTCTTTATACACAGGTCCTTTGATAGGCTCTTTTGAGATAACAGACGTTGCTGTTAAGTCGCCTGAGGTCTCAATCGTTGTGATGATATACATCAAAGCAACAGGTATAAATGCTTGTAAATCAAAAGAGAAACCATACTTAAATGGAATTGGCGCCGTAAACATTGCGGCTTCACCAACCTTACTAAAATCGATTTTACCCATGAATATTGATATGAGGAGTCCTGATATAAGCGCAATAAAAATAGCATTTGAACGGATATACTTATTTTTAAACACACTAACCAGTATGACTATAAGTAAAACACTTCCGCCCAAGGCTAAGTTGCTTAAGCTACCAAAGTCTTCAGCTTTAAACCCGCCAGCCAAATCTGTTAAACCTACTTTGGTAAGCGATAAACCAATAGTAACAATGACACAACCAGTGACCAGCGGACTCATGAACGTTTTAAGTTTGGTAATAAACTGACTAAATAAAATCTCTATAAATGCACCAAGAAAGGTCACTGTGAAGATAACTGCAAGAATATCCTCCGAGCTGCCCCCTTTGCCTTTAACAATGAAACCTGCTGCTAAAATAGCACTTAAAAAACCAAAGCTTGTGCCTTGGACAGACATTAAACCTGAACCTACTGGCCCGATCTTTTTGGATTGAATGAAAGTTGCAACACCAGAAACAACGAGTGCCATACTTATAAGATAGGGAATGTGTTCCCCAAGACCAAGCACGCCACCGATAACAAGCGATGGTGTAATAATACCAACGAAACTGGCTAATACATGCTGAATGGCTGCTAAGGTTGCTTTTGCAGGTTCAGGTTTGTCGTTCAGACCATACAATAGGGTATTTTGAAGTTGAGGTACCGCTGTTGAGCCATGATTGGAGGGTGGCTGATTTGAAGAGGGCAAATTCATATATAACTTCCTGTATTCATCCAGTAGTGGATGGGCTATTTTGATTAATGACACAATCTAACAATAATAAACTACTTATCAAATTGCCTATAAATCTGACCAAATGGTCAGCTATTATTACATTAAAGCAATTCTTATGCCAAACAAAAAATATATTAATTTTATTTTAAAAAATGATTTAAAATTTAAATAATATTTAAAATACATAATATTTATTAATTTGCTGGAGCCATTAATGCCAGATACATCACCATTTGCTACTACAAGTTTAGCGATTGAAAGCCTGCCATTAGCGTTTGGCATTATCATGGCTATTATAGGCCTGGTGTTTTATACCCAAGGGCTACCCGGTAAGTTCTGGCGAAGGTTTTATGCGGTCTTACCCGGCATCGTTTTATGTTGTTTTATACCTGCAATCCTCAATAGCGTAGGCGTATTTGCACAAGGTGTAGGCCCGCAGATATATGGGTTTACTGCCACGTATCTACTCCCTGCCAGCTTATTGTTAATGACCCTTTCTATGGATGTGCCTAAGATTCTAGGATTAGGTTGGAAAGCGATAGCGATGTTTTTTGCTGCAAGTTTTGCGATCATAGTGAGTGGTCCGATCAGCCTTAGTATCGCTAAATGGATGTCACCAGAGATGTTTACTGATGACACAATGTGGCGAGGATTCTCCGCAGTAGCAGGTAGCTGGATAGGGGGCGCGGCAAACCAAGCAGCAATGAAAGAGCTGTTCGGGGTAAGTGATGACTTATTTGGTATGATGATTTTAGTCGACACTACCAATGCATCCTTATGGTTATTAGCCATTTTAGTGATGGCAAAGCATAGCGCGAAGATAGATAAGCTTTTAGGTGCTGATACTCATAGTATCGATACATTAGTTACCGCTGTAGAAAGCTATGAGCGAGATCATGCTCGTCCGGCAAGCTTAAATGACTTGATGGTGATGTTCGGCCTGTGTTTTGCTATGGTTGGTTTGGCGCACTTTATAGGTGGTCAAATCGCAGACTTCTTTTCACCCTATAGCTGGGCGGTTCAATATAGCTTTGCAAGTTCATTCTTCTGGATGGTAGTCATCATAACGCTGATTGGGGTAGGTTTTTCATTCACAAAGATTCGCAGATTGGATCATATTGGGGCCTCAAAGATAGGTACAGTGTTTATCTTTGTTTTGATTGCCGCCATAGGTATGCAGATTAATCTTAATGGCTTGGTATCACAGTGGCGTTTATTATTGATAGGCCTACTATGGATGTCTATTCACGTTGCGATAATATTTATGGTAGCAAGACTCATTCGGGCGCCTTTCTTTTTTTTAGCAGTAGGCTCAAACGCTAATACAGGCGGCGCATCATCTGCCCCCATTGTAGCAACCGCATTTCACCCCTCTTTAGCACCTGTAGGTGTGTTCTTAGGTATTCTAGGTTACGCGGTTGGTACTATTGGCGGGTATATAAGCACTCAATTGATGCGAATTGTCGTTGGTGGTTAAGTACTGTTATTAGCAGCTAATTAGTCGTAGGTTTTGATTGAATTTATACAAATTTAATATAAATAGAGATAATCATGTTCGACAAAATAAAAGACTGGTATGACCAGCGAATCATTGATAATAGCTCTTATACCAAAGACAGCTTATTAGATAGTGCTAAACATATACCTATATTAGATAGATTATCAAAAGATGAACTCGATAGGCTAGTAGAGCTAGCAATCTTATTTTTGGAAGATAAATCTATTAAAGGGGCGAATGAATTTGAAATTACCCATCAGGTGAAGCATTCAATTGCACTTCAAGCTTGTTTACCAATATTGAATTTAGGATTAGAGTGGTATAAAGGGTGGAGCTCTATCATCGTTTATCCAAGGTCTTACACCACCAAGACTACTAGGACAGATGAATTCGGTATAGTTCATGAAGGTCATCAGCACCGTAGCGGGGAGGCGTGGCTCAGAGGACCGGTGGTGTTATCTTGGAAAGACATTAAGCTCGCAGGAGAAGCAGATGGCAACAATGTGGTTATTCATGAGTTTGTGCATAAGCTTGATATGTTAAACGGCAGAGCCAATGGTTTTCCACCTATGCAGCCTTCACTACATGAAGATTTAGATCCAAAAAAATGGACTCAAATTATGGAGCGAGGGTTCAATGATTTTAAAGTCAATCCCAAACCTGGCATTGATAGATATGGTGCGACCAATCCTGCGGAATTTTTGGCCGTGTTAAGTGAAGTGTTTTTTGAAAAACCACAGGACTTAATGGACGCCTATCCTGAGATTTATAAATTGTTTGAAGCATTTTTTCAGCAAAGTCCGCTTTAATAATATTTGTCTTTGTTAATTTCTTCTTTATTATTTTCACTTTATTATTTACTTCTTTAATTCAATTGCTCTTTAATGCAATTCATTTAATAATACCCTTATTTAAAATTAAGACAATGTAGGGATAACTGATTGTTCCAACCATTTTTTAATCAATTCATCATCTTCTGAAATTTTACCTAATACCCGATAATTCGAGTTAGCAAGGACATCAGAGGTTCTAGCTGATTCTGATATTACACTTCTGGTCGGTTGAATGCTTGAGTGTATAAAGTGAATGTCTTGACCATCATGCCAAATATAACCCACATGAAAATCTAGACCTACAATATACAATCCTTTTCCCCATTCATCTATGGCATCTACAAATTCTGATAATGATTTATTGCTAAAACGTTTTATATGACTTTCCGTCGTAAGACTTTTTATGATATTTTCTGATGCTTGCTGTGCTAATTTATTACGCTCAACTCTTAAGCCACTATCTTCAAGTACAGTCGATACATAATAGCCGCAAGCTATTTGTCCTTGTTGTGGCGTAGTGGAAGTGCCATTAAAGTCCCATGCAGTACCATACCAATAGGGTAGGAGGGTGGTCATGGATTCTACATAGGAAACTCGTGCTTCTTATATCACTTGAATTTTATCGCGTTTTGAGTCAGCGTTCCGAAATGCACTGCCAAGTTGCGTACGTTTATGTTCAATAGAACTCATGGCATCTTTATAAGCTATTGCAGTAGTTGGCGGGGTGGTTATAACGTTATTATCTAAAGTGAATAAGCTGTTATAGGTTAAGCGTTCCTTAGCATTTGATTCAACTTCAATATATTCAACAACTTTGGAGACTCCTTCTTTAATTTTTATTAATTCAATACGATTGGTTTCAATGAAGTAATAACCACTACTGAGATTAATAATAATGTGATCAGCATAATAATAAAGAGTGTAAAACGCTTAAGGGTAGAGGCTTGCATAGATATATACCAAGTGAAGGGGATTGAGAATGTTACAGGTGTCTATTTACTATAATCTTTATCTGTAAAGCCAGGATGGAAATTAAATTGAATGATTGTGTAAAAGCGATGAACACATTAAGTTCTATTAATCTGTTAAAACCACATTGCAACAGCACAATACAACGTCATGATGACAATCAAACTGTGTACTATCTTCAATAACTTAGAATGATGTACCAAAGATCTGAGCGATTGCCCGCCTGCCGACCAGAAGCTAATGCAAACTATATTTATACACATGCACATTAATACTAACGGTAAGTTATCAAACCAAGGCCGTGCGTTTGTCATCATGAATATACTGGGTGCAACCATAGTCATCGTCCATGCTTTTGGATTTAACCATTGAAAAATAGCTGCTTGTACGAAAGTAAGCGGCAGCTCGCCAAAGCGTTTTTTATTCTGGGCAAATGGCGAGTTCTCTAGTTTTCGGTTAACTAAAGCGTTATTAATCGTTGCTTTGAAGTCGCTAGTAGCCATCACGTAGGTAAGCCACAACAAGTACCCCGTTCCCAATACCTTAATGACAATCATTAATATAGGAATCTGAACGATAAGTGTCGATACACCCCAATAGCTAAGCCAAAGCATAATTCCTACACCAAAAGAGATGCCAAGCATATGCCAGCGGCACCCCCAATAGCCTTTTTTTAGCCCCCCTTGTAGTAGCATTAAGTTATTAGGGCCAGTTGTTATTGAGTTTATAATCATAAATAAAGCTAATGCAGCCACACTGCCTTGTAACTCTTCCATTATTCCCATCCATTATTAATTATTTGCGCTTAAACAGTTTATAAAGCTGCTAGGTTTAGTAAATTTCAATAAATTTATAGATTTATACTTTTAACTATATACTTATAGTTCTATACAGTACCTATACAGTACTTATAAAGTACTTATAAAGTAATAAATACAATTATCAAGGTGTCATGGTCTATATAACTACACAGATATATAACAGATATTAGTTGCGTATTGTGTGCATTATAGATTTATACATATCTGTGGGCGTGAACATCTCTATACAGCTTTGCGGCTAATCAGCTTATGAATCAAGTGAAACTGAATGAAGTTAAACATTTAGAAAGTATGAGGTTTTATACGTTTAAAATGGCACTACATTTACTAAATTAGATATTTTGTCATTTATATAACTCAACTAAACCATCAAAAGGACTTAAAAAATGGAGTCTACGTACCGCCTTAACCCAAACTTAACCAAAACAGAAGCGGTTATAGAATGGATAACTGAGCGTATCGAATGGCAGGTCTATAAACCTAATCAGCGCATACCATCGGTTAGAAAACTTGCTAAATTAGTAGGGGTATCAAGTTTTACTGTCTCTCAAGCCTATGAGCAATTGGTTGCTACCAATGTACTATTGGCTAAACAGGGGTCTGGGTATTATGTGAATTCAGTCGGCTTAAAAAGCAATCGTTCAGATGACAGCCAATTAAATACTGAGTACGACACTAATTTAATGACTGATGCGAAAACGAGCTCACGTGATAGAGAGATACCGAGTACCGTTATAGATTCTAAATGGCTAGTACGCCAGATGTTTAGTGATATTTCGATTGATAAATCACCAGGTTCAGGCGTCTTACCTCAAGAATGGATACGTAATGAAAAAATGGAATGGGCGATACGACAAATCACATCTCAAGCTAAAAGCTTTATATATGAATACGGTGCTATTCAAGGATTTGAACCCTTACGTCAGCAATTGGTTCAGTATTTAGGTATCCTTGGCATGCAAACAACCGCTGATAACGTTATAACAACTTCTGGGGTCTCACACGCGGTCATTCTTGTTGCCCAGCTTCTACTTACCGAGGGTGATGCAGTACTAGTTGATGAACCTGGCTGGTTCTGGCTATCGAGCAGTTTGCAAAATATGGGGTTTAAAGTAATAGGCGTACAAAGGGATCATATGGGGCCTAAAATTGAGCAGATGGAAGATTTGTTTGAACGATACAAACCTAAAATGTATCTAACAAATAGTGTGCTTCATAATCCAACCTCATACAATCTACATCCCGCTCGCGTTCATCAAGTGCTTAATTTAATTCATAAATATGATGCCTATATTTTTGAAGATGACTTATATGCCGCTTTATTACCTGAAAATAATGCACTCAGATATTCTAGTTTGGATCAGTTTGAACGGGTATTTTATGCGACAGGATTCTCTAAGTTCATGGCATCAGGTTGGCGTGTTGGATTATTAGTCAGTCCTGATAGGTTTGTAGATGAAATTATTGGTATAAAGACCTTAAATAACATGACTACACCAGAATTTGGAGAACGTGTCATTCATAAGCTCTGGACACATGGTGAAAGTAGACGGCAACTTAAAAAACTTCAAAACCTTCTATATGAGGCGCATCAACAATTACGTCAAAAGCTTACCAACATCGGTCTAGAGTATCCAGAGCATACACAGCCTGGATTGTTCGTATGGGTCGATGTAGGCTGTGATACTGCTAAACTTGCATTGTCTGCACATAATGAAGGTTGGCTAGTAGCTCCAGGTCAGTTGTTTAATCCTGAAGGTGATTATTCAACACATTTGCGACTTAATGTTGCAACGACCAGTGATGCGTTTCTACAGTGGTTAAAAGCTTATATAGATAATGAGACCAAATAAAGACTAGCAAGAGTCTTTAAATCAACATTAAACCGTCCATTGGTCGTTGATAATGGTCACAAGGTAAGGCTTGCCTTGGTAGATTTCAAATATTAAACGTAGTGATTGTCAATCGATTTGTGTTTACTGTTTATGAGTTTAACTAGTGATTTAAATGGATAGCTTTTGTATGTTGGCGCTGATATTTAACTCTAAATGAATGATAGTATAAAGTTGTGATTAAGCGATGAATAAACGCTCCAAAAGCGATTGGTTTGTTTTCGCATAATGTATATTATGTTAAATAGACTGTAATAAAGTACTACCTATCTTAACCTATTTAACTTATAAATTTTTTGTACAATTTGTTTGAACTAATAATTTTTAAAGCTCATATTCTTAATAATAATACTTAAACTTAAGATTTTATACGAAATTGATTTAAATACTCTGACACAGAACAGCACTATCACCCTACTTTTTGTGTTCTGTGCAAATTAGAGCGTTATTATATTTAATTATAGTCAGATTAAGAATAATATAATACCTATCTCAAACACAAAAGCCGCAATCTTTTGATTGCGGCTTCATTAACTATATAGATTACATATAATTTATATTTAGGCAAGACCTAGCTTTTTATGCAAACAAATACTTTAATAATAAGATGATTGTAATCACCCACACTGCAATACTAATTTGATTAAGTTTGCCAGTGATAAGTTTTACAGCGGTATACGTTATGAAGCCTAATGCAATACCGTCTGCAATCGAAAACGTTAAAGGCATGAGTATCAGCGTAACTGCCGCAGGAGCTGCTTCTGTTAAATCATCCCATTCAACATCTCTTAAAGTAAATAGCATCAATACGGCCACGTAAAATATGGCACCAGCAGTTGCATACGCAGGAATCATGCCGGCCAATGGCGCAAAGAATAAGCTTAATAAAAACAGAACACCAACAGTCACCGCCATTAGTCCAGTGCGACCACCAGCAGCAACACCAGCGGTGCTCTCGACATAACTTGTTGTTGATGAAGTACCGACTAAGGCACCTGCTACGGTCGCTGTTGAATCCGCTATAAGCGCTTTACCTAGATTAGGTACTTGCTCATCATCCTTCATAAGCCCTGCCCTTTTTGTCACAGCAATCAAGGTGCCTGAAGTGTCGAATAAATCAACAAACAAAAATGCGAAGATAACGCTAATCATACCCACATCAAATGCACCAGCAATGTCTAGTTGCATGAGTGTAGGCGCTATCGGCGGTGGCATAGACATAATACCGCCGAATGCCACATCGCCGAATATTAATCCCAATACTGTGGTTAATAAAATACCAATCGTTACCGCACCAGGTATTTTGTGATAGCTTAAGCCTACTATAACGATAAAGCCTAAAATTGCCATTGCAGGACCAAAAGTGGTTATTTCACCCAATGATACAAACGTGGCGTCATTGGCACTGACCACACCTGCGTTTTTTAGCGCAATGAACCCTAAAAAAGCACCGATACCAGCAACAATGCCTTGCTTTAGTGTATGTGGAATCGAATTAATAACCCATTCACGTACTTTGAATAAGCTTAATAGTATGAAAATACAACCAGACAAGAAAACAGCGCCCAAAGCGGTTTGCCAACTGTGGTTCATACCCAAAACCACACCATAGGTAAAGAAGGCATTTAGACCCATACCTGGCGCTAATGCTAAAGGAAGCTTTGCGTATAGACCCATAATCAAACACCCAATTGCAGCTGCTATACAGGTTGCTACGAATACAGCTCCCTGATCCATACCAGCATCCGACAAGATCATTGGGTTAACAAATATGATATAGGTCATAGTTAAGAAGGTGGTGAGACCCGCTATAACCTCTGTTTTAACACTAGTTCCCTTCTCGGCTATACCGAAATACCTTTCAATTGCGCTCATACATTACCCTCAAATTTAATTTGAAATAAATAATATCACTAAACCAATGACAGCAAAAAACATACCATTGTGTACAAATTAATTTATTCATGTATACAATGGTATGTTTGTCGCTTATATTAAATCTGCTATAGATAGTTTTGTTTGTTTATTGAAGTGTAAATATTTAATCTTCTGTTATATTAACAGTAAATAAGTTTACGGTATAACAAATTTTAATACACTACTCGTCAATCTTTAAATAAAGCAAGTATATCTCTCTAAATGTAATAGCCTGAGAACCCTATGATCACTTTTCAACTAAACGGCATAACTCACCGTGTCGATACTATAAATCCAAATACTACCGTTCTAAATTACCTTAGGAATCATTTAGATATAATCGATGTAAAAGAAGGATGCGGTAGCGGCGACTGCGGTGCTTGCACTATTATGGTTCGCGATATGCAAAAAGACCATAGGGTTGATACCAATAGCCCCTCTCAATTCTATACGCTTAATTCTTGTATCACGCTTTTATCTCTAGTTCATGGAAAAGCGCTATTTACAGCATCTTATCTTGCGAATAACCCAACCAATCATCCAAAACAAGCTCAGCTTCATCCTGCTCAAGAATCGTTAGTTGAGTGTCATGGGTCACAATGCGGCTATTGCACGCCTGGATTTGTCATGTCATTGGCATGTTTGTATGAAAATGAACATATCGCGAATCATCAAACTATCAGCGAACCAAATAACACCACCGAACATATAGAGTCTTCACATTCAAAAGTAGATAAGGATGATGTCATACAGGCAATATCGGGTAACTTGTGTCGGTGCACAGGGTATCGTCCAATTGTAGATGCGGGCATCAAAATGTTTGATCTTGATAAGCCCAGTACGCTCAAGAATAAATTTAGTACAAATGAATGTGAATTTAGTACTAATAAAAATGTATTTAACTCAATTGAAGCAGTCCAACCCGCGTTATACCTTAATGATATTCAGTTGTTTATGCCTACGTTGTTAGACAGTTTAGATAAAACGTTGAACCAACACCCTGATGCTATATTATGGGCAGGTGGTACCGATTTGGGACTAGCAGTTACGCAGCAATTTATGGACTTTAAAACTATTATTCAATTGTCTGAAGTTGAAGCGCTTAAACAGTGGTCTTGTGCCGATAATACGTTAATACTTGGTGCTGGAATGACCTATCATCAGCTATCTGCAGTATTAAAACAGTATATGCCAGAGTTTGAAGCTATACTTCATCGTATCGCCTCTCCGCAGATTCGTAACATGGGCACCATCGGTGGTAATATCGCCAACGCATCCCCTATTGGTGACCTGCCCCCTATTCTGCTTACTCTGGATTCGAAGATCCATATCAGGCATTGTGCTGACCAATATTGTGACGAGATTATTCCATTAGCAGAGTTTTTCATAGCTTATAAACAGACCAAACTTAAATCAGGCAGCTATATTGCCGCCATTCACGTCCCCTTACTCTCTGTTCAGCAAAGACTTGTCATTCACAAAATCAGTAAGCGTTATGAAGATGATATTTCAGCTTGCCTGATGGCTATGCGTATCGATTTGGATGAGTCTTTGACCACTATTGTTGATGCACGTATAGGCCTAGGTGGAATGGCCGCGATTCCGCTATTGGCTACAAACTCTCAACGTCAATTAATTGGCTCTGAATTGAATGTAGAAAGTTTTAAACGTGCGGCAGATGTACTAAGTGAAGATGTGACCCCACTGAGTGATGTGAGAGCCAGTCGTGAATATCGAATGAAAGTGGTACAACGTTTGATAGTACAAAGTGGAAAGCAGCTTGTTAACCAATATGCGAGTAGTTAAATTTGCGTATTTGCTCAATATACCAAATTTAAGTAAAAAAACTTATTAATAAATACTTCGAGACAGCGCTATGAGTCACCAATCTCCATTATTTGATACCTATGCAGCAAGGCGTAATCGTCCGCCTAAGCAAAAAATTGGCTCGTCTGCCAAACACGACAGTGCCGTTAGCCACGTTATGGGTAGCGCTATCTATGTTGATGATATTGCCAAACCCAAGAACACACTGCATATTGCTATCGGTAAAAGTGAAATGGCTCATGCTCGTATTACACACCTTAACCTTGATGCTGTGAGAGCGTCCGAAGGTGTAGTAGACGTTATTACGTTTGAGGATTTACTCGCTCAAACTGATATCGGCCCAGTGTTTGATGGTGATCCACTTATAGCAGATACTAAGGTCGAGTATGTGGGTCAAACCTTATTTGCCGTCGCTGCAACCTCTCACATCGCAGCCAAAAAAGCTGCACAAAAAGCGCTAGTAGAGTATGAAGTTCTTCCTGCTATATTAAGTATTGATGAGGCATTAAAACAAAAACAGTTTGTCCGACCAAGTTATACCATGCAGCGAGGAGATTATAGAAATGCACTCAAAAATGCACCGACTATCATCAAGGGATCTATACGCATGCTGGGTCAAGAGCATTTCTATCTTGAAGGCCAAGTCGCGTTTGTTATTCCGACCGATGATGGCGGTCTTGAGGTACATACCTCTTCTCAACATCCAAGCGAGGTGCAACAGCTAGTTGCCGAAGTCACAGGTCTGCCCTTTCATAGTGTTAATGCCATCGTACGTCGTATGGGCGGTGCCTTTGGCGGTAAAGAAACCCAAGCAGCTGCATGGGCGTGTTTGGCAGGAGTCGTGGCAAAGCGTCAGAATCTACCTGTGAGTATGCGCCTAAATAGACAAGATGACATGGTAGTGACTGGAAAGCGACATGAGTTTTCAAACCTTTATACGATCGGAATAGATAAGTCTGGAAAAGTACAGGGAGTGGATATACAGTTAGCAGCTTTGTGCGGCTACTCCCCCGATCTGTCTGACGCGATTGTCGATAGGGCCATGTTCCACTGCGACAACGCCTACTTTTATCCTACTGCCAAGGTAGTTGGTCATCGTTGCAAGACGCATACTGTCTCAAGCACTGCTTATAGAGGGTTTGGTGGGCCTCAAGGTCTGATGACTGCCGAATATTTGATGGATCATATTGCCTATTCTATAGGCAAAGACCCTTTAGAGGTACGTCTTAATAATTTATATAAAGATGGTCAGCAAACTCACTACGGTCAGACAATTGAACATTTTGATCTTGCAGACTTAATGCACACGCTTGCCAACGATTGCGATTATAAAGCACGTCGTCAACTAATAATTGAAAGTAATAAAAAAGCAGATAGTAAAGGCTGTCCAAAAAGACGTGGTATCGCATTAACACCAGTTAAATTTGGTATTTCCTTTACCGTTCAAACCTTGAACCAAGCAGGCGCTCTGGTTCATATCTATACCGATGGCAGTATTCATCTAAATCACGGTGGTACTGAAATGGGTCAAGGCTTATTTGTTAAAATAGCCCAAGTAGTTGCCAATGAATTCGATGTTGATTTAGAAACGGTAAAGGTATCTGCAACCCGTACTGATAAAGTTCCTAACACCTCTCCTACTGCCGCCTCATCTGGCACAGACTTAAATGGCAAAGCGGCGCAAAATGCGTGCCAAACTATCAAATCAAGACTCATTGAGTTTGCTAGTGACTTCTTTAAGGTAGATGAATCAGATATTAGTTTTAAAAATAATCACGTTTATATTGAGGCTGTTCAACAAAACACCCACGTGAGTACCATAAATAATCAAGACGATGCAGATGGTAAAACTATGGTGCTCACCTTTTCAGATTTTGTTACCCTTGCCTATCGACACCGAATGAGCTTATCTTCAACTGGATTCTATAAAACGCCCAAAATATTCTATGAGCGCAATAAAGCCTGGGGTCGACCCTTCTTGTATTATTCACTTGGGGCGGCGTGTAGTGAGGTTGAAATTGATACAACCACAGGCGTATATAGCGTTTTACGCTGCGATATTTTGCACGATGTGGGTCAATCCATTAATCCAGATATTGATATTGGTCAAATTGAAGGTGGATTCATTCAAGGGATGGGCTGGTTAACCCAAGAAGAGCTATTGTGGAATGAAAACGGATCTCTAGCGTCAAATAGCCCAGCTAATTACAAAATTCCGACGGCCCATGATATGCCGAAACAATGGGACGTCAAGCTTTATAATCGAAAAAATAAAGAACAAACCATCTATAATTCAAAAGCCGTCGGCGAACCTCCATTTATGCTGGCTGGCAGCGTATGGTGTGCCATTAATAATGCCATTGCAAGTATTGCAGATTATCAACAAAACCCTGAACTGTCTATGCCTGCTACCCCTGAAGCGGTTTTAAAATCAATCATTAAGCTTGAAGGTAGCGAATGGGAAATTACAAACAGTAGTCACGATGATGAAACGGTAAATAAATTGATTGTAGAATCGAACTTTGATAAAAGGTTCGCAACACCTATAAGTAATAATAGCACGCATACCTATATGAACTATTTGAAATTATTAACGCCTTATGTTGATCATGATACTCAGACTAAACCACCTTATGTGTCTTTAAATCAACCTTTAAGTATAGACAATACTCAATCTATAGATGATGCTAATTTGGAAGTCTCAAGAGGACCTGCTCACAGCGTTTAGTAAAAGGGTGTATATTAAGATAATGTAGACTAGGGTCTTTTGAAAACTCCAAAATATCAATCGGCAGCACTGACTAAAAATATCTATAACAATGTATGTTCAAATATCATATCAAGCTAATCAATGAAGCAAACTTAAATGACTCATAATCTAAGAAGGCCTATAAAATGGTATGAGGCGTTGAACGAATGCCAACTTAACGGTATTCCTCATGTACTGGTTACTATTGTGAAAATAAGTGGATCAGCACCACGTGATCTACAGGCAAAAATGGTTATTACCCAAACGAACAGCTTCGATACGATTGGAGGTGGTGGTCTTGAGTTTGATGTTATCAACACTGCAAAGGAGCTTTTGAGCGGACAAATAACCAATAAACTTAACGTGCCAAATAACGTCCAAAATGAGCTGCTAAACATTAAGATTCAGGAAAAAAAGGTTACTGGTAACAAAGAGTCTTTAACTAACCAACACCAATCCGTATTTTCCAAACATTATCCACTAGGCGCGAAGCTTGGGCAATGTTGCGGTGGTAGCGTTACCGTGAGTTTTGAAGTATTTAATATTAAACCTACTTTATCTTTATTAATATTTGGTGCAGGTCACGTTGCTAATGCGTTGGTAAGCATGTTGGCTCAGACAACTTGTCAGGTGAGTTGGATTGATAATCGGCCGGTTATGTTTAATAACCAAACAGATTCTTTAATACAAAATCTTAAAAACACCGATTCTGAAATTAATGATCAAGATGGCTTATTACCCGCTCATATAAAAACACATATTACTGATGATCCTACTGAATTCATTAAATCCTACCCTACCCCTCATTTTGTACTGATCATGACGCATGATCATGGTTTGGATTTTGCATTAGTAAAAAAGGCCATTGAAGTAAATCAGCACCACAATAATAAAAAACCTTTCACTTATATTGGTTGTATTGCTTCACAGACTAAGGCCAAACGATTCAGACACCAATTGTCTCAGCGTCATATAGCTGATAGGGATATGGCGCAACTTCATATGCCAATTGGGCTGCCCATAGGGGGTAAAGAGCCTATGCAAGTTGCCGTATCAATCATGGCACAAATACTACAAGAATATAATAATCAATAGCTGTTTCATTTTAGGATCTACATGACCTTACACATTTATCAAGCCAAAGTATTGCATTACGTTAGCTACCCTATTGAAGACAAATCTAATAAAAATCAAATGCATACCTTATAGACTTGCCTATCGACCTTATGCCGATTAATAAAGGGTATAAAATATTTCCAGAATATATACAACAAGGTGCTTTGGTAGTTGATGATAGTAATGGACTAATTATAGATTATGGTCATTCCAATGAGATTCTCCCAAGGCACTTGAATAACCAACTATCCAAAAAAGATTCGGGCCAACGTGAAGGGGTTCAAAATTCAGCTGATTTAGACGCACCTTCAGTAAACACTCCTTCTATAAATGAACCTTCTATAAATGAACCTGCATATAGTACAGTAGAAGTTAAGGTACATGATTTTAAAAAGTATATGATCATGCCAGGGTTTATAGACACGCACATTCATTACCCTCAGCTGGACATGGTAGCAGCGTATGGGGATCAGCTATTAGATTGGTTAAATAATTATACCTACGTCACAGAAGCCAGTTTCGGTAATCGACAGTTTGCATACGCTCAGTCAGAATTTTTTATAAATCAATTATTGGCTAATGGCACCACCAGTGCCATGGTATATGCAACCAGTCACTTAACCTCAGCTGATGAATTTTTTAAAGTAAGCGCTGAGCTAAACACGAGAATGATTTGCGGTAATGTATTGATGGATCAAAATGCCCCTGAGTCATTATTGGTTGAAGCCAAACAAGGTATACAAGATACGCAAACCCTAATTAATAGCTGGCATGATAATGGTCGTCAGCACGTTGCCATCACTCCCCGCTTCGCGATTACCTCAACCCCAAAGCAATTAGCTTTGGCAGGAGAGCTTTATGCTGATAATAAAGGCGTGTATCTTCAAACGCATTTAGCGGAAAATAAGGATGAAATAGCGGCCGTAAAGCAGATGTATCCTAGCTACAATGGGTATTTGGATGTTTATGACAAGATGGGCTTATTGGGTAGTAAGACAACGCTTGCGCATGGCATTTATCTAAATGACTCTGAGTATCTACGCTTAAAAGACACTGGTACTCAAATAGCACATTGCCCAACATCCAACTTGTTTTTGGGCAGTGGCTTATTTGATCTACCCAAAACTATAAGTTACACCGGAGTAAGTATTGCAACGGATGTTGGTGCTGGTACGAGTCTAAGTTTATTAACCACATTAAGTGAAGCCTATAAAGTCCAGCAGCTACAAGGCAATCGTTTGTCCGCGCATCAGGGTTTGTATCAAATAACCTTAGGTAATGCACAGTCTTTATGTTTAGAAGATAAAATTGGTAATCTTTCAGTAGGAAGTGAGGCTGACTTTTTAATCATTGATACCGATGCCACTCGGCTACTTGAGCAAAGAATGTCTCATACCAATACGCTTGAAGAGACACTCTTTGTACTTATGATGATGGGTGATGACCGAGTCATTAAACAAACTTACATAGCAGGGGTTTGTCGATACAAGAAAATTGATGATATGTTATGAGATTTAAAAAAAGATATTTAAATAAAAATTATTACAAAATTTTCTAGAATTATTGCATTATGTACATATCAGAACCATCCCTCTTCTAAAAGCTGCTCAGTATTACTCAATTTAAACTCGGTGTGCAAATCATAAAATTCGCCTGGGTTTTCTACTTTTTCGAGCAGCTCTCTTTTATACAGTGCTACAAACATGGCAAGAGAGTACGCAGCACAATGTATGGTTCTTTTAGGGTTAAAGGTAATATCAGTAAATGCTTGATAGTGCATCACCTCTTCATGAAGTTCAGAATGTTGCTTTAAAGCATTAATATAAAGCCAATCATAAAAAGTTGTTAAGGGTTCAACATTCCGAAAAAATCATAACCCGTTAGCTCTCCAGATGAGATTAATCTGTCATCATTTCTGGCTTGACGAGGTTTGGCGGTCAATAGATCAATATATGGACCACCTTTTTCAAAGACTTTACTGCTTTGAAAAGCATTTTCAACACTAAACTGATCACCGTTTTTATTAAAAATCTTCAGGCTATAAGGGCTGAGTAGAAAACTTAACTTATTACCAGATTTAGTCGATAGCTCTAGTACATTTTTGAAACCGTACTTTTTACGAATAACTTGATGTAGGTCATTGATGGTCTTTTTCTTTTGTCTGCTAGCGAATCCTGAATGTCTCTCAATTCTGACCATATCTGTTTTAACAAGATTATCACTACCAACCCTAGGCATAAATACTGGTTTTTGTTCGGAAGCGGTTGATGCTAATTTCATAACGAGGTGCCTTTAACTCTAATTTACTTGGTATCAATAAATAAATATCATGTCATCTTAGCAAGGCAGTTTAACTTATTCTGAGTGATTTATCTTGAGGAGTTTTTTGGACTATAGAAAAAAGTCAAAGAAGTACTTATTATAATTGTCTGACTAAATTTTGAACAACTACTTAAATGGCTGTATTTGTATAACACAAGGCAACAACCCTGGTTTTATATTCTATACAAATACAGCCAAACTAAGTGGTTTTAAAAATTATTCAATAGTTTAGTTGAATAGTTTAGTTAACTAGCTTAGTTAATCTGCTATTTAGAAGCGTATTCTAATTTCATACCGACCACATAGGCATCGTTATCTTCAAACTTACCCATTGGTGCTTTGGTTGACGATAACTGTGTATCTGCATCACCTAACATAAGATACTTACCCCCTAACGCAACAGACCATTCTGGAGTAACATTGTATTTAGCACCCAAACCAATACTGTAATATCCTTCAGCGGGACCCAAAACTGTTACAGGATTTCCAGCGCCTTTATCCCAACCAATAGTTCCAGAAACCGCAAGTGCTGGTGATAGACGCTTACCTAAACCTAACTCAAGCATATAAGAATCATCAGAGTAGGCAACTAAAGGCGCTTCCTTAGCCCCCGTAAGTCTTTTTACATTATCTGACAACAAAGGTGGAGAGATTTTAAAATCACCCCAAGGTACCCAGCGTGCTTTTGCAGTCATCAAAGTCGTAGGATTTAGGCCAGTCTGAAAATCAATATTAATCGACTCTGGTAGCTCCAAAGTCGCTTCTTTAGATTGTGAGGCTCCAAAAGCTGGCATATTCTCGCGGAAATTAATATCATGCTCAATCTCAGATCGATAAGTCACCGCTGCTTTTAAACCAATTTCAGGCTTAACATATGCAGCACCAACCATATAGCCATAGTCTGAATTTTTATCAAGACTCAAAGTATATCCATCTATCGCAGCTAAGCTACGTAAACTGCCAGATCTCTCTCCGCTCGCTAAATTGAGATCGCCTTCAAGCTTGCTTAGGACTGGGCCACCATAAAGTCTAAAGTTGTCGTTCTGACCAAGCTTAAAGTTAACTAAACCCGTAAAGGTATCTGACTTTACACTTGCTTTGGTATGGACATTTCCATTAACGAGCGGGTTGTTATCGCCTTTAACTTCAATCTCTGCACCAAAGGGCTGATCATAGAAAACCCCAACACTAACTTTATCGTTTATATCGGTTTTAACACCATAACCATAGCCATTATAATCTTGAGCAACTTCGTCATATTTTCTAGTAACGCCGTTATCAGTATATTCTCCCTTGGTTTCTGGGCTAATACGATAAGCACTTGCATAAGCATAAGTACCCTCCTTAGTAAACTCAGCACTAGGTTGACCAGAGCGATCAAGACCAGCAGCGCCAGCCATTGAAGCTAAAGACACCAATGCTAAAGCACCAGCTAATTGATTTAGAGTGAAATTTTTTGACATTGTACATTCTCCATTGCAGTATTATTAGCCACATCCATTGCGACTAATGAGGGTTTTTTTGAAGGTGAATAATGAGCTATTGACCTTAGGTGACTCATTGTTTAATTTATCTATTCTTTATTGCTTAATGTTCGTAATTTATGTCTTAATATTTTACCGACAGTAGACTTGGGTAACTCATCAATAAACTCAATATGGCGTGGACATTTGTAACCAGCTAGATTTTTCTTACAGAACTCGTAAACTTCTTTTTCAGTTAAGCTCTTATCATCTTTAACGATAAATACTTTGACTGATTCACCTTGGGACTCGTCATCCACTCCAACTACAGAGCACTCTCTTACTTTAGGATGCATTTCAACGACACTTTCAACTTCATTAGGATAGACGTTAAACCCACTCACAATAATCATGTCTTTTTTTCTATCAAAGAGTTTGACATAACCCTTTTCATCGATAGATCCAACATCCCCTGTTTTAAGGTAACCATCTTTGGTGAAAAATTTACTATTATCTAAGTTATGATAGCCGGAGATAACATTACCACCTTTAATAACAATCTCGCCAATCTCGCCAATACCTAGCGGATTTTCATTATCATCATAGATTTTAAGATCGATACCACATAAGGGAATACCTATCGACCCTGTAAATTCCGTATTCGTTAAGGGATTTGCGGTACCAACGCCGAGGGTTTCAGACATCCCCCAACCTTCGATAATAGGTACGCCAGTTGCTTCATACCATTTTCTAGCCATTTCAGGTGTCGCTGCCATCCCTCCAGCCAATGAGAGCTTAAGTTGGGAGAAATCAATATCTTTGAATTTTGGATGTAAAAGTAATGCGTGAAATAAGGTATTAACGGCAGGAAACAAATTTACCGGCTCTTTACTTAACAGCTTCACAAAGGCATCAATATCCCTCGGATTAGTGACGAGTAGAAGGTGTTGTCCTTTACGTATTCCTAAGAAAGATATGATTAAGGCAAAAATATGATACATCGGCAGAGCAACTACACACGTAAGCTGGCCCATATTATTTAAATCATCATATATTGGATTAAACCATTCGTCGTACTGTTTGGTCCCATATACCACATTGCGATGACTAATTAATATACCTTTAGCAACACCTGTCGTCCCGCCAGTATATTGAATCATCGCTAAGTCATCAGGCTTTGGTTGAGGGCGGGTATATGTTAAATTATTGGACTCATTTAAAATGGATTTAAAGTGAAGTACGGCATGTTCAGAGGTGGTCTTGATATTGTATTTAGGTACTGCTTTTTTAATATATTTAGCAGCAAAGTTAATAACGGCGCCCTTGGTAGTACCTAACATATCCCCTATTGAACTTACAACGACTGTCTTGACAGGTGTCTTTTCAATAATGCTATCCATAGAATGGCAAAAGGGCTCTAAAATAAATATCATTTTGGCATCAGAATCTATAAGTTGATGCTTAAGTTCACGTGGGGTATATAAAGGATTGACTAAAGTCAATACCATACCGGCTCTTAAGGCCCCAATAACTACAGGAAGATACTGGTTAACATTTGGCATCATGACTGCAATGACTGAACCTTCAGGTAGTCCAGTACTTTGTATCCATGCAGCTATGTTACGAGACATCTGACCGACTTGATTATATGAGTAAGATACGTCCATATTCGTCATGAATTTATCTTTAGCAAACTCATCTAACGATTTTTCAAATAGATCGATCAGAGTATCATTATCAAAGGGTACGTCAGCGGCGACACCTTCAGGGTAGTTCTGGGTCCAAAATTTATCCATTGTTCACCTTCCATTGGTAATTAAGCTTAATTAAGCTCGCCTCTTCATTGAGGCATTTGAAATGTCAAACCTTCAATAATCTATGTCTATATAAGACACTAATTTCTAAAAATTGTTCAACTTATTTATAATAGCCAAAAAATAATGTTTTTTCACTCTTTTTTAAGTTATTTAATACTTAATTTATATTCATCAGTTTAACGAAACTAAATGCAATATGGGTTTATTGTTTAAATAGATTCCTACCGTATACACCCTCATTTAATCAGTTTCAAATACTTAAAAGGGCTAAATAATATATTAATGATTTAGCCCTTTTTAAAGATAAGAACCCATCATAAAAACCATGTTTGTTTTTTACCAAAAAATTATATGGGTCTTTATTATCTGCAAGTTACAATATTCCAAGACATTTTCTTAAGCATTAGTAATATATCATTCAAGCCTCTTCAGCTACGTCTTGATTCTTTGAACGAAGTTCATGCCTCAAAATCTTGCCAACAGTAGACTTTGGTAATTCATCTATAAAGTCAATATGGCGTGGTCGCTTGTACCCTGCCAGATTTTTTTTGCAAAATTCTTGGATATCTTTTTTGCTTAAGCTTTTATCATCTTTGACGATAAATACTTTGACAGATTGCCCTTGAAGCTCATCCTCAACACCAACGACAGAACACTCTCTAACTTTAGGATGCATCTCGACAACGCTTTCGACTTCATTTGGATACACGTTGAATCCACTGACAATAAGCATATCTTTTTTTCTATCAAAAAGTTTTACATATCCCTGCTCATTAAGAGTGCCGACGTCGCCTGTTTTAAGGTAGCCATCTTCAGTAAAGAACTTAGTATTGTCAAGATTATGATAGCCTTTTATAACATTGGCTCCTTTTATAACAATCTCACCCTCTTCATCTATTGCTACTTTATCCCCGTTATCATCAATTACTTTAATATCTATTCCGGGTAGTGGCATCCCAATAGTACCGTTAAATTCGGTCGAAGTAAGCGGATTAGCAGTTCCCACTCCAAGTGTTTCAGACATACCCCAACCTTCGAGTATGTGAACACCGGTAATATCAAACCATTTTCGAGCTGTTTCCTGAGTGGCTGCCATACCACCTGCTAGGGTCAACTGTAACGAAGAAAAATCGATGTCTTTGAATTTAGGATGATTGAGCAGTGCTTGAAACAACGTATTAACCGCGGGCAAAAGATGAAACTCTTCTTTGCTAAGTATCTTAACGAAGCTGTCTACATCTCGTGGATTAGTAACCAATAGTAGATGCTGACCGGTACGAATACCAAGCAGCGAGATGATAAATGCAAAGATATGATACATAGGCAGTGCAACCACACATGTTAGCTGATCCACATTGTCTTGATTACGAAAAATCGAGTTCAACCATGCATCGTATTGACTACTACCATACACTGCATTTCGATGGGTAATTAGAATACCTTTTGCAATCCCCGTGGTACCGCCCGTATATTGAATCATGGCTATATCATCAGGTTTAATGATTGGACGTGAATAGGTCAGCTTTCTGCCCAATGCAACAACTTTTTTGTAATGAGTTACAGCACAGTCGTCTTGATCCTTGATAGCGTATTTTGGAATTGCTTTTTTAATATACTTAGCAGCAAGGTTTACTATCGTACCTTTGGATTTGAGCATATCACCAATACTACTAATTACAACATGCTCGAGCGGTGTTTTATCTATAATGGTATCTAAGGTATTACAAAATGGTTCTAAGATAAATAATACTTTAGCCTCAGCATCAATGAGCTGGTGTTTAAGTTCACGCTCAGTATACAAAGGGTTAATTAGAGTTAATACCATGCCTGCGCGCAGAGCTCCAATAACGATAGGTAAATATTGGTTTACGTTAGGCATCATCACACCTATCGAGGAACCTTGAGGCAGTCCCAAACTTTGCAAATAGGAGGCGATAGAAAGTGATATGTTATCTATATCTGCATAGGTGTAGCTTACACCCATATTTGAGGAAAATTTATTGCTAGAGAATTCACTGAGCGTTTTGTCGAAGAATTCAACAAGCGTATCATCAGTGACGGGAATGTCAGTTGCGACACCCTCAGGATAGTATTGTGTCCAAAACTTAGTCATTACTTACCTTCCATAGTATACGTTCATATTCCTTCCTTGGAACATTTTAGTCTTAACTTTATATAAGCTGCTCAATTTACTATTAAAAATATCAAACAGTTAGTTTACAACTAACTACATAATGAGTTTAGTTGTTATAACTAATAAACTATAATAAGCGCAGTAAAATGTCTAGAAGAAATATAATTTAATTAATCTATTGCCAACCTGCAGTAGCGCCATACTGATCTTGATGAGCAAATAACGGATGCTGCTGAGCCTCTGCTAAGGTTAATACAGGGGTCACGCAGACATCGGCGTCATTAAAGACTTGTTGCCAATGCGCTAATGGCTGGCTTGCAAATTTATCAGCTAGGGTTTGCATAGCGGCACGGCTATCTGGCGTATTTGGCAGTACACCGCGCTGCCAGTGAATATTGTTTAAATCTGCTAACTCAAGTACATCACAAAGCCCTTGCCAGAACTTAAGCTCAAGCGATCCGACTGCCATGTAACGCTCATCTGACGTCTTATATAGGCGGTAGCAAGGTAACAGACCACCCAAGAAGTCATACTGAGGAACTGGTTTTTTACCAGTCATCTGCTCAATCAGCTTACCGGTAGACTTCGGCATAACCATATGGTTATATAAGCTGTGAGTCATACTAATATTGATATGACGGCCTTTGCCAGTAGCTTTGGCAGCGATAACCGCAGCCAATAGTGCGATGACTGCGGTATCACTACCACCTGCTAAATCAGCAAACTGAATATTGGGCATAGCTTGCCCACCATCCGCTGTCTTTAACTGATCAAGCACGCCACTCATCGCCATAAAGTTAATGTCGTGACCCGCTTTTTGAGTCCAGTTATGATTTACCGTTTCACCATCAGCTTTACCATAACCAGTAATAGACACCATAACCAATTTTGGATTAAGCTCTAGTAGAGTCTCAGCACTTAACCCTGTGGCTTCAAGTACGCCAGGGCGAAAGCTATCAAGCATAACGTCGGCGTCTTTTATCTGCTCTTTGATAGTCTCAATACCCGCTTTGTCACGGAAATCCACTTTTTGAGTGTCTTTACCGTGATTTAGTGAGGTAAATAACTCACCAAAGGCACGAGCAGGATCTCCATTCGGCGGTTCAATCTTAACAATTTGTGCGCCAAGGTCCGCAAGTAGCCTAGTCGCAAATGGACCAGGCAAATTACGGGTTAGATCCACTACTTTTACACCTTTAAGGCAGTCTGACATTTGATCCAGTAGTGAGCTACTCATCGCTAAACTCCTGACCTTTCTCTGCCATCTCTACTAGAATCTTAGCAGGTGCAAAACGCTCTCCATATGCAGCAGCAAGCTCTTTACTACGCTCTACAAACTTAGCAACGCCAACTGAGTTAATGAACTGTAACGTACCACCTTGGTTTGGTGCAAAGCCCCAACCAAATATTGATCCGACATTAGCATCCGCTACCGAACGTACCACATTTTCTTCATAACATTTGGCAGTCTCATTAGCTTGAACATAAAGCAAACGATCTACTAAGTCTTGCTGTGATGGCTGCTCATCTTTAGTCGGATAAAGCTCAGTCAGCTCAGGCCATAAGCGTTTTTCACCACTTTCTGGATAATCATAGAAGCCTTTACCTACTTTTTTACCTTCACGTCCCAACTCATTCACCATTTTTTCGACTACTGGCATAGCAGGATGTGGGGTAAAGGTCTTACCTTCAGCTTCTAAAGCAAGTTTAGTCTGCTGCATAACGTGTAACGACAAGCTTAGCGATACTTCGTCTTGTAAAGCTAAAGGCGGCATTGGCATACCCGCTTTTAAACCGGCAACTTCGATGCTGCGTGGATGAATGCCTTCAGCCAACATTGCTATACCTTCTGATACATAGGTACCAAAAACGCGAGAGGTGTAGAAGCCGCGACTGTCATTTACTACGATTGGCGTCTTAGCAATTTGACCCACATAATCAAAACCTTTGGCTAACGTGGCATCATCTGTCTCTTCACCAACAATAATTTCAACCAATGGCATTTTATCTACCGGAGAGAAGAAATGTAATCCGATGAATTGATCTGGACGTTTACTCGCTTTTGCCAGTTCAGTAATGGGTAGCGTCGAAGTATTTGAAGCATAAACGGCAGTTTCTGGAATGACTGCTTCAGCATTACGGGTACAAGCCGCTTTAATATCTATGTCTTCAAATACCGCTTCGATAATTAAGTCACAGCCTTCTAGGTCGTCATAAGATACGGTAGTCTTAATTTTATTTAATAAGGCTTGCTTTTTGTCTTCATTAGAACGACCGCGACTAATGGCTTTATCTAATATTTTGGTAGAATAGTTTTTACCTTTTTCAGCACCTTCAATAGATGTATCTAAAAGCACAACATCCATACCAGATTTGGCAGAAACATAAGCAATACCAGCACCCATCATACCGGCACCAAGAATACCAACCTTGCTCACTTTAGAGCGCTCAAACCCATCAGGGCGTGACTGACCTTTCTTGATGTTATTTAGCTGAGTCCAAAGGGTATTAATCATGTTTTTAGAAACATCAGATAAGGCACAAGCGACAAAATAACGTGACTCAATTTTCAGACCATTATCAATATCAGTTAAGCAGCCCTCGAACACACTAGATAATATATGTGTAATAGCTGGGTAATTGCCATGCGATTTTTGATTCGCCATTGCCGGAGCAATTGAAAATACCTGAACCACTTTAGGGTTCTTGCTATCGCCACCTGGGATTCTGAATCCTTTTTCATCCCAAGGCTGGCTGGCTTTAGGATTATTATTGATCCATTCTTTAGCTTTGCTGATTAGCTCATCATTGTCTTTAGCAGTGTCATTAATAAGACCAATTTCAACGGCTTGCTTAGGACGAAGCTCTTTGCCTTGAGTCATCAATTCAAGCGATTTTTGGATACCCACCAAACGAGGTAAACGCTGAGTACCGCCGCCGCCTGGCAATAGACCCAGTTTTACTTCAGGTAGACCCAGTTTGGTCTTTGGAGAGTCAATAGCAATTCGGTAGTGACAAGCCAAAGCAAGCTCCAACCCACCGCCCAATGCCGTGCCGGTAATGGCTGCTACTACTGGTTTGCCTGCAGTTTCAAGTTTACGCAGACTGGTTTTTAAGTCTTCTACCAGATCAAATGCTTGTTGTGCAGTTTCTACTTTTGCAAGCTTATCAATATCAGCACCAACCACAAAAGTGGATTTGGCAGAAGTTAATATAAGACCTTTAGCCTCTTCATCACTAATAAATGAGTCAGTCAAAGTGGCAAAAGCTTCATTGAAGCCATCGCCAATCACGTTCATTTTGCGATCACTTTGATCAATGGTAACGGTGATAATACCGTTGTCTGCTTCTGCCGAAAAATTATTTAGTTCATTAATGGCGTTTACGCTGTTTGTGCTCATGTTATATCCTTATTATTTCTACACTTAATATAGGGCGTATATTCTGTCCGTATTTAGACTTTAGAAGAGTGAAACCATATTGTTGATAGGTTGCGGATTAAACACGCTCAATAATGGTCGCAATACCCATACCGCCACCCACACACAATGTAATCATGGCAGTACTTAAGTCACGACGTTCTAATTCATCCAATACGGTGGTCACTAACATAGCGCCTGTAGCTCCTAATGGATGACCCATGGCAATAGCACCACCATTAACGTTTACTATGTCGAGTGAAATACCAAAGTCAGCAGCAGTATTCATTGGTACGGCTGCAAAGGCTTCGTTAATTTCCCAAAGATCGATATCTGCAGCCGTCATACCGGCTTTATCTAGGGCTTTTTGACAAGCTGGTGTTGGACCCGTTAACATAATTGTAGGCTCTGAACCGATAACAGATGCCATGGTAACCTTAGCTCGTGGTTTTAGACCGGCTTTATCACCAGCCGCTTTACTACCTACTAAACATAAGGCTGAACCATCAACAATACCAGATGAATTACCGGCATGGTGGACATGAATAACGTCTTCAATTGTGGTGTACTTATCAAGAATAACGCCATCAAAGCCCATTTTGCCAGGCATAGCAAATGATGGGTTTAATTTGGACAGGGTTTCAACAGAAGTATTAGGACGGATAGTTTCATCTTTGTCCAACATTAAAAGACCATTTATATCGGTGACTGGAACCACTGACTTATCGTAATAGCCTTTCTCCCAAGCAGCAGTCGCTCTTTTGTGCGATTCAGTAGCAAAGGCATCAACATCTTCACGACTAAAGCCGCGTAGAGTAGCAATGGTATCTGCGCCAACACCTTGAGGAACAAACTCGGTAGATACGTTTACGCGCGGATCCATATACCAAGCACCGCCATCAGAGCCCATTGGCACACGGCTCATAGACTCAACACCGCCGGCAACCACTAAATCTTCCATACCGGACATCACTTTGGTAGCAGCCAAGTTAATTGACTCAAGACCAGAAGCACAAAAGCGTGATAGGGTTAATCCTGCCACGCTCTCATGCCACTCAGCGTCAATAGCAGCAATACGCGCAATGTCAGAACCTTGCTCGCCGACTGGGGTAACACAGCCCAATACGATATCGTCTACTAAACTGGTATCTAGGTTGTGGCGCTGCTGCATCTCTTTTAATAGCGTGCGAACCAGCCAAATAGGAGAGGCTTGATGCAATGAACCATCTTTTTTACCTTTACCGCGAGGTGTACGAATGGCGTCGTAAATATAGGCAACTTCAGTCATAAAAATCCCTTTTTTCGTTATTACAATAATTTATTTTAGAGCTGTTTGTTTACATCAAAACAGTTAATTAACATTACCATATTAGGTCATGTTAAAGATAGTAGATTAAGCCAAATATAAAAGTTTTAAGCGTAACGATTTGATGACCTGATATCGTGTTCAAGTCACCAAAGATTAGTTTAACGGATGCATTACATAAAACGTGAGGCTAGCTCTTTCATAATTTCGTTAGTACCGCCGTAGATCTTCTGAACACGGGCATCAGCATACATACGAGCGATTGGGTACTCACTCATGT
Source organism: Psychrobacter sp. CX21 (assembly GCF_057396255.1). Lineage (NCBI taxonomy): Bacteria > Pseudomonadati > Pseudomonadota > Gammaproteobacteria > Moraxellales > Moraxellaceae > Psychrobacter > Psychrobacter sp. CX21. The sequence goes on along the minus strand of NZ_JBXYJG010000005.1, from coordinate 80,051 downwards.
AACCATAACCGCCGAATAACTGTAAGCATTCATCCATTGCTTTACATTGCTTTTCCGTTACCCAGTACTTAATTAATGAAGCATGCGCTGCGGTTAATTTACCTTCTATCATTGACTCAATAGCCGCGTCACATAACGCACGTACTGCCAGATAATCTGCTTGAATTTCTGCCAATTTAAAGCGGGTGTTTTGGAACTTCCAAATAGGACGACCAAATGCTTCGCGTTGTTTAACATAGTCTAAAGTAAGATCTAATGCCAGTTTGATAGCGCCACACCCACTTAATGCAATAATTAGACGCTCTTGCGGCAACTCTTGCATCATCTGAATAAAGCCTAACCCCTCAAGACCGCCAAGTAGGTTAGATTGCGGTACACGAACGTTACTGAAAAATAATTCTGAAGTATCTTGACCCGCTAACCCGGTTTTCTTAAGGTTACGACCACGCTCAAACCCTTCAAGTCCGTCTGTTTCGACAACGATTAAAGAAACGCCTTGTGCGCCTTTATCACGATCAGTTTTACATGCTAAAATTATAATATTGGCATGCTGCCCATTGGTTATAAAGGTTTTCGAACCATTGATGATATAGTCATCACCATCTTTTACTGCATATGTTTTAATGGCTTGTAAATCAGAACCGGTTGTAGGTTCTGTCATTGCAATGGCACCCACATATTCGCCAGTCGCCATTTTAGGTAACCATTTCTTTTTTTGATCTTCTGTACCCAAATTCAAAATATAAGGTGCTACGATACCTGAATGTACCATACCGCCATAGCTTGCTTGGTTAGCGTGTGCTTGGGCAAGTAATATAGCCGCTTCATGACCAAAATCGCCGCCACCGCCACCGTATTCTTCTGGCATAGACGCACATAAGAAACCCATGTCACCAGCTTCATTCCAAGCTTCGCGATCAATCATGCCATTGCCGCGCCATCCTTCGTCCTTCTCTTCCCAATCTTTAAACATCTTGAAGGCGCTTTCATATACCATTTCGTGTTCTTCGGTCATCCAATTACTTTTAAAAGCATCAATACTCATAAGGTCATTCCTTAACAATTAAACATTTAAATAATTTATAATGGTAATCAGTATTACCTTTAATAAAGTACAGTTTATAGCAATTAAAGCTTGTAACTGCATGTATTAGGAATTTATACTACAAAAGTAATTTTACAAAATCAATGAAAGCTATAAAAATAGTAATTATAATTACCCTATTGTTGGAGTGTATGTGAGCCATTCATATAACCAAGTAGATATCATATCTAAAAGCAAAGATAATAAAGCCTTAGCACCTTTGTCAAAAATGCGACCAGCTACATTAGATAACATAGAAAGAGTGGTACATGAGCTTTTTTCTATAAACAACGCTAAAGATGTCACCATGATTCAAATAGCAAGAAGTGCCAATGTTTCCCTTCAAACTTTGTATAAATACTTTGGGGATAAGCAAACTCTATTCCAAACGATTATGGATAGAGTGCTAGGTAGACTGGCTCTACGTATGATGGATCATTTACATGGGATAGATAGTGTTGAAGATAGAATACGAAAAACACTTTGGGTTATTTTTGATTTTGTTGATAATAATTCAAAAGCCGTTCTAGTATTGACCACTGTTTCTGCAACGGACATACGCAAGATATCTATCTATGAAAATGAGGAGCTTATCAATGCATTCACAAGTGTACTATCCGATGGGCAGAATCGAGGGGTACTAAATGATGATGTTCCTCTTTACGTGCTTTTTGATGTTTTTATGGGGTTTGTGATGCGTATTGGCATGATGCAGGTTGTGCGCCAAACTGATAAATTGTTAACTGACAGTTTTGATGATTTATTTATTATTCTTTGGCGCGCACTGTCAAAACCTAAAACATATTAATCTTTAAATTTTAACAGTCAATCGCATGAACACATAAAAGTAATAAAATTATTTAAACGGTAAGGGTGTGTTGGATTGTTTAACTTCGTTTTTAATAGCATCTTTAATACTATCGTTCATTAATTTCATCGTTAATTGTGTCTTTCATATTGTTATTGGTAGTACCATTGCTATCTTCCTGCCCTTCAACAAATATCGGCGTTTCGGCAGACTGAATAAAATCCTCGTAACTCACTTTGTTATTTTGATTATTAATATAGTTTATTTCACTTGAAGCGTATGAACCATCGGGTGACGCTTGACGGTCATACTGAGGCTGAATAGGTTCGTACGGCACATCATAAGATTGCGTTTCTCCCAAAGCAGCAGCAATTGCTGCTTTTACTGCTGGATCTTGTTCTGGATTCGTATTAAGTTCTACAGTAGATTCAGTGTCAATTTCGTTGCTTTGCTTTGAGCTATTTCTAAGTGTTTCACTTTCAGCAGAACTATTTGGTACAACAGTTACCGAGTCTCCATTAGATGCACTTTTAACTTCACTGTTTTCAACCACAGCAGAATCTTGTTCACTGGTTTGGGTCAAATGATTGTCATCATTATTCACTAATCTATTAGATAGCGTATTGTGATTTAGCAGTAATCCTATAAGTGCAGCGAGCAATATAACTAAAAATATAATATAAAGTATGGTGCGTAACCGTTTTCTATCTGTTTTTTTACTCAAATCTGAAGTGGGTATCAAAATATTAGAAGCGTCTAAATTGTCAGCGCCCCTATTTGGGGCGTTTAAGTTAGAAGTGTTTATATCAGAAGTTTTTATATCATAATTGTTTATATTAGATGGGTCTATTTCCGAATTGATTATAGTGGAAGTATATGCCTTATCGAATGTCTCATCATCTTTTACGTTTGTAGAATAGGTGAGGTTATCTGAACTTTTGGTTGTGGGTGTATTAGATTTATTATGAGTTAATTTGAGTTCGTCAGCCGATGTGTGATCACTATGACGCATATTATGATTCCTGTTCGTCTCATCCAAAGTATTGGACTCCAAAAATAACGGATTGTGTTTGTTATGCGCCATAATTTGCATTTACCTTATCTGCATTTTAAACAGTCATATCTTGATCAGTCACATTTAAAAGAGACTTATAAACTTTACCGATAAAATAACTTGACTGCTTAAAGGTTTTAAACGATTAAGATTATAAATGATTTAATTGTGAAAGGATTAGGGTGTGTCCAAATTTGGATTTTTAAACCATACCTTATTTCATTTACAAAAAGGGACATGCCCTAATCCTTGAAGTTAATCTACCCAAAGCTTAGCTTTCATAAAGTATTTAGTGTTAGATTCAAAGCTTTGAGTATTAATAAATACATTGTTCAAAACTTTTTTTATTAAGTTTAAAATAAATAAAATTATAATACATAAATATGGATTAAATCAGAATTGTTTCTGTGTTATTTAAGTTACATGATATTATATTATGCTTTTGTAACTTAACGGCTCATCTTTAAATCATAATTTTGACTAAAATATATTAAAAATTTAAGTATATACCGGATTATAACTCATTTGAATTTTTTATGAGCGACGCATATCTTAAAGATCGAAGCTTTATAAATGCTGAATAAGTTATAAAAAAGCCTATTAAAATGCTATCTATTGAACATCGTACTAGGGTCTGTTAATTAAATGATATTAAAGGACGATAACAAATGAGTATTACTGCTACCGAAACGACCAACAAAGGTTCAAGTTGGAAAAACTTTGGACCGGGTATTTTATTAGCAACTGCGGCAATTGGTGGGTCACACCTCATATCATCTACTCAAGCTGGCGCGCTTTATGGTTGGCAGTTGGCTATCATGATTATTTTAGCCAATTTTTTTAAGTACCCTTTCTTCAAATTCGGTACAGATTACGTCTATGAAACAGGTGAATCTTTAATAGCTGGATACGCTAAAAAATCTAAATTTTATCTTTGGGCCTTTTTCATTCTATCTCTAGCAGCTTCAGTTATCAGTACAGGCGCCGTTGCCCTCTTGGCTGCGGTTATACTCGGTATTATGTTGCCTGAAAGCATAGGTCTGTCTACCACCAATGTATCATTGATAGTATTGGCCGTATCGCGGTTATTTCTAATACTAGGTCATTATAAATTGCTAGATAGAGTGACCAAATGGATCATGGTAATTTTGACTTTGGCAACTATAGCGGCCGTATTCATCGCTGCGGGCAAACCTGCTATCATTTCACCAGATTTTGTGGTCACCTCACCATGGGATATGGCAACGCTTGGGTTTATTGTCGCTTTAATGGGCTGGATGCCTGCACCTCTTGAGTTCTCAGCGATTAATTCGATGTGGATTTCTGCAAAAATCAAAGCAGATCACACGACACATCGCCAAGGGCTTGTCGACTTTAATGTAGGGTTTATTTCAACATCGATTCTAGCCTTGCTGTTCTTAGCCTTGGGTGTCTACGTTCAATATGGGTCAGGTGTTGAAATTAAAACCACGGGCGGTGCCTATGTGGGACAGCTTATCAATATGTATATCGATACTATTGGTGAATGGTCACGCTTATTGGTAGCATTTGTGGCCTTTATGGTGATGTTTGGAACAACCATCACTTGTGCTGATGGTTATGGACGTATCAATGCAGAGAGCTGGCGCCTAATCAAAGGTGATAAAAGCTTATCGCAAACCCATATTCTTTTATGGACAACGTACTGTGCGTGGGGCGGCTTTATTCTTATCACCTACTTTACTGGTCAATTAGGAGCCATGCTTAAGTTTGCCATGATCAGTGCTTTTGTATCTGCACCAATATTTGGTTGGTTGAACTATTCATTAGCCAAAAATCACAAAAAATTATCAAGCGGTATGAAGTTATATAGTATTGCCGGTTTGATTTTCTTAGGCGGGATTGCTCTGCTGTTTATACTTCAGCAGTTGGGCATAGTTTAATGAGTGTTAATGCGTAGATGTATAAGTGTAAAGTTTGCTTATAAGTGATTTCTTAAGAGTATACATCTATAAGTAATTGTCTAGATGTAGATTATAGGCTGTCATTAATATATGACAGCCTTTTTTTAAAACATATACAATGCTTAAATGAATTATAAAGTTACCCCACTCTTAACTTAAGACAATCCATTGTAGGCTGGTGATTTTAGTCCATAAATACGTATCTATTAATTTTATATGCTAAGCTAAAGCCACAGCTTACGCAATGTGTTGAGAGTAAGTTAAATTTCATAAATAGATAAAGAAATAAATATAAAACAATCAAATTTGTATTGTATCGGGTCATTATTAAAGGGTATAGTTTTAAGGCGGTATTTATATCGTATTAAATACAAGTACATGAATAAAAAACTAAATGAATTCCAAACAGCTACCTATGAATGGAGAAAGTTATGAAGGGTCCGTTTTATTATATACTGCCACTATTTATGGGTTGCGTCATGCTATCAGGTTGCAGCTCCAATACCGAAGATCCTATGCAGCAAACTATTTCTACTGACTCTGAACAGTGGCAAGACGAACTAGGTGATACCTTAAATCAACTTACCCAACCTGATAGAGAGCTTTTAAATCGGTATATGACTAGAATGCGCTCTAGTGAATCTTATGAAAAAGGCGCTATGACAAGAACAACGATCAAGCAGGCTATCGAACAACAGCGAGAATATGAAGACCTGCACCCCCAAAGCCCTACCGGACCTATAGATCAAAATCTAAATAGCACAGAACAAAATAACTTTTCATTCGCACTATTACCGAGTAAAGCGAGTGAAAATGACAGTCTAACCAATGTTAAACTTAGGTTTGTGTTAGCCAATCGTGGCGATGTAGCTATTAGCAGCTTTAAGGGTACTTTACTACTTAAAGACTCAACTTTTGATCAGCCAAAACCGGTAGTCATTCCTTTAACTCAATTTGATCCAGCTATAGCGCCAAATGGTACTGATTATATTGATGTGGATTTCACATTATCAGATCCTAAAATATCAAAAGCCATTAGCACTAATAAAGAGATTGAAGTAGATGTCTCTGATGGTCGAATGATTTTTGAAAATGGGGATGACATAGACTTTGAATAAGTTATAAGTATAAAAATATGATAAGGCGTCATATCAATCTATCGCAGTATTAGCTTATAACTAATTTAGTAAATAATCCCTATTTAATATTTACAGCTATTTAAACAATCAGATTTAGTATACGAAGCGTACAATATATGAAGCACTATCACTATGTGCGATCTAGGCATACTTATTCACGTTAATAACTTCTTTATTTATACGATATGAGCTTAGAATGCAATTAAAAAGATTAAAAGCTTTTCATGTGGTTGCCCAGTTAAAAAGCTTTAGTGAAGCTGCCTCTTTCACTCAATTGTCCCAGCCTACTTTGAGCCGTTTAATCAAACAACTTGAAGACAATATCGGTGTTCAACTTTTTGACAGATATCATCGGCCGCTACAACTTACTGCAGCTGGAGAATTTTTTTATAATAGAATTGATATTATACTTAAAGACATTGAAAGCACGATCACGCTAACACAGCGTTTAGCCCATCCGACTAATACATTGAATATAGGATTTGTGCCTTCGGTATTATATGGGTTGTTACCTGCTATTATTGCAAATTTAAAATCAAAACTGCCTGAACTAAACGTTCATTTAAAGGAAATCAGTTCTTTTAAACAGGTTGAGGCGCTAAAAGCAGGCGAGATTGATGTTGGGTTTGGACGTTTTGTTCATAATGACCCTGATATTAATCAACTGCTCCTTCGCCATGAACGTTACGTCGCAGCCCTACCCAAAGACCATGCGCTGATAGACGAAGACGACATACATTTAAATCAATTAAAAAATGAACAAGTTATTCTTTATCATCAGACACTTTTGCCTTTTGACACTATTTCGCAAACAGATTCATTCGCGGATCAAGTACGTAATGATCCTTCAAAAACCTCTTCGATCAATAGTCATTCTGTTTCAATACAAATAAAACCCCAATCGTCAATTAGAGAGCCGTTATTAAACTTATTCGCAAAACAATCTGCCCTTCCCCATCGCAAAACATATGTGAGTGATATTCAAATTGCACTAAGTCTAGTTGCAGCAGGTGAAGGTGTAACGCTAGTACCAGATAGCCTTAAAACAGTTCGTTCCGAGCAAATTAGTTATCAAAAATTAGTTCATGAAGATGCAACCTCGCCTATTTACATTTGTACCTTAGAATCTCCCGTTCATCCAGCATTTAATGATTTGCTCACTGTCATTTATGATATATATGAGATACGTGGTATTACTTATCGCAATCATAAGACAAAATGAAATAAGACTGAGAAATTGAATAAGTATTATAAATAGTGTAACTAAATGTAAATATTCAATTCGTCATTAATTATTTATAACTTAAAAATGAATAATAGTTGCATGAAACTATGAAATTATGCATAACATTATTCAATACACAAATACCTTTAAATGATTTTAATATTGTTTTAATTTAAATTAAATAAACCTTTTATTTGTACCTTTTAATATTTACAAATTAGGCGTAATCTATAAACACAATTTAGTTCGCCACTCTATAAATTTATATTTTTAACAGGTGGTTAGATCCCTGTCTTTTATTCATCGTATAAGTTCTAAGGAAAGAATATGACTTCACATTCTGCTGGCAAGCGTTTTCGTGACGCTATCTCTGAACAAAAATCAAAAGATTTACCCCTGCAAATAGTGGGTACCATCAATGCATATACAGCAATGATGGCTAAAGAAGTTGGCCATAAAGCCATTTATCTCTCAGGTGCAGGCGTGGCTAATGCCTCATATGGTTTACCAGATTTAGGTATGACCAGTCTAGACAACGTGCTAGAAGATGCTAGCCGTATCACAAATGCCGTTGATACGCCTTTGTTAGTTGATATCGACACAGGTTGGGGCGGTGCATTTAATATCTCTCAAAGCATCAAGAAAATGGAAAAAGCAGGTGTGGCCGCCGTTCATATTGAGGATCAAGTGGCGCAAAAACGTTGTGGTCATCGTCCCAACAAAGAGATTGTCTCTACCGGTGAAATGGTAGATCGCTTAAAAGCCGCTTTAGATGCTAAGGTTGATCCTGACTTTGTAGTTATGGCGCGTACCGATGCGCTTTCAGTGGAAGGATTAGAGGCGGCTGTTGAACGTGCAGTTGCTTTTGAAGAGGCTGGCGCAGATATGATTTTCGCTGAAGCGCTTACCGATATTGAGATGTATCGCAAGTTTACCGATGTGCTAAACATTCCTGTATTGGCCAATATGACAGAATTCGGCCAAACCGATTTATACACCACTGAGCAGTTATATAGTGTAGGTGTTGATATGGTTTTATATCCGTTATCTGCATTTAGAGCGATGAACAAAGCTGCGCTTAATGTATATCAGCATCTGTTAGATGATGGCACTCAAGAAGAAGTAGTCGATACGATGCAGACGCGTATGGAATTGTACGATTTCTTAAATTATCATGAATTTGAGCAAACATTAGATAAGCTTTTTGCCAATAAATAAGATCTAATAACTAATTAAGATCTAATTATTAATAAAGTTAAATGAGCTCATGTAAGCAGCGTAATTTTTAAATTTTAATATAATGTCTCTTATATAGTAGATTAAACAATGAATTTTATTAAAAAAAATATCTTCATAACGGCGACTATAGTTGCTATGGCATCATTATCAGCTTGCGACAAGACCAATTCAGAAAGTGAAGAGGTAGTGGTTGATGCAGAAGTAGAAAATGAGGAAGTATCAGAACAGACAATAGGTGTGCCAGGTGAACTGGCTGCGCAATCTCAATATATGCCAGTATCTTTAATAACGAGTCAATATAGTGTAATGGGTGCCATCGGCGCCTTAAATAGTATGGTCGAATTAAATGATGAACAAAAATCATGCCTAAATAATATCGATAATAAATTTGCAGCTGAAGAGTTAGAAGTATATTTCAAGAATAATTATACCGATGACGAATTGAGTACTATTAATGATTTTTATACTTCGGACTATGGTCAGAAAGTTTCGAACTACCAAAGTAAACAGATGTTGCAAGCATTTGGTGGTGAAGCCCCCGATCCGTCAGAGGCGCCAACCGAAGAAGAGGTTATGAAGGCTGCGCAAATGTCACAAGATCCTGCTATGATCAAATACACTCAATCGTCTTTACAACAAGGCGAAGGTAGCCTTCAAAATCTAATTCAACCATTATTACTTGTAAAAATAGATGAGTGTGGCATAACTGATAGTCTAAGAAATAACGGCAGTTAAAATTATTAGTTAAAATAAAGTCACATCTGGATAGTTGTATTAAATCTAATCTATTTGCTAAACACTAAACACTAAACACTAAACACTAAACATTAAACACTAAACTCAATTTTAATTAAGGATAAAATAATGGCAGCAGGCAAAAAACTTTCAGGCGCAGGACTACGCGGACAAGTTGCAGGACAAACCGCGCTATCAACCGTAGGTAAGTCAGGTTCTGGCTTAACTTATCGTGGCTATGACGTTAAAGATTTAGCGGAAAACTGCATTTTTGAAGAAGTCGCCTATTTATTATTATACGGTGAGCTACCGACCCAGTCTCAACTAGACGACTACAAAGCAGAATTAAAGCAACTGCGCGACTTACCGCAATCGTTAAAAGAAGTTCTAGAGCGCATTCCAAAAGACGCGCACCCAATGGACGTTCTACGTACCGGTTGTTCTATGCTCGGTAATCTAGAACCAGAAGACAGTTTTGAGCAGCAGCTTGATAAAACCAATCGTATGCTGGCAGCGTTCCCAAGTATCATCAACTACTGGTATCGCTATAGTCATGACGGTGTGCAAATTGATTGCAAAACTGATGCAGATACCATTGGCGGACACTTTTTGCAAACGCTCAAAGATGAAAAACCAAGCGAACTGCACGAACGTGTGATGAATGTGTCGTTAATTTTGTATGCCGAGCACGAGTTTAATGCATCAACTTTCACTGCACGTGTGTGTGCCTCTACCCTATCAGACCTGTTCTCATGTATCACTGGTGCAATCGGTACGCTACGTGGACCGCTACATGGTGGTGCAAATGAAGCAGCAATGGAGCTTATTGAAAGTTTTGATTCACCAGACGATGCTGAAGCAGGCTTAATGGGTATGCTTGAGCGCAAAGATAAAATCATGGGCTTTGGTCATGCTATTTATAGTGAATCTGACCCTCGTAACGTTATTATTAAAGAATGGGCAGAAAAGCTTTCTAAAGATGTAGGCGACGATGTCCTTTATCCGGTATCTGTGCGCTGTGAAGAAGTGATGTGGCGTGAGAAGAAGTTATTCTGTAACGCAGATTTTTTCCATGCTTCAACCTATAACTTCATGGGTATTCCAACCAAGCTATTTACGCCTATCTTTGTTTGTTCACGATTAACAGGTTGGGCAGCGCACGTATTTGAGCAGCGTTCTAACAACCGTATTATTCGTCCAAGCGCCGAGTATATTGGTGAAGAGCCTAGAGAAGTGCCCCCTATTATTGAGCGTGGTTAATACATAGAGTACTTAATAAAAGTGGATCATCAACCTGAACATCTCAATAGTCGAACTTCTAAAGATTCTTCATCAGATTCTAAAGAAGTTCGCAATCAACAGACTCATGAAGATCAGCCTGAACAAGAAAGCTGTTGTAGACAGTTATTAGGTGAACTGATTGAGGGTTTATTATCTGAAGCTCTATTGCTAATACCTTTAGGAGTTTTAGGTATTTTAGGATGGTTATTTATCTCAATAGGTATGTTTTGGTTGATCGCCCCTCTTATCATTGTAGTTATATTTTTATTTCGTAAACTTTACAAATAATCAGAATCACACCGTTTATATCTTATTAAAATTTCAACAATTTTATAAGTTTAAGTTTTTAAGTTTTAGTATTCAAAATGAATTTTTTAGAATTCAAGGATAGCCCATAATGCCAACCCAAAATACAGACAAGCCCATATTAACTCATAAGCATCCGCAGCCTATGAATCAGGATTATAAAAAACCGCTTCCTCTTCCAAATGGGGACGAGAGTGGTTTATATTATTTTGATGTAGAGCAAGCCGTAAACGAGATTGAACCTAATGCTTATGCTAAATTACCCTTTAGCTCAAAAGTACTTTGTGAAAATTTAGTACGACGTTGTCCTCCAGAAGATCTTACCGAAGCATTATCTCAGCATATTTACCGCAAACAAGAAATTGACTTTCCTTGGTACCCTGCCCGAGTTGTGTGTCATGATATTTTAGGTCAGACCGCATTTGTTGATTTGGCAGGGCTTCGTGATGCAATTGCTGAAGAAGGCGGCGATCCTTCTAAAATCAATCCTATAGTACCTACCCAGCTAATTGTTGATCACTCTTTAGCAGTTGAACACCCAGGCTATGAAGAAAACGCTTTTGAAAAAAACCGTGAAGTTGAAGAGCGCCGTAATGAAGATCGCTTTCATTTTATCAATTGGTGTGAATACGCCTTTGACAATGTAAACGTTGTCCCGCCCGGTAACGGCATCATGCATCAAATTAATCTTGAAAAAATGTCGCCTGTTGTTCAAGTCATTAAAGATCAACAAGGTGATGTTGTTGCTTATCCCGATACTCTAGTTGGGACAGATAGTCACACGCCAATGGTAGATGCATTAGGTGTTATCTCTATTGGTGTTGGCGGTTTAGAAGCCGAAAGTGTCATGCTAGGAAATCCCTCTTATATGCGTCTGCCAAATATTGTAGGTTTACATATTACTGGTAAATTACAAAAAGGCGTCACTGGTACCGATTTAGTATTGGCGATGACCGAGTTTTTGCGAGAAGAAGGCGTGGTATCTGCCTATGTGGAGTGCTTTGGTGAGGGTGCAAGAAGCTTATCAGTCGGTGATAGAGCGTCGATTTCTAATATGACGCCAGAGTATGGTGCGACGGCAGTTATGTTCTCTATTGATGAGCAGACTATAGACTACTTACGGTTAACAGGTCGTACCGAACAGCAAATCAAGGTTGTTGAAGCGTATGCTAAACAAACAGGGCTTTGGGCTGATGGTATGAAAGACGCCGAATACGAGCGCGTGCTGCATTTTGATCTGTCTACTGTTGTTCGTAATATTGCTGGACCTTCAAAGCCTCATGCACGAGTGTCTACAACTGATTTAGTGGATGTGGGCATTGCTCAAGAAGACTTTGATCCTACAGTACCTGAAGATGGTCTCATGCCCGATGGCGCTGTTATTATCGCCGCTATTACCAGTTGTACCAATACCTCCAATCCTCGTAATATGATTGCAGCAGGTATTGTGGCTCGCAATGCCGTTCAAAAAGGACTGGTGCGTAAACCTTGGGTAAAAACCTCTTTAGCACCGGGTTCCAAAGCAGTTAAACTGTATTTAGAAGAAGCTGATCTACTTCCTGATCTACAAAAGTTAGGTTTTGACGTTGTGGCATATGCCTGTACGACTTGTAATGGTATGAGTGGCGCTTTAGAACCTGAGATTCAAGAAGAGATCATTGAACGTGACTTATTCTCTACAGCGGTACTATCTGGCAACCGTAACTTCGATGGACGTATCCATCCTTATGCCAAACAAGCTTTCTTAGCGTCACCGCCTCTAGTAGTGGCATACGCTATCGCCGGGTCAATACGTTTTGATATCGAAAAGGATGCATTAGGAAAAGATCTAAACGGTAATGATGTTTACTTAAAAGACATTTGGTTTGATGATGCCGAAGTAGATGCTATCGTTGAGTCCGCTGTTAAGCCTGAACAATATAGTAAAGTTTACATTCCTATGTTTGATGAAGGCAAAGTAGATGCAGAACGTCATGATGCCATTACTGACCCTCAATATAACTGGCGTAAACTTAGTACATATATTCGTCGCCCTCCATATTGGGAAGGAGCAATGGCTGAAGCGAATAAGCTTAAAGGTATGCGTCCCTTAGCAGTATTGGGCGATAACATTACCACCGATCATATGTCCCCCTCTAACGCCATCTTGCCTGACAGTGCCGCTGGTGAATATTTAGATACGATGGGATTACCCGCAGAAGATTATAACTCTTACGCGACGCACCGTGGTGACCATTTAACCGCGCAACGTGCAACTTTTGCTAACCCAAAGTTATTGAATGAAATGGTACTGGACGAAAATGGTGAAGTCATCCAAGGGTCACTAGCACGTGTTGAGCCAGAAGGCGAAGTTATGCGTATGTGGGAAGCCATTGAAACCTATATGCAGCGTAAACAGCCACTGATCATTATCGCTGGTGATGGGTATGGTCAAGGTTCAAGCCGAGATTGGGCTGCCAAAGGGGTTCGTTTGGCTGGCGTTGAATGTGTCGTGGCAGAAGATTTTGAACGTATCCATCGTCAAAACTTAGTCGGCATGGGTGCCCTACCTGTCCAGTTCGAAGAAGGTACTACACGTAAAACTTTGAACATCGATGGTTCTGAAATGTTCGATATTGAAGGCGAAGTTTCTGCGGGTGGCGAGATGATTCTAGTGATTCATCGCACTGATGGAACGATAGATCGAACGCCGGTTATCTGCCGTTTAGATACTGCAGATGAAGTTAAGATGTATAAATCTGGCGGTATGCTACAACGTTTCGCTAAAGAGTTCTTAGCTGGCGAAGTGGCCTAGAATATCTTAGAAGATATAGATACTAAGAATATTAGAGATAACAGACCCTAGTATAATTTATGAGTTTACTAAAGCATAAACCTGGTGTTTATGCTTTTTTTAAACGGTTTCATTCTTAAAATTTGGTCATACTTAATGGCTTTTATTTTCCTGTGGGATATAAATAGCGCTGACTACTAATTTCTATAAATAGCGATGATAAACAGATCCTAGTTAAAATTATTGAACTGTGCCATAATATGTACCATATACTGTACATATTATTATCGATAGTTTTAAATTTTGTTTAACCATAAGGATAATTACGATGAAAGTCGTTACCTTTACAGAAGCTAGGCGTCATCTTAAAGACGTATTAGATTCCGTAGTAGAAGATGTAGATGCTACTATTGTGACTCGGCGCGATGCCGAAGATGCGGTAGTATTATCTTTGGACCATTACAATAGCTTAATGGAAACGGTACATTTATTAAAGTCTCCAGCTAACGCAGCACACCTTGCTCAATCTATTGCCCAATATCAGTCAGGTGATGTTAAGCCCCAAGATTTGATAGAACAAAATTTGGATGCTGACGAAACGCGTGATGATGTCGCTTGTGATAATGGATAGCTTATATTTATGAATAGACAGCTGGCGTGGACAGATTTGGCTTGGAAAGACTATCTATATTGGCAAACTCAAGATAAAAAAACTTTAAAGCGCATAAACAAGTTGATTATTGAGTGCAAACGTACTCCTTTTGAAGGTATTGGAAAACCAGAAGCACTCAAAGAAAACTTGTCTGGATTTTGGTCACGCCGTATCGATGAGACACATCGATTGGTATACGCCGTTAATGATAACTATCTGACGATTATTGCTTGTCGGTATCATTATTAATTTTTATCACTAATAATTTCCATTTTTAATGACTACATAACACTCTTTTAGCTACTTAAATCAAATTAGACTCATACAATCGTATCTACAGATTAATAATTAAAGGATTAATCATGTCTCAAACTCATCATAATAATGCCCCCCAAAATAATAACCCACCCCAAATACCTGTTCCCGCTACTTATATGCGTGGTGGTACATCAAAAGGCGTGTTCTTTAAATTATCTGAATTACCAGAGCGTTGTCAGCAGCCAGGGGCAGCTCGAGATAATTTTCTTTTACGGGTTATCGGTAGCCCAGACCCTTATGGCAAACAAATTGATGGATTAGGTAACGGTTCCTCAAGTACTTCAAAGACGGTTATCCTTTCTAAATCAGACCGAGATGACCATGATGTGAACTACTTATTTGGTCAAGTTAATATCACAAAACCTATGCTTGATTGGAATGGTAACTGCGGCAATCTAACGGCGGCAGTTGGTGCTTGTGCTATAAATATGGGGTTGGTAGATGCTGATAAAGTGGCAGCCAGTGCCGAGTCAGGTATTTGTGAAGTGCGAATATGGCAACAAAACATCAGCAAGACTATCATTGCCCACGTTCCTGTCTATGTAGATGAAGCGGGTCAAGTTCAGGTACAAGAAACAGGTGACTTTGAGCTAGATGGGGTCACCTTCCCTGCTGCTGAAGTTAAAATTGAATTTATCGACCCTGTTGATGCCTCTAGTGAGATGTTCCCTACTGGTAATTTGGTAGATGATTTTGATGTCTCAGGCTGTGGTCTGGATAAAGATACGGTTCAAGCCACCTTTATTAATGCCGGTATTCCTACTATTTTTATGAAGGCCGAAGATCTGGGCTTTACTGGCACTGAGCTACAATCTGATGTCAATGGTAATCCAGAGCTACAGACTAAACTTGAGACCATCCGTGCCAAAGGTGGTGTGGCTATGGGGATTTTTGAGGATATTAGTGATGCTGAAAAAAGCCAGCATATTCCCAAAATTGCATGGGTAGCCCCAGCGCAAAGCTATACAGCTTCAAGCGGTAAAATGGTTAACGCTTCTGATGTTGATTTGGTAGTACGTGCGATGAGTATGGGTCAACTACACCATGCTATGATGGGTACTGCTGCTGTAGCGATTGCAGCGGCGGCAACCACACAAGGCACCTTGGTCAATCATGCAGCAGGCGGTGGTAGCTTATCAGAAGTTCGGTTTGGACATCCGTCTGGGACGTTACTTGTGGGTGGTAAAACAGAGCAAGTCAATGGTCGCTGGCAGGCTAAAAAGGTGTCAATGAGCCGTTCTGCTCGCCGTATTATGGTCGGTCAGGTGTTTGTACCAAGTGATAGTTTTTAATCTTATTTGCATTTAGTGTTTTAAGCGCATTGAAATTATTTTTTTAGTTGGCCAGATACTATATTATTAGCCCAAGTCAATATTGATTTGGGCTTTGGCTTTTGTGCGAGGGACGAGCACTGAGTGGAGTCTATAAAAATAGACTACCTATGTTAGGCATATTTCTCCCCTATTAAATAAGCTGATGCTAAGTCTATCTTTTATTTTTTTTATTTTGCTACTATACATGCGTTATACACTTGGGTTCTATGGAATATGGGCTATCAAGGTTAAAATAGAATGGTTAAACGTTAGTAATATCTATAAGTATCGAAATCAATTAAATAACGCTAATCTCAACTTAAAATTCAGACTTTTATATATTCAGTTTATTGATGGTTTTTATTTAACGATTAAGACATCACTGATACGTGTCGTATAGCACGGGCTCAAAAAATTGCGGTTCATCTGCCACAATTGCTTATCTTTAATACCTTCACTGGCCACAAATAAGGTCGCTTGCTGATTACGATCGTGTCTAAACTTGCTATTTAGCTCATCCATCACTGCCATCAAAGCCGTCTGCCTTTGTTCATCATCATACGTTTTGGTGTTTTCAGTATTTGCACCTGAAGCGTTTGCGTTTGCATCGTTGATAGCGGATTGATCGAATAGGTTTGGCTGTATTTCATCATGTTGGCAAATATCAGATAACATCACTCCTGCTTTGGCGTATCTGACGCCCTCTTTATATATTTTATGTAGCACTTCTCGTGCGGCACTGACCATGATTCTACTGTCTGCCGTTGGCGCGCAAAATTGATATTGCCCCGATATAGGTGTGTACTTTTCTCGCTCACTAAAGGCGCTATTTTTAGCAAACACTATTAAGGTGGCGCAGACACTGTGCTGTTTGCGCAGCTTACTTGCTGCTGCTGAGGCATGACTACATATCGCCTGTTCTAAATCTTGCTGGCAGGTGATTCGTTTAGAAAATGAGCGAGAGGATACAATCTGCTTTTTGGGTTCTGCTTGCTCGATGCCTAGACAAGATTGTCCGTTAAGCTCTAAGCACGTGCGTTCGAGCACCACACCGAAATGCTGACGAATTTTGGCCGGCTCGCATATCGCCAGTTGATACACAGTTTCAATACCTAGCGCATTAAGCCTACGTACATAACGGCGGCCTACACCCCAGACCTCTTTAACATCTGTAATTTGCATCAGCCTGCGTATCCAGCGTGGGTTTGTTAGGATGCAAACACCTTTTGTCGCAGGGAACTTTTTGGCGGCATGATTGGCAAGCTTGGCTAAGGTTTTTGTTTGACCAACGCCCACACCGACGGCAATACCTGTGTATTGCTCAACGATGTTTTTAAGCTTTGTGGCATAGGCGTCAAGATCTTGCATCGCAACCGGATAGTCGCCAAGATACAAAAAAGCCTCATCAATTGAATATACTTCTACAGTAGGACATAAGGATTCTAAAGTACTCATTACCCGATGTGACATGTCTGCGTATAGCGCATAATTTGAGCTAAATACGGTCACATTATGCTGCTTGCAAAAGTCTTTCACTTTGAAATACGGCACGCCCATTTTTATACCTAGCGCTTTTGCTTCAGAGGATCGGGCGACTACACAGCCATCATTGTTTGATAACACCACGACTGGCTTATATTTTAAGTCAGGTCTAAATAGCTTTTCACAAGAAGCGTAAAAACTGTTGCAGTCAATAAGGGCATACATGGGAATGTCCCAGTAG
Organism: Psychrobacter sp. CX21; assembly: GCF_057396255.1. Taxonomy (NCBI): domain Bacteria; kingdom Pseudomonadati; phylum Pseudomonadota; class Gammaproteobacteria; order Moraxellales; family Moraxellaceae; genus Psychrobacter; species Psychrobacter sp. CX21. The sequence continues at coordinate 62,458 of NZ_JBXYJG010000005.1, read as the reverse complement.
GTGGCGTTAGGGTAAATTTATTAAAGCTGTGCTTAAAGGGAATAAACTTAAGGTAACAGACTAAAGCAGGTTTATCATAGTGAATAAAATGAATTAACGACGACGGTTGTCGCATAGAGTGCTTATCGGGCTGAGTATTCTTAAATGCGCCACGACATTTATGTCTATATATTTATGCCTATAAATCTAAGGTTTAAAAATCAGGTCGGCGATTCTGACCGCGGCCGCGTTTAATTTCACGAATGATGTTTTTTACCACTCCGAAAACTTCAAAATCTATATCATCATCTAAAATAATATCATCGTAGTCATGGTTATAAGCGACGAGCTTGGGGGTAGGTTCAAGGCACAGCTCTTTGACTGTAAACTCCCCATTAACTGCACACACAATAATATCGCAGTGCTGAGCCTCTAAGCTGCGATCGACTACCAACAAATCTTCAGGATGTATGCCTGCATCAATCATTGATAACCCCCCTGCTCTCACTAAAAAGGTGGCATTGGGATGGCTAATGCATAATTCATTTAAATCAATACTGGCTTCCACGTATCCTGCAGCTGGTGAGGGAAACCCCGCAGGAACCTTCTCAATAAAGAATGGTAGGGGTGTATAGCTTTGAGGATTTAACTTACCAAGTACTTTAGTTTTCATAATTTATTTTAATCGTTTGTTTTCATAGTTTAATTGCATAGTTTGATTACACAGTTTGATTGCACAGTTCGTTTTATAATTGACCTTATAGGGTCACATCATAATCTAACACCAAGAGTAATAAAAGAAATCTAGATGACCAAAGGTATCACTTTAAGAAAATCATAAGTATGAATGAGTGTTAGCGTGCTAAAAGCTCTGCAAAAACCTCATCTGGCATCATACTGCCGCCAGTTGCCCAAACGATATGTACGGCATTATCAACATGAGAGAAGTAGTTAACCCCAGCAAGACCAGCACAGGCTGAAGGTTCGAGTTTTAAATGTTCGGTGTCATAAATAGTTTGCATGTCATCAAGTAGCGTGTCGTCTTTTACAGTATAAAGGGCATCTAAAGAGCGCTGCATTGCCTGTCCTACAAAGCCCGATGCTCTGCCGACAGCTAGACCGTCAGCGAGCGTTTTATTATTAAGTCCGATATCTTCTACACTAATGCCATTGTGCAAGCCGGTATAAATCCCTAACAACATACAAGGCGATTGTACAGGTTCGGCAAAAACACAGTGAACATGATCTCCAAAAGCCAGTTTTAGTCCAAAAGCAACACCACCTGGACCACCGCCGACACCGCAAGGTAAATAGACATACAGTGGTCTATCAGCATCTATCGTGATATCCATATGACTCAATTGATGCTTTAGACGCGCACCCGCTACTGCGTATCCTAAAAATAAGTGACGTGAATTTTCATCATCAACAAAATAGCCGTAAGGATTCTGCTCTGCTTGACGACGACCATTGGCAACCGCTTCGACATAGTCTCCTTCATATTCAAACACTTGAACACCATGATGTCTTAGTTTGTCTTTTTTCCATTGTTTCGCGTCTGCCGACATATGCACTTGCGCATTAAACCCCAATTTCGCAGAAATAATACCGATAGATAGTCCCAAATTACCTGTAGAACCTACCGAAATCGAGTATTGTGAAAAGAAAGTTCTGAATTTATCGGAGTCAAGCTTGCTATAGTTATCTGTACGGTTTAATAAACCATGATCTAAAGCAAGTCTTTCCGCATATTGTAATACTTCATAAATACCACCTCGCGCTTTAATAGATCCTGATATTGGCAACTCATTATCAGCTTTGATATAAAGAGTACCTTTATCTAAATCTAAGCCCAATCGGTGTTGTAGATGCGACGTTTGATATAGGTTACTCTCGATAATACCGTTATTTGGAGAGGTTTCTGGAAACGCTTTTTGTATATAAGGGGCAAATCGCTCTAGCCTAGCATGTGTAGCATCCACATCTTCTTGAGTTAATCCAACATCTTCAATGGCTTCCTTAAAAGTTGTTAGCTTAGGATTGTGCCAACATACAGGTATCAAATCGCGCAACTTATTTAGCAGCTCATTATTTTTATCTTTATAATGACTCAATATGATATGTGACACTTTATCCCCTTATAAGCTGTCATTGGACTGGCTAGTAAAATTGACATTAAAAATCAGCTATTAAATTGAGCTATTCAAAACTAGCTATGAAACCAAACTTAATAACACATTTCATATCTATACTATTTATATCTATACTATAAAATGCGTTAGAGCAAAAATATATAACCCAAAGGTGTTTAAGTTTATAATGACCTATTATACAGTTTAAAAACATACCGCTTATAATTAAGACTTAAAAATAACCCTAATAATAAACCTGAATTCTAAACAGACCTTACTAAGATTTAAACCATGGCAATAAGTTATTCAATCAAAAAATTCGATGAATTAAGTGCTGTTGATTTGTACTACATTCTTCAAGCACGCTCACAAGTATTTGTGGTAGAACAAAAATGCGTGTATCAAGATATTGATGATATTGATTTTGACTGTTTGCATATGGTTGCGCATAAGGATCAATCCTTAATCGGATACTGCCGTATTATCCTACCTAATACACCTATGCCATCATCGCCTAGAACTGCAACCGACTACGCTACAGATCATAAGTTTGTCAGTAATGAGGATGATACTATAGAGGATGATAGCATCCAGTATGACAACCAATATAATGATCAGTATGGTAACCAGTATGACGATAGCACCGAGGTTATGCATTCTTATCAACGACAAACACCGCATAAAAATATTGAGGGAGATTGCCGCATAGGCCGTTTGCTTGTAGTAGCAGAACATCGCGATACGGGGCTTGCACGTCAAATGATGACGCGTGCTATCAAGTATTGCCGCAGCAAATATAAAAAGAAGCCCATCAGTATCGCTGCACAAACGTATCTTGTCGAGTTCTATCAATCTTTGGGTTTTGAGCCTATATCAGGCGCATATTTAGAAGATGGCATTAAACATATCGATATGCGCTTAACCACACCAAAACGTAAGGCGATGTCACTACCGAAGATGGGTGAAGGCAGCGGATCTAACCTCATACTTAATATTTTGCTCTTAATCGTTGCTATTGGCTTAGTCGGAACGCTATATATCTTAATTTAATGGGTTGTTATTCAGCGCATATTCTCAGTGCATGTTAAATGCTACTATAAGGTTAAATAAGAGTAGGAAACGCCCCAAATGCTATCTAAACAAGATCAACTAACAGAATTGGTTCGTGAACTTGAGACTAATAATCATGTGTTTGCGACAGACCCGCTGCTGATTACAGAAAAAATGCAAGATGAACCAGGCACAGCTATCGAAAAACTTCATAGACGTGCTAAGCGTGTTGATAGTAACGGGGCGTTATCTAATATTCTGAGTAGAATAGATGGTCGCATCAAAGGCATTATATTGATCATGAGTATACTTTGGTGTATCTCGGGATTTTTAGGTTTGTTTGCTTTATTACAAACCAATGTGGTTAACTTTTTTTATGTGCTGGTCTGCTTGTTAGGTTTCCATACCATCATGTTAGTCGGATGGATAATACTGACAGTGATAAATCGTGGCAGCCAATCACCCAGTATTGTTACAAGCTTTATAAGTCCCAAAGCACTTATTCGAGGTAAAGATGACGCGACTCAAGCTGCTGTAGCGCTGTATGATAAACAGCTCCATCATACAGGTATGCGGTGGTACTTAAGCCGTTTTAGTCACCAATTATGGCTGGCCACATTGACTGGCATGTTAATGGCCATAATTTTTCTGCTTATTGTACGTCAATACAGCTTTAGCTGGGAATCAACGTTGTTGTCTAATGAAGCGCTCGTTGGATTAACTCGTGTACTGGGATGGTTACCGAGTATGGTCGGTTTTGCTGTACCTGATTCTGAAGCTATCGTCCAGAGCCGATTGGCGACCGAAACCATGCCATTATCGGTAGCTCGGCAATGGGCCAGTTTATTAATTGGCAGCTTACTTATGTACGGTATTGTTCCGAGAGCCATAGCTTGGGCGTTTTGCGCCGTAATGTTTAAACGTAAAAAAATGAAGCTCGATATCAATCGGCCGTATTACCAAAAGATATTAAGCTTTTGGCAACGCAAAGTGGTCGACGAAGATGATTTTGTTGAAAAGGTTCAACCCGTTGCACCAGTAGCTACAGTGACTAAGGGTAAAAAGCTCGTGGCCGTTTTAGAATATCCACCTTATGAGGAGGATTGGTATGTGGCTACTGGCAATGAATTTATTCAAGATAATATTGAGCTATTTGGTATATTAGATGATAGAGATGACATGGACCGCATGGTTGAGTATCTCGAAAACAATGATGTTCAGGTATTGCTAGGGGTTCATGCCAATGCCCTGCCCGACCGCGGCACGATGCGTAAGCTTGATAATATTGCTAAATTTGCAAAGCAAGGTTTAATTGTTCAATTGCTTGAAAGTAAAGATCATGCCTTAGATATTAAAAAGACAGACAACACTCAAGACGCTGTTCGTCATAATCAGTGGCAAACAGCTCTAGCTGAACGACATATCGGCCTAGTAAATTAGGGCTAATAGATTAGTGCTAGTTGATTAGAACAAGTCAATTAGAACGAGTTAATTAGGATTGGATGATCAATGAATAATAATAATAAGCTTAATAGTCATATGGACGCTAATAACGGTGGTAATCACGACGTCAATAACGATAATGACACTAGTAGTACTGCTAACAAGATAGAACAAAAACCTAAAGTAGGGCTATTTAGTGATAAAGCCTTTGAACCTTCATCATCTCAAGTTACTGATAGCGAACGCAGCCATTTAAACTCCAATAACGTGCATTCTGCTGATCAAACTACTAAGCTTAGCGCCCATAAACAAGGCGGTTTATCGCAGAGCGAAACCCATGTCAAGGCTGGGGCTATTGGTGATGCTAATCGAACTACAGCAGGTCAAGAGACATTACTTCAAAAAACAACAGTTGCTGGCGGCGAAGCATTAAAATTAGCCGTGGTAGGTCATACCAATACTGGTAAGACCTCAATACTCCGAACCCTACTGCGTGATATGTATTTTGGTGAAGTAAAAGATGAAGCAGCCACAACGCGTCATGTTGAACGTGCTGTGATAAGCGACAGTCAAACTGAAGAAGCATTAGTTGCTTTATTCGACACCCCCGGACTTGAAGATGCGTCAGGGCTCATGGACTGGCTCGAGGATAATACTGCCAGTCGCCGTGATGGTATTGAGCGTCTACAACAGTTTTTGGCAAGTGATATTGCCATAAGTAATGAACAACTTGGTACTGTCGTTGATTCATTTGATGACTATTCACAAGAAGCTAAAGTTATCCGTCAATTGCTGGCAAGTGATATGGCCATCTATGTGATTGACGCTCGAGAGCCTGTACTGGGTAAATATAAGGACGAATTAACCGTATTGTCGTGGTCGGCTATACCCGTGATGCCCGTATTTAACTTTACTGACAGTCAAGACGCCAATATCGATGAGTGGCAAACCATGCTGGCACGTCGCAATTTGCACATATCTACTCGGTTTGATTCGGTGGCGTTTGAGTTTGAAGATGAGATGACGCTATGGTCTAACTTAGCCACCATGCTCACGCATTCTGAAACTTTGGACAGACTTATCGAAAGACGCCGTGAAGACTGGCATCAATTGTATGAACAGGCCACCATAATCATTGCGCATTTTTTAATAGAAGTCAGTGCTTATGTGCGCGAAATAGATGATGAAGATGACCCATTACCTGTATTAAATGAGATGCAAGAAGCGGTGCGTCAGTCAGAGCGGGCAATGCAAAGTAAACTTATGAACCTATATAAGTTCTACGACAATACCTCAGTTGTGACACCACTTGAGCTCAATGAGTATCAGCAAGATCCCTTTGATCCAGAGCTGCTTAAAAGTTATGGGCTACGCACAACATCGGGCGCTGCGGCAGGTGCACTGCTAGGACTAGGCTTAGATGCTGCAGCGTTAGGTACTACGTTAGGTTTAGGTGCAGCTATCGGTGGTATCGCAGGTGGTATATTGTCAAATACCAGTAGTATTGCTGACAAACTTACGGGAGTAAAACGATTATATATTGACCCCGCAACCATTACCTTACTTGCAACACGCTCGTTAGACTTGCTAGCATCACTGCGTCACCGGGGTCACGCGGCCAAACCTGGTACCCCAATTACTGAGCTACAAGAAACTACCCTACCGCCATGGGATCCAAATAAGTTACCAAGTGAGCTTAAAAAAGCACGTGGTAAACCCCAATGGAGTAGTCTTGCAAGTGGTAAAAGTGAGCATGCGATAGAGTTAAGAGCGGATATGGCATGGTCATTATCGACTAAATTGAAAAAATCGCGTAAACAGCCAAAGGCTTAGCTCTAATGCCATTTCGCGCACTTAGACGCAACTTAATTTAACGTACCTTAATTTAACGTACCTTAATTTAACGTACCTTAATTAAACGTACCTTAGTTTCACGAACTTTAATAGATTTAGACTGAATTGCCCTATTTAAAACGCGCCCAATATCATATTACCCCATACCGTTCCTTCACCATTATCATACCTGTCTAGCAAATCATAAAAGTATGTTTTAGCATCAATAGTATTGCTATTATTGGGCATTTGAGCACCATCAGGAAGCGACTCAAACATGGGGGCAGTCAATGACACATTAGAGTACCGTGTTAACGCCTCAAGTTTGACGTCTTTAAATGTATCATCATCACCATAGGTTGAAGCATCCATTTGGCGTTGAGCCAAATACCACGTTATACGTCGTTGATTATCTAGCCCATATACATTACGCCACACCCATTTATCTTTAGCCATATCAGAATCACGCACAGCATAATCAACGGATTGGTTAATATCAAACCGTGGAGTTTCTTCAGTTTCATCGATACTTATGGTATCAGGCTCGGCAGTCAAACCTAGGAGACTAAATAGATTTTGGAATATAGCCAAACTATTTATGGTTGAGAGATCATCAGGATTAATATCCGTATTATTTTCGAGGAGTTGAGGATATTTTTGAGTCATCTCTTTATGCAAGATAGCAGAATAGTTGTCTATATCTTCTTCAATTTTATTCTTAGGAATATTGTGTTCAATAATTACTGACGCCCTATTTAGATATGGCGTATGTTTATCATCAGGTTTGTTTGTGCCACTAAGTAATTGATTGGTGGATAAAAAACGATATTGGTTGTGACTTGAATTAGCTTGAACTTCATTTTTAGCTTTAATATGAGCCATTATCAAATCTTGAGCAAAGCTATCGGACAAACTGTCATCAACAAGATCTAGTTTTAACCATTTGTTTTGCATGCCCAAACCAAGATCTTTATCAAAATAATTAGATAAAATTAATGCGAGTGTATCCGCCCAAATATAAATCTCACCTTTTTTAGCATCAATATAAATCAAATCAGTTTTTGATAAGCTTAAATTGCGGCTTTTGTAAGCAAAGTTTGGTGCGATACTAATTTTACCTCGTAATGGTCGATAAACCCCTGAGGCCGTTATGCTCGTTGGATTAAATAAATAAGCATCTATCAGATTTGCTTTGCGAGCATCAAGTTTAGTATGCGAAGCATCATAACCGGGTAAAAACTCATCGTTCTCGTTATATTCGCTGGAATACTCGTACTCATCGTCATCATACTCATACGAGTTATCTGAGTCATTAGAGTATTCATCAAGTGTCCGCGCATCGTACCACTGGTCGTATGCTGCGCTACAACTGAGATAATTATTTTTAATCACTGCTTCTTGAGCAGTATAAGAAGGGTCACTGTCTGATATGCCAGCAGCTTCAAATTCAGTAAGTAGGTCGGCATAGGCTTCATCATGCACATGTTCACAGTGAGTACTAGGATCGTCACTCATAGCAAGTTGATGCGATGTGGCATTAGCTAAATCTGCTCTTCTTTGATCATTCGATCCTAAAACGTTAACATGATATGCATAGCTACTTGTTCGCTGGCTACGTAGTGCTTCAATCAGCGTGGTTTTAGCTAATTGAGACTGATGCTGTGCAGGCATGCTTCCCGATTGAGTTAAGTGTGCAGTGTTACTATTTGGCACAGTTTGACATGCAGTCATGCCTAGGGGTATTAGAATAGACAAGGATGCCAGTTTTGTACCCGTTTTGGTACCCGTAGATAGATTGGTTTTATTAGATTGAGTTTTCATCGCTGACCTTAAATTTTTTATAGCTATTAATTAAAATAATCGTTTACGTTTCCGGCATCTTCGATAGTCACTGAAGGCGTATAGTCATCCGTATCAGATGCGTATTCTGAGTCGTCTATTGAATACTCATAGCGTGCCAAATTTGCTTCACGTAGTTTTTTATTGCGATCAGTTATTTTAGAGAACCAATCATTACCATCGACACTATTAGGTAGTGTATTCTCGAAGGGAATACCGAATGATTCTTGATACAAGCTATTAAGAGGGTGCGAATTAAATTGTCTTTTGTTATAGGTTGTTTGTTCTAAAATTGTTGTATTGGCTCCGAGGATATCCCCACTCATTGAAATCGCAGTTTGCGACCCTAATAAGCTGCCTTTAGCATCAAGATAGTAATAATTATTTTGGTTAAAACTGAACGGCGCGACAGCTTCAATAAGCTGAAAGAAGGAACCTAAATCAGAAGTATGAAATTTAGTATTCATATCCTGCCATTTGTTGATTGACACATTGAAAATATCATAATCTGAGTAAAGTTCAGGATGTAAATCTACATATTCTTTTAAATGGTTGCCCATATGTTTAACAACAACGCCAATTAGCTTTCCACTTTGATGACTATTGAGGTTAAGCTTAACAGCAGATCTAGCTCCTAAATTTTTAGCGTATTCATCATTTGAAATATCTAATGGCGTAAAGCTGCTCGCTTCAAGCTCAGTCAAACTATGCGCTACAGCGGCTATAAAAGCATCATATATGACTGTTGGGGGTATTTTTTGACTGATCTCATTAGGCAGTTTGAATGCGATAGTTGTAGCTTCAAGCTCTCCAGGAAGCGGTGTGTTCTCGGGCGATATAAGCGCCATTAATCCAAAAAATGCACTTGGATCGACCGTTAATTTAGCGTGATTAAAATCAAGCGCAGCGGGAAGCTGTATTGAATAAGCTGAGGTAGGTGATACGAAATCGTAGCTATAGACGGTATTGACAGTCCGATTATTAGGATTAAAAGCGGTGACACGACTTAATAAGGTGTTTTTATTAATGTAATAATTCGCAGCTTCTAATTGAGCAGGTGTACGCTGATAGTATTTATATAGCATATCTACAATTTCTTTAAGCTCCGAATTTTCCTCTACCTCATATTCGTCTTCACTAAATTCACAATCACTATACTCATCTTCATCGCAGTAATACTCATCATAGTCGCCCTCATTATAGTCGCCCTCATTATAGTCTCCTTCATTATAGTCTCCTTCATAGTACACTTCTTCGTTAAGACCCTCATCGACATTTTCATCGTACTCCTCATAGTACGCATCTTCGATATGGTATTGTTCATCGGATACTAGCACACTATTAGAATCTTCTACGGCTTGCGCCACTTCATCGTTATACTCATTGTATTCATCATGCTCATCGTATTCATCATCGTAATCATCGTAGTCGTCATAGTCGTCATAGTCTGATGAACTTGAATAATCATCCGCAAAATCAACAACGTATTCCATAAGCGTTAAATAAATACTATCAGAGTTCTCATCAACACTGCCCTTTTTGATATAGGGACTGTCATGCATTCTGGTTAGTGATACTGAAACATGAGGACTATAAAGCTGCCTTTGCACTGCCTTAACTAACTTATCTTGTGCACTTATATCAGGATTGTTGTTTGGGTTATTTTCGAACTGAGACTCATAGCTTGCATAGGTATTTTTAAGATCGCGTTTATATTCAGCGGTGCTCGTTAGAGGCTGATCTAAAATATAATCATTAGTAGTATGGGGTTGATAACTGGTTTGACAGCCTGCTAACAATAAACTTCCACCGATAAAGGGTAGAATGAGAAGGTTTGCAGACGGTAAGAAATGGTTAGACATGAATGGACGATTTTTCATAATATTTAGAAAATCCTAACAAGAATTGATGCTATGAATGACATAGTAACGAACATACTTATATGTTAATCAAATACGTCATATTAAAATGTCAATAAATCTAATAAACAACAATTGTTTAACAACACAAAGTTTTAATTTTAGGGTACTATTACGAATTGATGACCTAATCATCTATCGTAATTATGTGTAACCTAAAAATAGTTAAGTTATATTAGCACAATATTTGACTACATTAAGTTACATTTAACTAATTATTAAAAAATCATAAATGTTTCTTTAACTATTCTTATTTAATTTAAAAGGACTTAAAATGGCTCACTATTTTGGATTTGAACCAACTGATAAACTTTCTAATATGATCGATGAAGCATATCAAAAAGTTGAGTCAGGTAGCACTGAACCATACTACCCTATACGTAATGATATCTCTCAGCAGATAGGTTATGAGATTATTGAAAATCTATTGGTGAATCTAATTAATGTCATACCAGATGAAGAACGAAAAGCAAAAATGAAAAATATCGTTACTAAAATCGAGAGTGCGACTGAAACCATGCTCAATATCTTGCTCGGTAAAGATACTAATGAACAAGTCATGGTCAATTTGCGCTATTTGGAAGAAGAGACGGTTTTTGAAGATAATGCAGGTATTCGCCGTATTGGATTTCTGCTCGATGAAGATAGAGCAAAGACGATTATGGATGGTTTTGATTCAGTTACAGAAGATTCTGTTGACAAACATAAGCTCAAATCCGCATTAACCGCAATGAACCATGCTGTTGTCGATCATTTCATAGTTCGTTTTTCAGAGACGCTACCTTTAGGTATGTTTAAACGCAAAGCAGTTCCTGTTGCAAGAGCAGGTATTAACAAAGCATTAGATATTGCTATTAATAAGCTTCTGCCGGAGCTACCTAATGATGCACTGAATAGACTCGTTAACTTCTATCGCACTTTTATTGTTGATAAGGATTAGGATAGTCTAAGTTATAAATCTAAATTTTATGTCTTAGTTTAACAGGATTAGCCCGAGTGGCAAATTCCTGTTAAAATACATCCTTTTATAACTACGTGTATATCTACTATGACTCAGATTAGCAATCAAGAGATAGAACAAACCCTTCGTAATTCAGAATGTTTGATAAGTAGCATCGAAGTTGCTGCCGCCTATGAGCGTTTAGCAGCCCAGCTAAACCTTCATTATGCAGGTTTGAATCCCATCGTTATGGTCGTGATGAATGGTGGATTAATCCCAGCTGGTCAATTGTTAACTCATTTAACTTTTTATCATCGCATGCATTATATTCATGCGACGCGCTATCGTGACAACGAAGGTACCAATGAATTATCATGGCAATTCAAACCAGATGTTAATATTACTGGCGAGCATGTATTATTAGTTGATGATATTTTTGATGAAGGTATTACTTTAAAAGCTATTGTAGAAGAGCTTGAAAAGGAAAAACCTGCTTCAGTAGATTGCTGCGTCCTATTAAACAAACAACATGATCGCAAAGTAAAAGATTTTGAAGTGGACTTTGTAGGTCTTAATGTTGACGATCGCTATGTCTATGGCTGTGGCATGGATTTTCACGGTTACCTACGTCATCTACCTGGTATCTATGCGATTAAAGAAGAAAAACTAACTTAGTTAGCGTTTTAATATTTTAAATAATTGTATCTAGTACATATTAGAGTACATAACAGTTTTAAATAGTAATATGCGAGTATTAATTAGCACCTAGCTTTATGCTTAGGTGCTTTATTTGTTGTGACGTAATGACTTAACATGTGAGTTAATAAGCAATTTGGAAACTGCTATTTATGTCATAAATTGCAAACCTAATCCAGTGTGCCTTTCTGTTGGGGTTTGGATGGCTGTTTCAAAAGCTGCCTTAGTGCTATATATCGTGACTTGTTTTTTGGCACGAGTGACGGCGGTATATATTAATTCTTTGCTCAATAGCCTTGCATGGTTTGTATCGAAGGTAATAGCAACATGATCAAATTCTGAACCTTGAGACTTATGTATGGTCATCGCATATGCGGTAGAAACCAAATCCTCATTGAGTAAATTAACCGCAATTCCTTGAGTCTTGTTTTCAAAGAAAACCTCTAATTGACTACCCTCCACCTCAGTTAACAGACAAATCCCTATATCTCCATTAAACAATCCCAATTCATAATTATTTTGCAATACCATTATTGGACGACCGTGATACCAACGACTATTACCAAGAGGTAGCTTTAAACTTGTGATATGCCAATTCGTAAGATAGGCATTAATATTTTCATCTCCCCAATCACCATGATGACCTGCACTCAGTATTCGGAATCTATTAAACGCTGTCATTAGTTCAGAGATAGTCGAAGTGACCTCTATGGGTATGGATTTTGCAATAGGTGTTTTTTGTAAGTTTTCGATTTTTGATAAATATTCTTTATATTGATTAGAAAGTAACATCAAATATTTTTTATCGCTTAGGCTATTTGTTTCATCTTTATTATACTCTTGCGTAGTTTCTTTGGAGTTTTGCTGCTTCGATGCTATTGAAGGGCTAGTACTTGAAGAACTATTACTTGATGAACTAGTACTTGAAGAACTATTATTGAAAATAACCGATTGAAAACTTAAAGATGGATCACTGTCTATCAGTTGCCATACTTGATGAACGTCAGTCGATGGATTATTAATTTGAGCGGCAAGCTTACCTATACCAGACTCAGAATCAAATCTTTTACTGTCTTGCAGCTGTACATGATTCTGACTTAGCATAGGTATATGACATAGATCGGCTAGCACAGCGCCCGCATCAACTGCTGCTAACTGATTATCATCGCCTAATAGAATTAGTCTGGCTTCAGGTTTTACTGCGCTTACTAAATAGTTGGCAAGCTCTACCCCAAGCATAGACGCCTCATCAACTATTATAATATCCTCACCCAAAGGATTATTGGCATGATATCTTGGTCTTCCATCACGGCCTATTCCTAGTAGTCTATGGATAGTTTTGGCTTCTTGCAGCTGCACCTCAACATTAGCGTGATTTAAAGCGGCTTGTAAGGATTCTTGCATTCGCTGTGCCGCCTTACCCGTAGGTGCTGCTAAAGCCAACCCTGCATTATCTGTACTAAATCTAATTGTAGGCGACTGCTCTGCTGATTTAGAACTCTCCTGCATATCTTGTGCTTGTTGTAGGGCTATAACCAGCTGAGCAACGGTATAGGTCTTACCTGTGCCAGGGCCGCCGGTAATGATGCTAAAGGCGTTTTTATTGGCAACTTGTACTGCTGCCACTTGTTCTAAATTTAAATTATCTGGTATTTGTATCGGTAACGGTGTTACAGGCTTGTTCAAAATATTGATAATGTTGTTGGCCAGATTGTACTCTGCTTGCCAAGTTCTATGCAGCCAAAAAATCAAAGTGTATTCGGTAGGTTTAGCTGAATTTAATTGTAGGGATTGATATATAATTGGTGTTTGATTTGCAGTATTTTCGAATGATTTATATGAATTTTTGCTTAGGCTATTTTTAATTTTATTCGTTTTGTTATTCTTCATACTGTCTAATGAAGACGTATTAAACGAGAATAAGGGTTGTCTAGCAACGATGTGTTGAAAGTTTTTTAAACTATCTATAGATGTAATCAAACGGCCGTCAATATAATTAAGCTGTTGCATTAACTCGTAATTGCGTTTAATCAGTGTGAACCGTTCAACCAGATTAGCTTTTTCACTTCTAGATAAATTAGATTGAAGCCATAATTGAGTCCCCCTACTCAACAACGTATTAATCAAGTTATAAATAGGAGCGCTATCTCGACTTTGTTGAATACTGAACGTCTTATTCGAGGCTATTATTGAGCTATCGACAACATCATATAAGGGTCCCGCTAATATATCTAACAGTTTAATTTGCCACTGATAAAGACTTACAGTTTCTTGTCCAACTAAACCCTGAATTGGAGGCTCACGATCATACGCCTTTAATATTAAGACAGTATGACCCTCTTCCAGTTGTTTTACTAAAGTCATAAATATTGACTTAAATAACCAGTCATGGGTATTAAATGCAAGCTCAAAATCTAAACTTACATAATCTTTTAGTGATGCGTCATCAGTTTCATTAGTACTGTCTGCTTGTGAAGTTACGCTTGCTTGAGTAGTAATACTTGTTTGCGAGGTTGCCGTATCTTCATTAACATACGCTGAATACGTTTGCCGTCTTCGCATTAAAATATAATCGCTCACAGTGCTCGCCCAACTAACTTGAGAATTATTCACGTTTCTATTCAATTTGTTATTAGTGTTGCTATTTTTTTTATTCTGCATGTAAACGTTATATCCTACCTTCAAATTGTTTTAACTAATTTAGCTTACTAACACTTAGACTTTTATACGTTATCTTTTGAAACATTTATTCTACTATGCACTTAGTTTTATAAGCTCATTATCTTATTAAAAATTACTCATTGATTATGACTCATTGGGGCTTACCAAAAAGATGGTCTAAGGCTTTAACAAATTCTATAGGTATATCCCACGTTACCAAACCGTAGCGCCCATCATCAATACTATTGCTTAGCTCATTTGCATCTAACCCTAAGCTTTGATCATTATTAAGATCGTAAGTACCACGCAAAAACACATACTCTACTGGACCTAAATATTTATGCTCGTTACCAATGTAGTCTTTAATTCTTATTGTTAAAAAACGATGCAAAGCGACTTGATAAATAGCGGCTTGAAGCCAATAGCCTGCTTTACTCATGGCTTGTTTTAAAGAATTTTGGGAATAATTGTTTAGGCTATTTCCTAGATAGTTACTTTTGTAGTCGACCACATAAAACTTACCTTCATGCTCATAGACCAAGTCGATCTCTCCCCTCAAGTATCGATATAGACCTTGATTGCCTTGAGCAATTAAGCTGACATGTTTATCAGGCTCATCACTCAAATATTGTTTAAACACTTCGGTAATAGCTTGAGCTTTGAAGTTCTCAGATAGTCCCATATTAAAGCTCATTTCTTCAAAGCGTCTATTAGGTGCAATGTCTACCAAACGCTGATTTGACGCCATAAGAGGTGTATGTAAGACTTCTGCAATCCAATTTTGTAAGGCTTCGGGCTGCACCCCGTCAATATCAATATTTATTGAGTCATGTTGGCTTTGGTCATGAACATGATGTGGATTATCAATTATGTTGTTAGCAACATTAGTATCTGTATCAGCGATATGAGCTAAACTTAACGTGCGCAGCTGCTGCTCAGTGCTGGTATAGACCAACGGTAACTGATAACTTCTAACAGCCCTATCTATAACAGCAGACCATAATTGATTATCATTAAAATCTATTTTTTCAAAAACCTCATGCAGAAAAGTACCTGCATTAGCGCCGCGCACAAAGCTAAAGCGAATATCATCTGCTGGCTTAATTTCACTGGTATCAACATGTGAAATAACAGGTAGATTTGAATCGTTTGTTAGTAGTTCAGTAGTTTGATCAGACGCTATAGCACTGATATCAATTTCTGTGGCATCGTCAATTCGCTCATCAGCTATCGCTAGGGCTTGAGTGGATTCATCTAATTGACGTGCCAGCGCGGTAAAACTAGTTTTAGCCCAACCAAAAAAGTATTGTTTTTGCATAACTTCTGCAAAAGGCTGATACTCAATAGGTTTAATAATAGGCGCATTAGTTTGTTCTAATTTTACTTGTTGGGTTTTGTTGCTTTTATCTTTGTGTCTAACATTATGTCTATTTTTGTGTCCCGCCTTAACTAAATCTGACTCTGAATTCGTAACCGTACCGGCATCGCTATAAGCATAGATATTAGAGGCTCGAATCATGCCAATATGTTGAATTAGCCTGTCGGGTATTTCAAATTTGGCTTCATCTGAATCAAACCAATAAAACATAGGTTTTAAATCCATATACTTTTTATCTTTTGGGTCTTGTAAGACGATATAAAGCTGTTCACTGGCGCGAGTGAACGCCACATAGCCTAACCTTCTGAACTCATCGAATCCTTCTTGGGTTTCGATATCAGTATAATAGCTGTCATCAGTTGACGTGCCTTTTACAGGTGAAAACCTTCGCTGATTAGAGTATGTTTGAATTAGAGATGGCTGAATCGAAGATGGCTGACTAGAAGAAGCCGCATTTGAAGCAGCTTGTCGTGCGTTGTATAAATACAGTCCATACTGTTCTTTGTTGCCTGATTTACGACTTGCTTTATCCATACCCAGCACATATACAATTGGGAACTCTAGACCTTTAGACTTATGAATGGTCATAAGCTGAACCCCAGAGTCCGTAGGAAGAGGATACTGCTTCGCCCAATCACTACTGGGCGCAGCTTCTATATTTTGCCTAAACCAACTTAGCAGCTCATGCTCTCCCATGCCGGCGCCGTATTGAGCCAAGACATCAGTAACCTGACGTAGATCCATGATGTGACGATCACCTTCTGGTAGGGCTGCAAGCGATTGCCATACGCCCTGAGGTTGAATTGGACTTTTATCGAACAAAAAATGGAGTGCTGATAAAATACCGTAATCCTGCCAATTAAGTGCGCCTTGCTTTAGATAGCTAATAAAGTCCTGATAGCTTTTATAGTCATTATTCTTATCGCTATTGTTCTTATTAGAAGCATTATTGCCAATAGGTGAATGATTGAAAGTTGCCTCAGCCTGCTGTGATACCCCCGATTCGTGATCTGTCATCATTGCTTGAACTTGACTTATGCTCAGTCCGTATAGATGACTGGTCAACACTCTATTAATCATGTCATGCCGATATGGATATAACATTGCGCTTAGTAAGGCAGCCACATCTTGTGCCATCACCGTTTCAAAAATACTCACATCACTGGTAGTTAAAGTAGGTACTTTAAGCTTAATGAGCTCATCTTCTACCCGTTTTAAATCTTTTCTGGCTTTGGCTAATACGCCAATGTCACTTGGCTGAATTGGCTTTCCTTTTAAGGTTTCACCGCTGTTTAATAAAGCAGCGATGTGCCGTGCTGTTGTTTCATGTTCATCAATCTCACTTTCTTTATCGTATGGCAGATGAATGATACTGGTTGGCTTCGCGGACAATACATCCTCAATAAATGAGTCATTACTGACTTTATTTGAATCAAACCAAGACAGTCCACTCTTAGTGTTATGGGCTTTGATATGCTGATAATAGATACCCTCACCCAGCTGAGCCAATTTATTGTTTTTAGAGTTTGACTTAGGCATTCCAAACCAATGATTTAAAGAATCTATCAAGCCGCTATTGGATCGGCGATTAATATCCAGGGTCCATATATTCTTATGATCAAATTTATTCTTCATGTGATTGTAGTTGGCAACATCACCACCGCGAAACCCATATATCGCTTGCTTTGGGTCACCGACTAAGAGTAAGAATTCATTATTGGCGCCTGCTTTTGATTGATTATTTGATTGAGGTTTAGCCAGATAAATACTTTCAATCATGGTCGCTTGTTCGCCATTAATATCTTGTGATTCATCTATTAAAGCCACAGGATAATGATGACGAATATAACGCGCTAATTTTTGACCTTGTCTCCCCGTTAATGCGTTATTTAATCTCACCATTTGCAGCCCAAAAGTAGTCTCTGAGCGCTCTTCTAACGTAATTGGTAAAGTCTCTCGTACCGTAAGTATTATTTTACGATTAAGGTTAGCTAGTAAAAAATTAATATACTGATCTAAACCTTCTACCATATCAACAATAGACATCAATAGGTCAATGGTTTGAAGCTCATAAAATTGTTGATGCTGTTTTTCTTTATTCTTATTAAAGTTTTTAATCTTACCCTCATCTGTAGGGTATCTTGCATCAATCAAAGACTTTAAAAATTTAACAACATCCTCGTTTAAATAGCTTTCAAAAGCTAGTTTATGTTCCTTAATTTGCTGATGTATATCTAGTATTGAGTCAAATCGCGTATGTAAGCTTGAGCGACTATTAAAACCTTGAGACTTTCTGTAATCAGGATTCAAATATGGTTGGATATCGTTTAAATCGTGCTGCGCGAACCTATCTAGTAAACTTTCGAAAATCTGAAAGTTGAATCCGTCTACAATAGGCACCTCATCAATAGGCGCAGAGAAAAAGTTTAATGACCGTGACACGTATTTCTTATGATTATCCATATCTGTCAAAGCGCCTTTTTGAGCCATCAGCTCATATAGCTTAGGCTGCTCATGATATAGCTTACTTTGAAACTTACGCAGCTCATCGTGAATAATACTGTCAGTAACCTGCTCAATCCTGGCGTCTTCTATAATAGACATATTCTGCTGTTGACCAGTCTCGCTACTATATTCAGACAACCACTTTTGCGCAAGGCTGTCTAATGTACCTACGAACAGCTGATCCAAAGTGGTTAGTACTAATGCAGTACGTTTTATTGCCTCATTTAATGAGTACGTTTTAGTATTGTCTAATAGATAACTAATCAAATGAAGGTTAATCGGATCTTGCATGATTGAATCTAAACGAGCTGCTGATGCCTGATTTATCAACCAATCCGTTCGATGCTTTTGAGCTTGTGATTTTAATTGTTGCAGTAAGTTTTTATCATTATCGGCTGGATCGTTTTTGGTTGTTTTGTTAGATGTTTTGATTGTTGATAAGTCGATCTTTGAAGCGCCATTTTTTGATAGATTATTTATATTAGGCTCGTTATCACGTTTTTTAGTATCAACTTTAGATTCTTTATCAGAGCCTTTATGAGAACCATCTGAGCTTTGAGGAACGATCTGCAGAATATCTGGATATAAATATGCTAGGTTATCCTTATTAGCACTTAAGCCCTTTATCCACTGCAACAACTGATAAAAGTCTACAAGACGATCATGTATACGTTGTCTCATTTCAGCTGCTGCAGCACGCGTAAACGTGGTGGCGATTATTTGCTCTGGGGCACGCCGAGCTTCAATAAGTAAACGCAGAACAATACCAGTTAGCGTCCACGTTTTGCCCGTACCTGCTGAAGCTTCTATTAAATGCTGACCTGATAATGCCACTTCAACAGCAGGAACCATTTCGATTTTAAGATCAATATCTATTGAGTTCGAGTTTGAATTACTCACGTTATCTAGAGTGTGAGTAGTGGTTTGGGAATCTGATAAACTACGATCTTCGCTCATTCTAGACCCTCTAATCGGCTATACATTGGTTCGTATAATGACTTAGATAAATGATTTAACGATGCTGTTAAAGCTTTAAAAACATCCTGATCTCGAAGTAAATATTGCCATATTGGATGCTGCGAACAGGTGTCATATATTGTGTCATTGCCATAATTAGGGGATAACCATTCCGCAAAATCTGAACGATTGGGCCAATAATTGCCTTGATCTTTATCAATAGCCTTTTGATTCTTTTCTAAGTATAGCAAGGCATACTCGGGTAAAAGTGTCAGAGGCATAACACTGGCTAGCTTACCGAAGATAGACCACTTTATTAGCTCTGCAACTGCTTGTTCATAGGGTACGGGCTTTAGCATAAAGGTTGTACAAGACTTATAAGCGTCTAACTTTGAGCTGCTTTTATTAAAGCACCAAATACTTATACCATCATTTGATTCCACTTGATTCACCGTTGTCTGCCTAGCCACTTGCCAATACAGATGTGATAACCAAAACTTTAACAGATGGCGGGGACTTGCGGAGTTAGGTAATATATTAAGCCACTGTTTTGGTGATTGCTGCGCATAACTTAGACCGGACTGCTTGTATGCAGATTTTGACCTTGTTAATTCTTGATTAGTTTCTGATAAGGACTCTAAGTTTAATTTAAATGGTACCAACCCTTTTATCTTGATAACATCAGGTAACCACTGTCGCCAATTTTCTACATTATTCATCAGCTGATTATCGGTCAATTGATTCATGATAGAACTCAATTCAATACGAACAGGGTGTTCAGCCGTAGGTGCTATAAGAGTTGATATAATATTTGACCTATTATTCTTATTTGAATGACTAGTGTCAGAAGTGAGTTTAGACTCATCAGCGACATAATCAAGTTCTATATGTTGTTTAGCGCAATAGTCTTCAATCTGATGTCTAAATAGCAAACATTGCTGATGCAGATGTTGAACTTCATTAGGTATTGTGGTTTGACGTGCGACGCCAGCTGGCATTATATTTTTAAAGATCAAGACTTGCTGTGCTACGGACTTTGTTTCTAAGTCATGAGATGGCTTAAATTCCATTCTTGATAAATCATGAATTAAATGTTCTTTGATTTTATATGCGGATAAATGGTCTAAAAATAATGGTTCCTGCGCCGCCATTGTTTCTTCACCTCGAAGTACATGAACTTTTTGATGGCGTAAAAAGGCTTTTGCGGGATGGCGGACCTGATATATAAGGTCAGATTCAATATCGATCTCTGTAATATTAAATAATAACGTTGCTAGGCTTTGCTTTTCTAAACTGTCTTTTTTCAAACTGGCTTTTTCTAAATAGGTATTGCCAGCTAAATTAAACATATTCATTAATGCAGATAAAACCTGATTATCAAGCTTACCCAGCTGACCGCTATGATTACCCAATAGTTCAGCAATAACTTTGTATTCTTTTTCAGTAATCAACTTAACCCGCTGCATGGATTTAACCGAATTACGCGAATTTAACGTATCAAACACTGCCTGCCATATAGGTGCAGGTGGAAACTGCTTTTTTTGTTCAAGTTTAGTTTTAGCCATTGCATGATTTAATATTTGATCCAAATCTTGCTCTATTGCTTCTTTAGTTTTTACAGCGTCATTATTTGAAGCTTGGAACAGGTCAGTCTGGACGTATTGATTGCCTTGCCTATCAAATGCTGACTGACCTTCATCATCATAGCCTTCTGGATCAGTCTCTTCTTGAAATAAACTGTGATGAAAAGGCAAGGCAGGATGCTCAGTTACTAACCACTTTTTTACTAACCGTGGTAGCGATCGCTTCAAACTTTCAGCTGTCGCATCAACTTGTTCGGGTAATTCTTGCAACGAATTTACCTGCCACTGCACCTCTCCTTGTAAAAACTGTAATAACTCGCTTACTGGATTGGCTGGTAGATGCTCATGCGTATCAGTTAGACTTTGTCCGTTATAAAATATCCAACATCCATTTCGCGCACATAGCAGCGCATCTAAAAATGCACCATTATCGTCATCTTCACTGACCCTATCGCCGCGGCGCGCAATAGTTGCTTTCATCAAATCATATCGATTATCACGATCTCGATTCGGAAATTCTGACAGATTCATATTGAGCATGACGACCAGCTCAAAGGGTACGTTTCTGAGTGCGCCAAAGCGACCAAAGGTAATGACGCCAGTTGGCTCAGCACTAACTTGTTGACTCTCAAGCTCAGCCTCGATACTGTCGAGCATAAAGCTTAGCTTTAATGGGAGCTTTTCAACCTTAGCAAGTTTGGATTCCAACTCTTTATCATTTAAATCTGCACTCGTATCATTGGTAATGGTATCGGTGTCAGCCGTTGTTGATGCGTATTGCTGATAATGACGGTTGGCACGTAGGCTGGATTTAAACCCATTCATGGCATTATATATGGCGCGCATACTTCGAGTCTGATCGACTTTTTCAAAGTAGCGATGTATCACATTGGTTTCAATTTGAGACAACCACTCTTCTGCTTTGAACTTAACTTTATAATCATAACGGCGCTCATTTAGCCCTATAAAGATAAGGCATAAAGCTTCGATAATAGGCGCATCATTAAGACTAACTTGAGGCAGGGGCAAGCTTTTTTCTGCAATGGCAGAGCATGGCCATTGATTTTCTTCAATAGGGTATAAACAGTCGGTAATTTCAGCTTCTGGCATAAGTAAACCTAAGCTCAATCGATCCAACGCCCAAGCGAAGGTAGATCGATAATCGAAATCTTTATTATCTAACGTTTGCTGAAGATGACGCTCATCAAAACCACGTATAAATCCAGCCTCAACCAGTAAATCACAACCCCGACTCATCTGATCATGAGTCAGCCCAAAGTTTTCAAATAATGGTGGCAACATTAGCCAATCCAGTACTTCAGCGGCCTCGAAGCGAGCACTGTCACTACCAAGAAGTTTATAAAAGCCAATAACGGCTTCCCACAACTGACGAATAGAGGCATCTACGACACCGGTCACTTTTGCGGGCAAGGTTAACCCATCTTGTCCTTTACCACTGACAAAAATGGAGCTAATAAGAGCATGATGGCGCTCTACATCGGGTAATAAAACAACGATATCAGAGATGTGACGTATTTTCTCATCGGGTTTGGTAGGTTCATTAAGCCAGCGTCCAATCATAATGCGTAAGACTTCAAGCTGGCGCTGTAGACTATGACATGAATGAATAGATAAACTGTTATCTTGAGCAAAATTCCATTGTCGATGCTTTGAAAATCGTTTGTTCTTTAAGGCCTCTTCTTCATACCAAGGGGTTTGATTAGATGAGTTTGAATCGTCTGTAGATTGGGTTATAACTGAGTCATTGTCTTGTCCGATTTGCTGACTAATAGACTTTGAGACAGTAACTGCGGCAGCTTGCTGAGTTCCGCGTTCATCAAGCATCAACACATCATGTTGCAATCGGCGTAGAAGACTTGGCTCGTTATCTAATTTAAAACTATGCTGAGCGTCATCTGAATTAACAACTCTAGTCTCATCTATATCATCTAAACTATCCTTAAATTCAACGTTATCATGAGTCATATAACTTTTGCTAAAGTCGTCATTAAAATCATCATGCCAATCAACCACAGCATCTTCAAACTGCTCATTACCTGATAAATTTGCAAGCATAGCAAACGTATCGCGAGACTGCTTGCCTAAGCGAGATAATAAACTATGACCATAATCCCGAAGAAACACACTCTCAGGATTGATGATTTGTTGACGCTGCAACCAAGACTTATCGACAATATCTGCCCAGAACAGCTGTGAAGGATTGTAATGCAGTAATGTAATGTCCATATAAAGTGACAACTGCTGTAAGAAATCAAGCTCAGTTTGCGGCAGTTGTTGTATGGTGAATATACGCAGCTGTTTTGGCAGCTTATCCCGCTCGCCTGCATTATTTGACTCTAGCGCCTTCCAAAATTGCTTTTCTAATGCCACTCGGTATTGGTGTACATCAGCGAAAAGATTAAACCACAAAAACCGCTGCGCCTCTTCAAGCTCTGCATAATGATCGACCAGCCAATAAGGTGTCCCACGCGAATATTCATCAAAATGCAGCGATAAGGCATCCTTTTCAGCTATCATCTGTTCTACATCAAGCTTTTTATTAAACGACCACTGCAGTAACCAATCTTCTCTATGGGTCAGATAGCGATTAAATACCCGCGCCAAATCATTCGCCAGCTGCCACAGTCTTGAATCTTGTTGAGACTTAGCAGAAGAGGTTAAAGAAGAGGATTTAGAGATGCTAGATTGTGTATCTTGAATCCTTGCTTCACCATTCACATCAGACTGCGCTTGTGTGTCATCTTCAGTATCAGTTCTAATGTTGGTTTCAATTAAAGCATCCACAATGGCATTTAAAGGGTGTTTGTTATCACGAAGAATAAGCGGCAAATAATAAGTTAGATAGCCAAAGATGCGCCACTGCATCACTGTGGGTGAAAGTACCGCAACTTCGGGTACATTTAAGGTTTTTGCTTCTGAATCTTGACTCAGCATATATGAATTATGACAACTTAATACCTCTTGCATCAGCGTCCACTGATATTGACCCCAAAACTTAGTCATTACCAACGTACTAATCCCTGCTCGACTGGCTATGGTTTTATCCAGCCAATCACCTAATACCATTGAGGGTACAATAACCACAAACGGATCAAAAATAGACTGCTGCTGTGACTGATATTCTTCGAGCAGACGCTCTACCAGATTTTCAGTGCGGTGAGATTGGATGATTTTGAACATAAGTTGTTTTTCTTTTTTAATTTGGCCTAACTTGTTGTAGCATACCTAATAATTAAGCATATATGAGCTAAATTTTAAATAATGCGTCAATAAATGTCGTATAGTTAGCATCTGATAAATTTAATTGTATTTAGGGTCTGTTGAACATTCAAATATTAGGACTGCTAATAGCTACCAATTAATCAAAGCTGTGTTCTAAACAAAGCGTAAACCGACGATAATGCCCGAAGCGTATTGGACTTTAACTAGGTTTACAACAACGTTTGGGGCAATCTTAGCATCAGCCTCACTCGAGCACAGCTCTCGCCTTGCGAACGTGAGCGAGGATATAGCAAAGCATTGCTTTGTCCGAGCACAAGACGAGAGCTATGCTCAAGGTTAAGCATTGCTTTGCTTAATCCGTTCTCAGGGGCGGGTCTATTTTTTGTCACTATATTGTGACTTTCAATAATTAGGAGTTCTAACTTAGAATAACTAAGTGTCTAAAACTTCCCTGCATATTGCCTAAAAAATAACCGCCGCCAGTTCCATATTTGAATGTTCAACAGACCCTAAAACTTGATTAATCCGTAATCTTTAGTGAATAAACCTTATGGCAAACACGAAAAAGTCTATTTATTTTTATTTTTTAGTTACATGTGCTGCGTTTATTCTACTTCTTATAATAGTCATTGGTATATTATGGCTAAATAATAGTCAAACGTCCCACCCATTGCCCATTGACGTTATCAATATTAATGCTATTAAATTCAATGACTTTCATCGAGGGTGATTTATTGATAGAACTGCCTATAATGGTGATGATAAGATTAGTTTAAATAGCAAAACTTGCCGTAAATACCGCAAGCAGGTAAAATTTAGAACACAAATTAACAGCTCACACTTTAAAAAAGTATAAATTAATTGTTTCTTTGGTGCTTATAGCTCAACAGGATAGAGCAGTCGCCTCCTAAGCGATCGATCGGGGTTCGAGTCCCTGTAAGCACACCACTTTTTATACTTAGACAATTTAGTATTTCAAAAGGTTTATTTATCAATTTTGAACTTAGACCATTCATTACCCTATCTTTCAATAAATTATGATTAGTTCTTTTATTATTTTATATATCACTCCAAAATGAGCTAGGGCATTCCCCTATTTTTGATGGCTCAATGTTTCAAAAAGTGCTATAGTTATCTCTCATTTTAGATCGTTAGTGTACCCGTTTTACTATCTTAGCTCACTAAACAATCCAGTCAATTAAACCTTTTAAGTTTATGATTAAATTTAACTTTTTTACTGTTTATAGTTATACCTCTCATTAAGTTAAATAATGTTGTTGTATTTCCCCCCTATTCTTTAAGCTTTTATATTGAGCTATTAAAATTTAGACAATCAGGTCGTTTATGGCATTTGTACATATTGGTATTCATAGTGAGTTTTCAATTACAGACTCGATTATTCGCATCAAACCTTTGGTAAAAGCTGCCGCCGCTGACGGTCAAATGGCGTTGGCATTGACGGATCTATCTAATCTATATGCCACAGTTAAGTTTTATCGAGCGTGCTTGGGCGCCGGTATAAAGCCCATCATTGGTGCAGAGATTATACTTGATGACGAGTCTACTCGATTAACCTTATTGGCCATGAATAACGAAGGCTATAAAAGTATCACCCGTATTGTATCACTTGGATTCACTGAAGGGCGTATGAACCCCGATAATAGAGGAGTTCCTGTTGTTAACAAGCAACACATCTTAGACAACAATGAGGGGGTCATTGTATTATTCACCGAACATTCAGATGTGGGCCACGCTTTAACAGGTTCAAATCCACAACGTGGCTATCGGTTGATAGAGGAATACAAATCGACATTTGGTGATCGTTTATATTTTGCAATTAAGCGCACCAACCGCCCCGGTGAAGATGCATTTATCAAACAGTCAATATATGCAGGCAGTCAATACGCGATTCCTATTATTGCGCACAATGATGTTCGATTTTTAAAACAAGAAGATTTTGATGCTCATGAAGCGCGTGTTTGTATTGCAACCTCTTATGTATTAGCAGATCCAAATCGGCCCCGTAACTATTCAGACCAGCAGTATTTAAAAACTCAACAAGAGATGGTCGAGTTATTTTCTGACATACCTCAAGTGATAGAAAACACGGTCACACTCGCGCAGCGTTGCAACGTTAATTTAACCCTTGGTATTAACGTATTGCCTGAATTTCCGGTTCCAGAGGGCGAAACAGTCGAGTCTTTTTTTCGCTCAGAATCCAAACGTGGTCTTAATGCAAGGCTTGATAAACTTTACCCTGTAGAAGAACGTGACGATACCTGGCCTGAGATTCGTAAGCCCTACGATGAGCGTATAGAGCACGAGCTCAATATCATTTTAAAGATGGGATTCCCCGGTTACTTTTTAATCGTTATGGACTTTATTCGCTGGGCTAAAGCCAACGGTGTCCCTGTAGGTCCAGGACGTGGATCAGGTGCGGGATCATTAGTTGCTTATGCGCTTAATATTACTGATTTAGACCCGTTACATTACGATTTGCTGTTTGAGCGCTTCTTGAATCCTGAACGGGTGTCTATGCCCGACTTTGATATTGACTTTTGTATCGAAGGCCGTGATCGCGTTATTGAATATGTGGCCAGTCAGTATGGCCGAGAAGCGGTATCACAAATCATTACTTTTGGTACGATGGCCGCCAAAGCGGTGGTACGTGATGTGGCTCGCGTTCAGAGTAAATCCTACGGTTTGGCTGACAAAATCTCCAAACTTATTCCCAAAACGCCCGGTATCACCCTACAAGATGCGCTATTAGAGGAGCCTCAACTCAAAGATCTAATCTCCAATCCAGACAATATGGATTATGAAGATGCCAATGAGATTTGGGAGATGGCATTAAAGCTTGAAGGTATTACGCGTAACGTCGGTAAACATGCCGGCGGTGTATTGATTGCGCCTAATAAAATTACTGATTTTAGCGCTATTTATTGTGATGAAGAAGGTCACCGCGTTAGTCAATTTGATAAAGACGATGTTGAATCTGTAGGATTGGTCAAATTCGATTTTTTAGGTTTGCGTAACCTTACCGTTATCAATGCCGCTGTCAAAAATATTAACGAAAGACGTGCTCGTGAAAACCAGCCGCCCATAGAGCTTGAAGATTTACCGCTTGATGATCAAAATGCTTATAAACTTTTACAAGATGCCAAAACCACTGCGGTATTCCAATTAGAAAGCTCTGGCATGAAGAAATATCTGGCTAAGCTTAAACCAACTGATATCGAAGATGTGATCGCGATGTGTGCATTATACCGACCTGGTCCTTTAGATGCCGGCATGGTAGAGATGTATATTGACCGCAAGCATGGCCGTGAAAAGGTGGTATATGATCATCCAAACCTAGAGCCAATTTTAGAAAATACCAATGGCGTTATCGTCTATCAAGAACAGGTCATGCAGATCTCTCAGGTTATGGCTGGATATAGTCTAGGCGGGGCGGATATGCTGCGCCGCGCGATGGGTAAGAAAAAACCAGAAGAGATGGCCAAACAGCGCGATATCTTCGTATCGGGTTCTACCAATCAAGGCATCGATCCAGTGGTATCTGGGGGTGTTTTTGATTTGATGGAAAAGTTCGCCGGTTACGGTTTTAACAAATCACATTCTGCGGCATATGGGGTGTTGGCGTATCAAACTGCCTACCTAAAATACTATTATCCTGCCGAATTTATGGCGGCAGTGCTCACATCCGATATGAACAATACTGATAACGTGGTATTTTTCATCAATGACTGCCGTGAAAACTTTGATTTAACTGTAGACAACCCTTCGGTTAATCGAAGCGAATGGCATTTTGTAGCTGATAAACCTACTAATATTATTTATGGACTGGGCGCCATTAAAGGTGTGGGTGAAGGTGCAGTAGAGTCCATAGTACACGCAAGACAGATAGGCGGGCCATTTACTGATTTATACGACTTCTGTCGCCGTGTCGATATTAAAAAGGTCAATAAACGAACGTTGGAAGCATTGATCAAATCAGGATGTTTCGATGACTTTGCGATGACGCTGCGTCCTGATTTAGATACAGATCAGCATCATCAAATTCGCGGTGCTTTGATGAAGCAGCTGCCAAGTGCCGTACAAGCGGCCGAGCAGCAACGTCAAAATGATGAACTGGGGATGATGGACTTGTTCAGTGAAGTTGATAACGCGACCACTGCTCCCCCTCTCCCTACTGATGCTGATCTGATCTGGGGAGACAAACATCGTCTTAAAGCTGAAAAAGACACATTAGGGCTATATCTGACTGGACATCCCCTCGATCAGTATCGTAAAGAAGTGGCCATCTATACCAATAATGCCCGCTTAGATAGATTAGCGGACACAGGCTATAACGGTAGTACCATGTTTGCGGGTTTAATCATGGATATCGCAAACTTTGGCAACCGCTGCGTGATCACCCTCGACGACGGCACTGCACGACTTGAAGTCAGCTGCTATCCAGAACGCTTTAACCGTATCAAAGACAAGCTTAGAATAGATGAAGTGATTGTGATTAAAGGCGGTATTCGTGATAAGGATGGCAGAATATTCGCTCGGTTAGATAATGCTTATACGCTACTAGAATGTCGTCAGCGCTGGATCAAAAAAATCACCATTAAGATTCATACTCATGATGAGCAGTTGCTACACTCGATAGAGCCGCTACTAAAGACCGCTCAAGCAGATATTATTCCACGTCAAGATTCAGCGCTTATTGAATCCTCAAGTTTTGATGATGACATGGATGATGTCAACGGGCAAGATATGTCCAATGCCTATTACGAAAACGGTTACCAGAACAGTCATGAAAACGGTGCAGTGACGCCTGTTATGCACAATTACATGCCCGACAACGTACCTTCTAATATGAACCCAACTATAAATGATGGATGTATTCCACTATCACTGAATGTGTTCTGCGACTTTGCTATTGCTAATGTGGATCTCAATGAGGATTGGCGTATGTATCCTAGTGATGACAATCTAATGCAGCTCAGCACTATCGTGGCGGATGATCATTTGCACTTTCATTATTCATAATAGCGCTTGATTAGGGGCTGTATAACGTTTAAAACATAAATTATCTTAAGAACATTTAGATTAATTACCGCCAGCGCCTTGCTCTGACGCTGCGCTATTTTTGACGAGCATTAGCTTGGCGGTTTGTTTTAGTTTTTGCCATTCAAGATCGTCTACCTCAATACCTAAGTCCCAAGATTGTTGATGTCTATCAATGATGTCTTCTGCGCTTAAATATTTGGTATACCCTTGCACATACTTTTCAAGCTCAAAATTACTGGTTGATAACTCAATAATCATATCTTGTTCATTCATAGAAGATATTTGCTGATCGTATAGTAAATATAAATCTGGATAAATATTACCAAGCTTTAGTGCAAACAGTGTGTGTCTCGGATGGCTTCCATTATCCCACTTGGTGACATAAGCAATGCCTTTGGTTGCTATTCTTAATAATTCACCATAAGCAAGCCAGCGATTATGACAGTTTCTAAGCTTTAATTTGATATGCTGAAGCCCGCCGCTAGCAAAGTGCTCCAAAGCATAATCAAGAACTGCTGGCAGATGATAGGAGATGCTATTATTATGAAAATCAAAACTTAGGGTTAAAGTGGATGCCGTTGCTTTATCGTTATTGTTTGATACGACATCGTCGATAATATCGTTATTTAGAACATCAATCTCCACTTCAGTCTCTGTCTCATTAAATAGATAATCACTGGCATTATTAAAATGCATTACGCCATCCAAACCTGCCATTTGTAATTCTGCCACCATATTTGCAATCAGCTCACATTCACCATATTCATTGCGCGTCCCTATAAAGGCCTTTTGCACTAAATTTATAATTTCATTATGAGAGACGATCATGTTGTGCTCCATTCTCTAACAGTTAACGCTATGATGTAAAGACTTAGTCGCATGTATAAATATTATTAATCTAAAAATGTCTAGGGTCGGTTGAGTCTTATTTCAATTCAGGTAATAACGGAAACAGCCATTCTTCATCGTTAACTTCTTTAAAGGTTGGCGCGCCTTGGAATAAGGTAATTCTTACCCACCTATCCGATCTGGGATCGAACTTAGTGGCTCCAAATAAGGATAACTTGCAGCGTAGTAAATCGATTGGCAACGCCTCTTTATGCAGGACATTCATCTGAATATCGCCCATTTGTTTATTACCCATAGTCCATACTCTACGCGTAATGTATCTGTATTTTGGATGCTTGAGTATAAATTCCGACATTTTTTGATTCGGATCAACCTGCCTTAGCGATGCGTATAAATTTTGGGCTTGGCGACCTATATCTAATGCAAGTTCCTTTTCTACACCATCTTCACTCCCTCTAACGCCTAGTCTGGGTTCTTCTTTGTCCTCTGAGCGATACCAAAACCAGTATTTATTTTGAGGATCATCAAAATCTATGTTGATTGCCCATTGATATCGTGACTCTAACACCTCGATAACGTCAGCTACTTTTTTTCCAATCGGCATCTCCATTGTTTCATCGGCATTCATGTTATATTCAAATGCATCAACTTTATCGGGATACAGCTCTAGTAAACAGGCGATAAACACTTCTTGAGTTTCAAAACTTTTCGAATTTATGGCCTCAAGCATGTTAGCCCAAGAACCATAGCTTATGGTATTAAAATGATTAACTATATCACTCACCTCCTTGGATGCGATTTCATTCTTATACTTTTGCAGCTCGTTAATCGTAATCACTTCATTCAAATGCTTTGACGCTCTATTTAATAGTGACTTTAGGATATCGAGTTTAGATTCATCTATGTTAGTTTTAAGAACGGATGCCAATGCTTTTTCTCTAGTGCTCAGCCATTGATCGACGATACTGGGATGATTAATTAAATAAGGCGCCATACCTAGACCCGTTGCATTACCGACGCCTAAATATTGTTTTAGGCGTGGATCGAGTCCGACCGTTTTACACCCTCCTTTATTTCTAGCTAAAAATTCAACCCAGTCTATACTAAACTCTCTAAGTAAGTACACGGCGCACATCTGCGCGCTAAAAGACTGCCCGAAATCACTTGAGCTCTCTAAAGGTTTAAAATTATGAATTCCGAATTTGCCATTCCCGTATACGGCGGTAGTTCTTAAAATATAGCCAACTTGAGCCAGAACATTAGGATCGGGTTGAATGCCTTGGGCCAAACTATCCACCACGTGATTGAACACGCGCACACTTTTGTTAGCGCGAGCCAATACGATAACCTTATTGGTATTTCTGCCCGCTTCTTGCAGTGGTACGTTTTTTTCAAGTTGATGAAGCAGATCTTCAGGCACCTCGCCTTTTACCATACAAAACGTGACATCCCAGCGCTGTGCAATCACTCTATCGTTACGCTCCTCATCGGCGATATCATCACAAAATATCACGAGATGATAGATGCCGTTTTGAGTAGTTAATCTATATATGGCGTGACCCACACCTTCTGAGGTCAACCACCACCGCTGTAAGTTTAGTTGCCATTTTTCACGGTAGATTTTTCTAAGTAAGGTGCGAACAAAGCTCAGACGAGTTTGATGCATGGCGCCGAGTCTATCTGGACTCATAACGACACTCGGATCGCGTAGTTTTATAGACGCTTCGACCTTCTCTTTGTGAGCCTTATTAGTAGAGTCGTTAAAAGTCTCTTTTAAAGACTTACTTATAGACTTGTTTAAAAACTCATCGATACATGAAACCTGTGTATCCTCAGCATTGATAACATCAGCTTCAGTTGCACCGTTTATATTACTTGCAACGTTTTTATTATCTTTATCCTTATCTCTATCCTTAATACCATTAGCCATGCTTTATTCTCCTTCATCCATGATTTAGATATTTATAAAAATCTTAAAGCTCTCCTTGTTGTTGGTTGTAAAATTATGGCGTATGTTTGTCCATGGGCTCACTAGCTAATGGTTTAACTGTGGCTGATTCCGCTGGATGACTCTTATTAAGGGCACCATTATCGATGTGATCGGAAGTTAAATTGTTGTTCCTATCGATTATATTGTTGTTGCTATCGATTATATTGCTGTTTAATAGTCTCTCAGTCTCTAAGCTTTGAGTCAGCATACTATTGGGGCGGTATAAGTCTTGATCTTTTGCCATTTGTCTCGCTATTTGCGGCCCATTCCATAAGGCTGGAATCATAATAAAAGACACTGGCACCGCCGTAATCACAATGAATGATTGAAGTGCTGTAATACCACCAGAGCCAATTGAGATAAGTACAATAGCGGTCATACCCATCATAATACCCCAAAAGGTTCTAATAAGCGCATTTGGCTCACGCTCACCACTAATTACGACACTAATGGTATACGTCATTGAATCGCCAGTTGTGATAATAAAAACAGTCGTAAGAATTAAAAATAGAATGGACACGATCATAGGAAATGGTAACTGCTGAGTTATGGCCAGTAGCGCACCAGGCAGATTAAATCCTTCAAAGGCTGTACTTACACTTCCTGGATTTGCAATTTCAAAAGCAAGTCCACTTCCGCCTACTACCGTAAACCAAAAGCAGGTTACGACAGGTGCTACTAAGCAGACGGTGGTGATTAATTGTCTAATCGTGCGTCCGCGTGAAATACGCGCGATAAAGATTGCCATCATGGGGCCGTATCCTAAAAACCATCCCCAAAAAAACACCGTCCACCAACTAAGCCAGCCTTCATCTCCTCTAAAGGTCGCCATCGGTATAAAGTTGTCCACCATACTACCCAAACTCTGAATGTAACCATTAACGATAAAGTTACTAGGGCCAAATATAAGTATAAATACCATTAATGCTACTGCGAGCATGACATTAAAGCGGCTCAATAACTGCATGCCTCGAGTAAGTCCACTTATAGCTGACAAGGTATACATGGCTACGGCAAATAAAATGATGATAAGCTGTGTGGTGAACGTATCTGGTAAACCAAATAAAACATTGAACGCATAGCTAATTTGCAATCCTAAAAATCCAATTGGTCCGATAGTTCCAGCAGCCACGGCAACGATACAACAAGCATCAATAATTGCACCCGTCTGCCCTGTTAGCACACGATCTCCAAATACAGGATATAAAAAAGTACGCGGCTTAAGCGGTAGGCCTTTATCATAATGCAAATGCATAATAACTATTGCGGACAGACTACCTACAATAGCCCAAGCCAAAAACCCCCAATGCATGAATGATTGGGATAACGCATTAAATGCTTGCTGCTGAATATCAGCCGTTTCAGCAAATAAAGGCGGCGGCGTTACAAAATGAGCCAAAGGCTCTGCCGCTGCCCAAAAGACGCCCCCACCTGCTAATAGGGTGCAGAATAATATTGCCATCCATTTAAAGCTGTCCATCTCAGGTTTGGCCATATTGCCTAATATAACCCGTCCTGTTCGTCCCGCCCCAACAACCAAGGCAATAACAAACGTCGCTAACAATAAAATTTGCCAGACAGGACCGAAGAATTTAACAGTCCAGTTGAATCCTACTTCTACGATTTGAGCCAATAACTCTTGGTTAAAGACGGCTAGTAATACAAACATTAAAATAAATCCGCCGCTATACCATAAGGCCGGATTAGACAAGCCTAATGTGTCTTTATTAATGACGGTCTTATCGACAGCGCTGGTTCCATTGTTATTCGTCTTAGAATAAATTTCAGAGTCAACTTTAGAGTTATTTGGGGTGATATCCTTATCAGTCATTGTCTTATATCCTTATATGAATGTTATATTGACCTACAGGCACTTCATTTATAAAGATTCCTTCTCTACATAATGAAGCGGTTTTTACCTATTTTTATTTATATCGATGAGGCTTATTTAAGTTGTTGAGTTGAAATTATTAGGGTCAGTTTGGTTTTGAGTCTTTAATGACTGGTCAAGAAACGCATACCAGTTACCTCCAATAATTTGACCAGCTTCTACCTCATCAAACCCGACTCTTAGAAGTCCTTCATAAATATTGTGCATACCGTCTTTACCCGCAAACCAAGGTAGTGACTCTGGCCAGCCTGCGTTATTGGCAGACCCTTCGCCATAGTCTTTTTTCTTTGACCAGCGGCCATTACGCATCCATTCAAGCACAGAGACAGGTTGATTCAAACACAAGTCACTGCCTATCCCTAGTCCATCAACACCCACCATCTCTGCCGTTTTGGCAACCATGACACAAAAATCATTTAGCGTACAATCGCTACCATTAGGTAGGTGAAAAGGATATAAACTAAACCCCAGTAGTCCGCCTTTCGATATCAATGATTTGATGACCTCATTAGATTTGTTGCGTAGTGCATCATGGGCAAAAGATGGGTTGGCATGGCTAATACATATAGGACGTACAGATTGCTCAATGGCTTCAAGAGTTGAACGCTCAGCACTATGCGACATGTCAATAATCATTCCGACTCGGTTCATCTCTTTTATTACTTGCTCTCCAAAACGTGTAATTCCAGAGTCATGTTTTTCATAACATCCGGTCGCTAGCAAACTTTGATTGTTGTAAGTCAACTGCATGATACTTAAACCTAACTTTTTCATGACACTAATCAGTCCAATCTCATCATCGATTGGTGAGCAGTTTTGTGCGCCAAATATAATGCCGACTTTACACAAACGCTTGGCTGTATCGATGTCTTGAGCCGTATATATAGGCATGATGACATCCGCGTTTTGTTCAAAATGCAGCTCCCATTCGGCAAACCGAGTTAATGTCTCTCTTGCATTTTCGTGATAGACCAAAGTTGCATGAACGGCGTGAATGCCACTGGCCTGTAGCATCAAAAAATAGTCTCTATTCCAATTAGAGTATTGAAGTCCATCAATTACGATCTTATCTTCAAACATGGTTCTTCCTTGAGCTTCGCTTTATATATCTAGTGTTTATATATATCTAATGTTTCAATAAGCTTTTTGATAGGCGGTTTTAACAATGGTATAGAATTCTTTGGCGTATTGACCCTGTTCTCGAGGACCAAAGCTCGATGATTTGCGGCCACCAAAAGGCACATGGTAATCCGTGCCTGCTGTCGCTAGATTCACCATAACGCACCCCGCCTCGACTTTTTCTTTGAATAATGCACTATTGCGTAAACTTTGGGTAATAATGCCGCCCGTTAAACCAAATCGTGTGGCGTTAGTCATGGCAATCGCTTCATCAATATCGTCGCTAATACGAATAACAGACGCTAACGGTGCAAACACCTCTTCTTGGTTAATGTCCCAATCGTTTTTAGTATTTAGAAGTAAGGTAGGCGCCATATAATAGCCATCGTGTGGCATATCCAAACGCGTGCCACCACAAGCAACTTCTGCGCCCTGATTTTTAGTTTTGGCAACCCAATCTAAGTTAGATTTTAGTTGGGTATTATCTACCACTGGCCCCATAAATATGCCTTCTTCTAGCGCATGGCCTACTTTTAATGATTCAATTCGTTTGAGTAGTTTTTCAACATATTCATCATAAACACTATCCATCACCAATAAGCGAGACGATGCCGTGCATTTTTGACCAGATCCTGAGAATGACCCTGCAATAGAGGCGTCAATGGCAGTATTCATATCGGCATCATTGGCAATAACTAAGGCGTTTTTACTTCCCATTTCTAACTGACAACGTACGAAGTTGGGCGCAGTTGCGGCCGCTACTTTACGCCCTGTTTCAACCGATCCTGTAAAGCTGACGGCATCAATATCTGTGGCGTTAATGAGTGCATCGCCAATACCGCCGCCGCCGCCCAATACTAAATTGAACGTGCCAGCGGGCAAGCCATGCCTATGAATAATCTCGGTTAATGCAACCGCACTGGCTGGAGTTAAGTTGGCAGGCTTCCATATAACGCTATTACCGTATGCCAATGCAGGCGCAATCTTCCAAACCGCCGTTGCTGTAGGGAAATTCCATGGCGATATGATGGCGACAACACCGACCGCCTCTCTTGTTACTTCAACTTTAACGCCCTGGCGTACCGAATCAGCCAGATCACCCATTTGGCGTAACACCTCGGCTGCGTAATAATGAAAAAACTGACCTGAGCGATATATTTCACCGCGGCCTTCAGCAAAGGGCTTGCCCTCTTCTCTAGACAGTAAACGCCCTAACTCATCACATCGCGCTATTAACTCATCCCCGATGGACTGCAATATACTTTGCTTACGTTCCATAGGGACACTCGCCCATTCTGGCTGTGCACGGCGCGCAGCGTCTATTGCTTCTTGGACCTGAGACTCATCGGCTTGAGCAAAGTCACCTATTGTCTCGGTTATATCAGACGGGTTGATATTGGTTATGGTGTTCGACCCCTCCCGCCATTCACCATTGATGTATAAAGCATTGGTAGTGGGTAAGTTAGTCATAATGCGATCCTTGCGTCATCCAAAAGGTAAGTTGTTAATATATGTGGTTAAAATTCTGTTTAGGACTTATAGGCGTAATAAGAGTATAAGAAATTTCATAAAGCTCTTTCATATAACCTAGGTCTAAAAGTTTAGTAAATCAAAATCATTGGATACATTAAATTAGTTTTAATACTATTCTTTAGTTCCGCTATTAGGCACTGATGCATATATCACAAATTCTACGAGCATTTCTTCTCGCGCCAGTCCAGCTACAACTACTGCAGCTCTATTTGGATATGGCGCATTGAAGTAATCACTATAAATCTGATTGACCGTCGTCAAATATTCACGCTCAGTCACATAGATAAGTACTTGATTAATGGCATCCATAGTCACGCCAGCACAGTCGAGCGTATGTTCTAGATTTTTAAAGGTTTGACGCGTTTGTGCTTCAATACCCCCATCAACAACGGCGCCTGTATCATCAATCGGGATTTGCGAAGTATACAAAGTTCCGTTACTGACTACTGCCCATTCCAAAGGTGCTTTTGAAGCATATAATTGGGTTTGAATAGGCTGCTTTTGAACGTTTGCTTCATTCGCCAGATTAGTTTGCTTTGTCTGTTCAGTTTGTTTTGATTGTTCAGATTGTTTTAAAGAACTATTTGAAGTCATGAGGTTATCCATTTTCTTGAAGGTTTAGCAAGGCTATAAATAATTTTTCTTAATAGTTGTTCTTAATAGTTGTTTTTAAAGAAAGCTCTTAACATGAGCTCATAGATAGAGTTGAATGTAAGCTTGGGATTGATCAAATAAAATCTATTTATTAGCATTAAAACTAATTATGTGCATCAGATCATTTAAGACCATCATAGTGTATAAAATGAGTTCTATTTAATTTAGTTGAACACGTATTAAAGCTTATTTATAGTCAGCGAAATACTAAAGGGTTACGGTTTTAACCTCGCTCGCCCTACTATAGTAGTACTTGCACTCAATTGCCTTGTAGCCAATTTAGATTTCTTTGACTATATGCACCTATGATAAGTATTAAAATGTGATTTATCTAACAAATTAAATTATAATTATGATAGATAAAATCTATCAGTATATTTATAATAAATCTTATAGATATAGGTCTAAACAAAATCAAGATAGCCATTATGAATATAAAGCTGCAACAGCTGAGACATTTTTTATATGTCGTCCAAGAAGATGGATTTAGAGCGGCGGCTTCAAAAGCCAATCGATCGCAAGCAACTTTGTCATCCTCTATAAAAGCACTTGAGAATGAATTAGGCAGCATATTATTTGAAAGAGGTAATCATACAAAACTGACAACGTTTGGCCGCGCTTGCTTACCTAAAATACAGCGATTTATGGAAGTTTATAAAAACTTAGAATTAGACATAAGCACGGAAGCTTTAGGAAAAGTTGGTAAGATTCGGATTGCCACAGTGCCGTCATTAGCCACAAGATTGCTACCTAATGTTCTTCGAGAATATTCAAGATTATACCCAGATGTTGAAATTAGTATTGTGGATGACAATTCAGTAGGAGTCTGTAAACGCTTGCTGGCAGGTGAGGTGGATATCGCACTGGGTAACTTAAGCACACTCAATCAAGAGGAATTTGTATTTTCGTTATTACTTGAAGATGCCATCGGCGTGGTTTGTACCCAAGGGCATCGATTAGCGGCTTATAAAAAAGGGGTTGTTTGGCAAGAGTTAATGTCTGAATCCTTTATACTCAATGGTACGTGTCATCTACTTGACCATACGCCAGCGTATAAAATCAATCAAAACCCCCGTTATGAAGTTGCCAATATAACCTCTCTGTTTTCATTACTTCGTAATCAGTTAGGCGTTACCACATTACCAAAACTTGCATTTCCTGAGTATGATACTCAGTTAGTATGGATACCTTTACTCGAACCACTTGTTAAACGCCAAATTGGAATCTTTAGCGTAAAAGATAGAGCGTTATCGCCCCAAGCTCAGATATTTACAGAACTATGTGAAAGCTACGTGCAGACACTAAGCGATTAAAAGAAAGCCTTAAATTGAAAGCTAATAATCGTCCAAGATGGCTCGTAAAAGATTTAAGACATACCTAATTTATCAATACCTAAGACTTATTAACACCTAATAATAAACAATACTATGAGAAGTTATGACTGCGCCTAATGTAGAAAATCAAAACCAACCTTTATCTAATGAGAACTCGACTGCGTTACATGAACAACTCGGCCGCATTAGAATCATTATGGTCAATACGACCCTGCCTGCCAATATAGGTTCGGCTGCAAGGGCAATGTATACTATGGGTATAGAAGATCTGATGGTTGTAGACCCTGCACGTCCTATTGATGCAGACAGCGCCGCTCATGCGGCGGGTGCGCAGCACGTTCTAAATAATTGCAATATCGTAGATACTCTGGCAGAAGCTATTCAAGATTGTGAACTGGTATTTGCTGCCAGTAGTCGTCAACGCCATTTGCCGCGTCCTGTAGTCTCTCCCGATATGGCAGCTCAAATCATGATTTCAAGACCTTTGGATAGCTCTAACATAGCCATTATATTTGGGCGTGAAGACAGAGGATTAACTAATGATGAGCTTGCCTTAGCAGATTATCATATTCAAATTGATGCCAATCCTAACTATCCAGTACTCAACGTGGCATCTGCTATTCAAGTTATTTCAAGTTTTATTTATAGCCAGTTCTCGCATCAATTTAGCAATGTGTTAAATACGCCAAGCTCGCTAGCCATATCTAATACAGCATTGAATTCAACACCAGATAAAATTGCCGAGTCAAAGCAAATTGATGTGGTCATTCGTCAGATATGGGACACTCCCGCCATTAGTCATGAACAAAAAGCAGCTTTGGAAACTAGACTTATTGAACTAATGTATCAATTGGATCTTATCAAAAGCACCGATAACGATACGCTTAGAGAGCTACCCAGCCGACTTTTACGATTAATATCTAGGGTTCAACTCGATCAGAAGGAATATGAGATTATAAGTGCTATAATTGCTAAAATTAGTCGTAAACTTATCGATAAATAATGTAGATAATATACTCATATTTATTATTAAATAAAGGCGTATAATAAGATCTATCAATGTTTAGACCCTTTAAAACTCATAAAAAACATAAAAAATAATCCGCAAATGCGCCTAAGCTAACTTTTAAACTTAATCTATTATAAGACTGTGATATGAGACTCATTAAAGCCATTCAAAAAGCCAAGTTCTCATTACAAGAAGATATTGCTTCTGTATTTAATCGTGACCCCGCCGCGCGCAATAGTTTAGAAGTGTTATTGACCTACCCAGGTATACACGCGCTAATTATGCATCGAGGCGCACATTACTTATGGAACAAAGATTTTAAATTTTGCGCTCGCTCGCTTTCTTATGGTTCGCGCATGTTGACTGGTATTGAGATTCATCCTGCTGCACAGATTGGCAAACGGTTTTTTATCGATCATGGCATGGGTGTGGTGATAGGTGAAACCGCTCAAATAGGTAACGATGTTACCTTGTATCATGGCGTTACGCTTGGCGGTGTGTCGCTCGGAAATGGTAAACGTCATCCTACTTTAGAAGATGGTGTTATTGTTGGGGCAGGCGCCAAGGTACTTGGACCCTTTACCGTCGGTAAAAACGCTAAAATAGGCTCTAATGCTGTCGTGGTTAAGTCAGTACCTCAGGAAGCAACTATGGTCGGTAGTGCCGCACGTATGATCACCCAAACAAGTGAACCCCAAAGTTCTTCAAAAATGGATTTAATAAAAAACTCCTGCCCTGACGGTACCAGAACAGACAGCTTTAAAACAGATAACTTTAAAACAGACAGCTCTAAAACAGACAGTACTATTTCATATCGTACCCAAACAGATAAGACAAAGGCTACC
This sequence comes from Psychrobacter sp. CX21, assembly GCF_057396255.1. Taxonomy (NCBI): domain Bacteria; kingdom Pseudomonadati; phylum Pseudomonadota; class Gammaproteobacteria; order Moraxellales; family Moraxellaceae; genus Psychrobacter; species Psychrobacter sp. CX21. The sequence goes on along the minus strand of NZ_JBXYJG010000005.1, from coordinate 22,015 downwards.
TCGATACCGATTAAAGAACGTTTTGACTTTAGCGCTTACGGCCTAAACCCAAATTCAGAAGACCCTGTGGCTGAAGCTTTCGCAAAAATGCTCGATCACATTCAGCAATCAGAAATACGCATTAATGAACTACAAAAAGCTGTTTGTAGGCTTGACCCAAAGTTTAAGGCAACTGAATGCGACAAATTGACTTCAGAGGATTTGGACCTCATTAGAAACTCTTAGACCGCTTCAATTCTAATCATATAAGAGGGCTTAAAAGAATCGCAAACCTATAGAATTGAAATGATTTTAACCCATTTATACAAAAGCTTGCGCTTTGATGAGCTCTTTTATACCGACCCATTCATGATGCTTGAAAGGGTACCGCTCTAATATCGCTATCAGCTGATTATCCTCTCCTTTAAATGCTAAAACGTCTATATCTATGATAACCTGACGTACCTTAGGTGCTTTTATATGGTTAATAAAAACCTTTGTGTCTAATTTGCTAATAAGCTCGGCGGCATAATAATCATTTTGTATTCTTTTTTCTAAAACTTTAGTCGTTTTAACAAACTCCCCCAATTTTATGGCGTCATCACCTAAGTTATATATATTATTGAATTTATGAGTGTTTAGTATTAGAAATCCACATTGATTGGTATAATCTGGTTTTGGATTATCTGGTGTGGCCGTATAGTCTTGATTAACGAATTCAGATGACCATATTGTAAAATCTGAAATAGATTCAAGCTCCTCTCTTGCTCGCTTCAGATGCCGTTCAGTATTTGTATTACTTCCGAGTTCTATTAAGACCGCATGTGTAACCTGATCGCTTTGTTTGCTTAAAGACTTCAAAGCCGTGAAAGGCAGGTTTATTTGATAGGTATCAGAACTACTGCCCTTTATGCTAAGGTTAGTTTCGTTTGTTTCTAAAATTTTTTGACCACTCATCTAAGTGTGTCCTCAACCTATTCGTCTTTTTATATAATGGCTATCTTAATTAATGCATCGGTTTATCGAAATATAAAAAACGATGACTTTATAAAACCTCACCACCTGGAATCTTATTACCTATCACCTACTAACCTACTTACTACCTGCCTATCACCTGCTTACCTAGCAGCTACTTACCTAGCAGCTACTTATCTATAATTAAATTATCTAAAATTTGTAATGTAGAACCTACTTACTTAAAAATTACTTACTTAGAGTTTACTTATTCTGGTTTCCATGTCGACTACGTACAATCTGCACGGCAACCAAATCTGCTTCTTTAATAGCTGTCGGTTTACCGATGCTTATTTCAACCTCATCGGTTTCGTAATTTTCGATTATATTGTTTGCAATTAATACAGCCAAACGCTCTATAAGCATCGCTTTGGTGTCTTGGCACCATGCAGTTATATCATCGCATACCGCTTTATAATTAATCGTGTGTTCGATATTGTCAGTATTAGCTGCCTCATTAATGTCAGTTTTCATGGTCACATCGATAACTAATGGCTGGGTGATTGCGCGCTCCCAATCGTATACGCCAATGACAGCATCTACTTTGAGCCCTTTGATATATACCTTGTCCGAATGACGCATATAATTCTGCCTTATTTTATAGATTTGTTTGATCGTACATTTGTGCAATTAATTGAAAATCCGTTTGGCTTTATTTTTGTTTTTGATCAGTCCTTAATTTGAACCGTCATAAATTTGAACAGTAAGCAAATAGTCTTTAAGCGGATTTCGGTTTGTTTAATAGCTTACTCGGCCTATGCCGCCATAAATCAATACTAAACAATAACAATCCTATCCAAATTAAACCAAACACCATCAATCGCTTAGAATCAAAAGGTTCGTGATAATAGAATATGGCAACCAAAAATATAATCGTAGGTGTTAGATAATTCATAAAGCTAATAATACTAAAGGCGACCATCTTGGTTGATTTGTTGAATAATAATAGTGGTATCAATGTCACAGGTCCGGCCAGCATTAAGAACCATATGTTATTACTCCACCAAAATGAAAGGTTGGAGCTGACCACATCTGCAGTCATAAACCAGTAAATACAAATCGGTACTAATAGCGCCGTTTCTAAAAATAATGCATCTAGCGCTGTTAAAGGCGTTCTACGCTGCATCACCCCATACACACTGAACGAGCATGCCAAAATCAAAGAAACCCAAGGCAGACTACCTAACATCACCACTTGAATCAAAACCGAAGCCGCTGCAAAACCTACCGCTATCCATTGAAGCAGTCTTAGACGCTCTTTTAATACGATAAGTGACAGTAAAATACCCACTAATGGACTGATAAAATACCCTAAGCTGGCTTCTAAAATTTGATTGGCATTGACTGCCCACACGTAGGTCAACCAGTTCATGGCAATAATCAAACCAGATAAATAAGTAATCCAAATAAGTCTTGGATGACGTTTTAGAGTGTTTATCCAATCCCAGCGTTTACTAATAGTCAGTACAATCAGTAAGCATATAAATGTCCAAACAATACGATGCCCTATAATCTCGACAGCATTGTATTGGCTTAACTGTTTAAAATAAAATGGAAATGAACCCCATATCGAAAAAGCAGCTAAAGCAGTCAAAACCCCTTTGGTTGTCGTTTGGATCATAGCGGGTTTGGCCTTAGTAGTCATACCCTGTTTTGAAAGAGTGCTTTTAGAAGGATGGTTTGACATATAGGTATTCCACAATTATACGGCTAAGAATAGTCATCGAACTACTATACGGTTACAATGTTAACCTCGTTAAACCTTCATGAATGGTAATTGCACTCGGTTGCCTTGTAACTATTTTAGACTTCTTTGACTATAGTGCGATGACTTTACCTTTCGTTGACTATCATTAAATCATTGTTCCATTTTAAATAATAAATAAAGCCACCCTCTTATGGATGGCTGCTTAATATATTAAGTTATTAAGAGTGTGAACAGTATCAAATAATTAATTAGATTTAGTAGCGATATTCATACCAATTCGATTTGCTAACTCTGCAAACTTTGGGAAGCTCGTATTCACTGTCTCAACTCCATTAATGGTAATGGTGTCATTGGCTCTTAAGCTTGCAATTGAAAAACTCATGGCTATACGATGATCATGGTGTGAATAAATATCCCCACCACCAAATATAGCATCATGCGATTCCTCATTACCTTTACCTTCGATAATAATACCATCGTCCGTTACGGTACATTCTATGCCTAATTGAATCAAACCTTCTGCCATTACCGCAATTCTATCCGACTCTTTAACTCTGAGCTCTGCTGCGCCAGTTAATACAGTTTGACCTTGTGCACAGCTGGCCGCTACAAACATCACGGGGAACTCATCAATAGCCAATGGCACTAAATGCTCTGGAATCTCAATACCTTTAAGCGGTGCAGACTTTATGGTGATATCGGCAACAGGCTCACCCCCAACGAAGGTTTCATTAGTGAGTGATATATCCGCACCCATAAGTTTTAAAATATCTATCACGCCTGTGCGCGTCGGGTTCATGCCTACTTTTTCAATGGTAATCTCAGCATCTTTCGCGATAGATGCTCCAACCATAAAGAAGGCAGCTGATGATATGTCTGCAGGAACGGCTATGTCGCAGGCTGTGAGCTTCCCACCACCTGACACACTAATTTTATTGCCATCGACATCCACATCATATCCAAACGCTTGTAGCATGCGTTCAGTATGGTCTCGCGTAATTTCAGGTTGAATGACGGTGGTTGTACCCTCAGCCCATAATCCTGCAAGTATTAAACAAGATTTAATTTGTGCTGAAGCCACAGGCATGGTGTAAGTGATACCATTTAGCGTGGTGCCTCGCTTATCACTACCTGTGATACTAACTGGTGCCGTGCCACGCTCTCCAGTAGTTTGCAATGAAGCTCCCATTAGACGCAGCGGCTTAGCTACTCGCTCCATAGGGCGTTTTGACAAGCTGGCATCTCCAGTTAGTACACTGTCAAAGGTCTGTGCTGATAAGATACCAGATAAAAGACGCATGGTAGTGCCAGAATTACCCATATATAGAGGGGTTCGACTAGGCTTTAATCCATTAATTCCCACACCGTGTATGGTTACTTCGCCATTTTCAGGACCTTCGATGGTCACCCCCATGTCTCTAAAAGCCTGCAGCGTTGCCAGTGCGTCTTCACCTTCTAAAAAGCCGCTTACTTTGGTAATGCCTTCCGCTAAGCTACCAAACATAATACTACGATGAGATATCGACTTATCGCCAGGGACTTTAATGCAGCCTTTTATGGTCGTAGATGGTGTGATGATGAACGAACTTGAAGGGGTAGTAGTCATATATTTATCCGTGGTCGAATGCTCTGATAGTATTTTGGTATAAGGGGTGCTGGTTAACATATGATCAAAATGCTGCCTTGCAGATTGCGAGCGACCTAGTAAGCCAAGAAGCTTAGTTGAATCTTCTTGCTCTATCATGAGCCGCATTTTAGATAGGTAGTCGCTGTATTCATCTAATGCATGTAGCAATGAAGATTTGTTAGCAATAAAGATATCATGCCACATCATAGGGTCACTGGCTGCAATGCGGGTAAAGTCTCTAAACCCGCCCGCGGCATAACGGAATATGTCCATATTATCGTCGTGACTTGAGAGCTGCTCAACTAGATTAAAGGCCAATAAGTGAGGTAGATGACTGGTATAAGCCAATACCGCATCGTGATGCTCGACATCCATTTTCATGACGGTAGCGCCCACAGCTTCCCACAAGGCACTGACCTTATCAATTGAGACTATATTGGTACTGTCTAATTCACACACAATTACTTTATGATTTTCAAAAAGTGTGGCAACCCTTGCGGTGTAACTAGAACGCTCTGCCCCTGCTATTGGGTGCGCTGGCACAAAGGTTTCTGGTAATTCGCCGAAAATATCCTTTGCTGACTTAACCACATTTTGCTTGGTACTACTCACATCAGTAATAATGCAAGTGTCATTTAGTAGACCTTGTTGTTTTACAGAGTGTATTTTTTTAAAGATAGAGCTGACTGCTTTGACAGGAACGGCAATAACAATACAATCACTGCCTTGAACCACCTCGCTTAATTTATCGCCACCAGTATCAATTACTTTATCTTCTATAGCAGCCTCAATGCTAGGCTTATGATTATCTACTGCGACGAGGCGCGCGGCTAGGCCTCTATCTTTAATTGCCTGTGCAAGGCTTGCACCTATTAGTCCTAAACCGACAATACAAACCTGTTCAAAAAGCATATCTTTCTATCTTCCTAATAACCTAAATCGGGTAGCGCTAAAAACGTATAATTTAATAACATCTTCCACTATCATAACCATATCGTTAAGACTATAACTCAAATATAAAAACCAAGATATCTAAAGGTCTAGGCTTTAAAAGTCTATACAATACGAAAGATAAACAATGAACATTTAAAATGATTCTAAGGTATCTCTCAATGTGTCTATCAATCGCGTGTTATCTTCGGGACTCCCAACAGTAATACGTAGCCATTCATCCAACCCATAGTCATTTAGAGGTCGTACAATGATGCCTTGTTTGAGTAGTGCGTCGTATATACCTTGTGCATCACCGACGTTCACCATCACAAAGTTAGCCGCTGATGGCACAAAACCAAGACCCAAGGCATCAAATTGCTTACATATCCAGCGTCTCTGACCCTCATTAAGCTCAATAGTCTGCTCTATAAATAGCTGATCTTCTATTGCCGATGTTGCCGCCGCTTGAGCAAGCAAGCTGACATTAAAGGGCTGCCTGATACGATTGATAACCTTAGCAATCTCGATATGACATATTGCATATCCAACTCGCAAGCCCGCTAATCCATATGCTTTAGAGAAGGTTCGTACTATAATAAGATTATCAAACTCATCAACGAGCGCACTATTATTCTCATCAAACGCATATTCTATATACGATTCATCTATTACCACTAAGACATGTTCTGGTACGGTTTTAACGAACTGATAGATGTCATCTTTGGATAGAAGTGTCCCAGTAGGATTGTTAGGATTTGCGATAAACACCATGCGCGCATTCGATGTGTTTTGAACAGCATCTTGCATTGCTTCAAGATCATGTCCATACCGCTCTGCAGGGACTTCAACACCCTCTGCGCCGAGCTTTTTAGTCAACGTTTTATAAGTATTGAACGAATATTGACTATAAATAATGGCATCATTATTACTCACAAATGTAGTTGCAATAATGTGCAGTAAATCATTAGAGCCATTACCTAAAGTGAGCTGATTTAACTTTTTACCGGTTAATTTAGAAATGGCGGCTTTAAGCTCTACCGCTTTGGAATCAGGATATCTTGAAAGCTTACCAAGCTTCTCTGTGATAGCGAGGGTCACATAGGGTGAACAGCCTAAAGGATTGACATTGGTAGCCAGCTTTAAAACATCGCTTAACTCATAATCTCGCGCCAACTCTTCGACTTGTTTGTCAGATTCATAAGCTTGTAGCTCTAAAATACTGAGATAAGCAGGTGTAGCAAATGTTTTTTGACTCATAGTATTACCTAATTTATTCAAACCCAATTAATCCATTAATTGTAATATAGCTAAAATTCTAAGAATAGCTGTTAAATGAGATGGATAGTAAATAAACAGCCGATAGATGGCAGCAATTCTAAATAACCGCTTTTGGATATGATCCTAAGATACGTACATCTCTCACTAACGGACGAATCTCTTCAATAGCATTTCGAACATTATCGTCTTTAATATGTCCTTCCATATCGATAAAGAAAACGTATGCCCAGTTGTTTGGGCGTTCTGGCCGTGTTTCAATACTGGTCATTGAAACGCCATATTTGGATAAAGGCTTTAATATCTCAATTAATGCGCCAGCTTTATCATGAGCAGAGACTAATATAGAGGTTTTGTCATGCCCTGAGGGTTCAATCTCTTCGCGTCCAATAATTAAGAAACGAGTCGTATTGTTTGGATTGTCCTCTATATTTTCGTGTAGCTTATATAAGTCATATTCAGCAACGGCTACATCACCGGCTATGGCAGCGGAATGCCACTCATTTTTAAGACGACGGGCAGCTTCCCCATTACTTGAAACTTGCACGCGTTCTACATTTGGATAATTGACATCAAGCCAATGACGACACTGCGCCAATGATTGCTGATGTGAATAAATACGACTTAGACTATCTACTTTAGTATGTTCAGCGACAATAAAATTTTGATGAATAGGAAGCTCAACTTCCCCTATAATTCTTAAATCGGAGGACAAAAACCCATCAAGGGTATGATTCACAACGCCTTCTGATGAGTTTTCGACTGGCACGACGCCATAAGAGGCTGTACCAGAAGCTACTTCGCGAAATACATCATTAATAGTTGTAAGCGGTACAGTAGTCGCTGCTTGCCCAAAGTGCTTAAGCGCGGCGGCGTGGGTGAAAGTTCCGACTGGACCCAAAAAAGCAATCTTTTGAGGTGCTTCAAGATCTAAGCATACTGACATAATCTCTCTAAACAAACGTGCCATTTTCTCATTACTTATGGGACTGTCTTCATCCTCGTTACGCGACATAATATTACGAAGAACTTGAGCTTCACGTTCAGGACGATAGAACACGGGATCGGTTTTATGATTTGAATCATTTGATATCTCTGACTCTGCTAAACGTTCTTTTTTATAAGTACCTACGTCTTGAGCGAGCTTTGCTCGCTTGTTTATAAGCTTTAAAATATGAGCGTCTACCGAATCAATTTGCTGACGTAGCTCGCCCAAGGTATTTTCAGTCTCGTTTGATATGTCGACATTTGTTTCATTATTTGTATCAACACTATCCGTACTTAGATTTTGATTAGAATTACTATTTGATGTCGACGTCATAGGATGGCCTGTATTTATGGTTTTACTATATAAGGTAAACCTAGTTAGCTGTTTTACTTATTTATTTGAAGTGTTTACGATGATACTATATCAAACTTCACTGCAGTTTTACCAACACTAGTACAAACTTAGCCATAACTCTGTTGCTAATTAACTCTACTAATGAGATTTGATAAATAACTGAATATTTGGGTTATAACAAAATTTTAATGGTTATACGATTCAATTAACACGAGTAGTTCACTATTTAACATCATTTACACCCTTATAAATAAATCAAGATAGGACTAATATGAGCGCTTTATCTCAACTTAAAACCATGACCACCATTGTTGCAGACACAGGTGACTTGAATGCAATTGCAAGATTAAAGCCTGTTGATGCCACTACCAATCCTAGCCTCATCACGAAGGCGTTGACCCACCCAGACAAGCAGGCCATGTTATCAGATACATTGAATCGTTTTTCAAATGATGGCGATCAAATGATTGATAATGTTATTGATAACCTGACTATTCAGGTAGGGTGTGACATATTGCAAATTATTGAAGGTCGCGTATCAACCGAAGTAGATGCAAGACTGTCATATGATACAGAAGCTACGATAGCAAAAGCGCATGAGTTTATGGCAGCTTATTCACGAGCTGGTATTGATAAGGATCGAATTTTAATCAAGATTGCCGCAACGTGGCAAGGCATCAAAGCTGCTGAGCAGTTGGAAAAAGAAGGCATACACTGTAATTTGACATTAATATTTGGACAACATCAAGCAGTGGCTTGTGCTGATGCGGGCGTTACGCTTATCTCTCCATTTGTTGGCAGAATTTTAGATTGGCAAAAACGTGAGCAAAACCGTCAAATTATTCCTGTAGAGGATGACATGGGCGTTCAATCTGTTAAGCGTACGTATCAGTATTTCAAGCAGCATGGTTACCTGACGCAGGTAATGGGCGCAAGCTTTCGCAGTATTGATCAAATCTTAGCGCTGGCAGGGTGTGATCTGCTTACCATAGCGCCTAATCTTCTTGATGAGCTTGCACAGCTTGATACTGAAGTTACCCAACAACTATCTCCTAATATGCAAAGCGCACCAATGCCGAAAGTAAGTCTAGATGCTCGTGATTTTAACGACGCGTATGAAAAAGATAGCATCACTCAAGCGCTTCTGCCTCAAGGTATCGATGGTTTTATATCAGCTCGAGATGAATTGGCCAAAGCCCTTAAGCAACTCAATAGATAGCTTTATACCAAGACGCATTGCTAGGATGCGCCCTTAGTACATGGCACTTGCTTTAACCGTTCGTATAGTAGCTGTCATAACGACTAATATTTGCCATAAATGCTCATACTTTATATAACTACTAATACTTGTCTTAACGAATTAATCAATAAAAACTCTACCGTTTGGTAGAGTTTTTTTTGGTTATTTTTGAGGCTATAACTAAGTCATTATTTTACGTACAACGGATATATGAACCATGAATAATTTCTTTATAGAAAATGCTCCAACCATTAGCCTTCTAGTACCGTATAGATAGGAACAGGAAATTTATCATGTAATTCCGTCAGGTCTAATAATACGAGCACACCAGCAACGATATGACCTGCGTCGATACATAATTGATAGGCCGTTTTTAAAGTACCCCCTGTTGCCAAAATGTCATCTACCAGCAGTACATTTGATTCAGATAAATCAGACTGTATCTCTAACGTATCTTTACCATACTCTAAAGAGTAAGCTTTATTAGCGACTGGCGGCGGCAGTTTACCTGGCTTACGTAATAATATCATGCCTTTACCTAAACGACCTGCAAGCAAACTTGCAAAGACAAAACCACGTGCTTCAATCGCCACTAAATAATCCACCTCATCAAGTAGGCCATCAGGCAGTGCGTCTAACATCGCATCTATGACTTCGTTAATATGCCCAAGTAATAAAGGCGTAATGTCGTAAAAATCAATGCCAGGCTTTGGAAAGTCTGGAACGGTACGTATAGCGTTCCATAAAGGATGAGAGGTTGTAGAAGCTCGTGCTTGGTTGTTCATACGGGTTTCCAGCTAAATAAAATAACGTTTATTTTAACACACAACTATAGTCAGCGAACTAATAATCGGTTGCGGCGCTAACCTTCTAGGCTTATATGAGCCTAATTAAGGCTATATGAGCTTCGTTAAGTTGAAATGAGCTTTGCAGAGTCTAACTACATAAATAATATTTGCACTCAGTTGACTTGTAATCATTTCAGACTTCTTTGACTATCTGGCACTGTTGTGACATTCTTCAATTTTAATTTAAAAGAATTTGCTATAATCGACGCCATAGTTTTAGTACGATTCAATGGTTAAGTACATCGAAAATTTAAGTACAATAAACAAGAGGTATTAAATGAAAAAGTGGGAATGCATTATTTGTGGTTGGATATATGATGAAGCCTTAGGCAGCCCTGAAGATGGCATCTTACCAGGTACCAAATGGGATGACATCCCAGATGATTGGACTTGCCCCGATTGTGGTGTAAGCAAACTTGAATTTGAAATGGTAGAGCTCTAATCTATTGATAAATAGAGAGTATTAAATGTAGTAAAAATATATAAAAGATGTAGTTAATAATATTTATAAAAGGACGTTATCATGCAAGCGCACAAACAATCAAAGTTTGAGTGGTACCCTTCACCCTTATCTTCACTCATGCAACAAGCCATTATTCCTGTGTCTGAAGATATTGAACTGTGCGTAGAAGTTGGCGGCAATCCTGATAACCCCCCTTTATTATTAGTCATGGGATTAGCCTCTCAGCTGATCTTCTGGCCAGAGAATTTTATCAAGCGTTTGATTGATGCAGGTTTCTACGTAATACGCTTTGACAATAGAGATATAGGTCTTTCTACTAAAATAAAGCGTAGTGATTTACCCAATGTGAATACGATTTCGGCCATGTTTAAATTGCAATTCGGTTTAGATAATACCAAAACGCCAGTTGCCTATACCATTCATGATATGGCAGAAGACACCGCAGGATTGATTAAAGCCCTTGGTTATCAGAAAGTGAACGTATTAGGCGCATCGATGGGAGGAATAATTTCTCAAATATTAGCGGCGAAATATCCCGAGCTGGTGAGCCACTTAGCTTTGATATTTTCCACCAATAATAAGCCATTGTTGGCACCACCCCGCCCTAAGCAATTGTATACGCTGATCAAAAGGCCAGATAGCTATGCTGAAGAAGACATCGTTAATCACGGTAAATGGTTCATTAAAATCATAGGATCACAAGGTCATATTGATGAAAAAGCGGTAGAAGATGTGGCACGTCTGCGTTACAAACGCTCCTTTTACCCCCGAGGATCTGTGCAGCAATTAAAAGCAATCCTAATGACAGGATCTATTCAGACTTATAGCAAACAGATTCAAGCACCAACATTAGTATTACATGGCAGTCATGATGGGCTGTTACCACCCTCGCATGGTAAAGCAGTTGCAAAAGACATTCCTAATGCAAGATTTAAGCTCATAAAAGGGATGTCTCATGATTTACCAGAATATTTTCAACCTTTTATCGTAAATGAACTTAAAAAACACATGCTGCAAAAGCATTAAGCGTATCGTACATCTCTTGTATTAGTATTTACTTATAGTTATGTATATTTAACTGTATATTTTAACCGCTTGTGTCAACAGTCTAAATGTCACGAAACTGACATTGTATTCATCTAGTCTTATACAACCATAACGTATCCAAAACCTCACTCATGCATATAAGACTAGGTTTAAATGATGTCCGATTCAAATTCGCTTTATTGCATTAAATCAAAACCATCTAAATATGCTCATTTTATGAAGGCATATAAAATAAGAACCCCCAAATATAAGTTTTATTTAGAGCGCGGTGGTAATGAAAATGATCCAATTATATTACTCATTATGGGGCTTGGCGCTCAATCCTTAGTTTGGTCGAATGTGTTTTGTGAGCGGTTAATTCACAATGGCTTTCAAGTAATAAGATTTGATAATAGAGATATAGGTAAATCGAGCAAAATAAAACATAAGAACAAACTAACCAAAGAATATAAACAACTGTCAAAAAAATTAGCTTTATTTTCAAAATTTAAGTTAGGCATACCTTACAAATTAGAATCGGACAACATACCCTACACCCTATATGATATGGCAGAAGACGTTAATCAATTGATGCATGCTTTAGAAATAGGACGTTGTCATATTATAGGTATGTCGATGGGTGGAATGATCGCTCAAATCATAGCATCAAGATATCCAAAGAGGGTCTTAAAACTGGGGTTACTTGCCACCAGCAATAATAAACCTCTATTACCCTTACCGAAGTTAGATGCTTTAAATGCTTTACTCAAACCCGTATCAGATAGTAAAGACGATAAAGAAATTATAGATAACGCGTTACAACTACAACGGGTTATTGGGTCACCGCAATATTTTGATGAAAAGCGCGTACTGAACAAAACCACACTACTCTATGAGCGACGTTTTTACCCAAAAGGGGTACAGCGTCAACTTTTAGCGATACTTGCCACGGGTTCATTGGTTGATATAGATCGTAAAATCACCCAGCCTACTTTGATAGTACATGGATTAAAAGACAGACTGCTACCTGTTGCGCATGGGCATAGCTTAGCCAAAACCATACCGCAAGCGTCTTTAAAGTTAATACCAGATTTAGGACATGATATTCCACACACGCTGGCTCGATATCTGGCCGATGAATTTGCTGAACATTTTAATAAAGGGTGCGTTACAAAATTAGAGTAGCAGTATGCTGTGTCTAAATCAAAAACCTATTTCTATAAAACTAATCACCATACAACTTTTATCTATAAAAATATAAGCCTCTAAAACTATATTATTGAATAAATAATATGGGTTTAGAGGCTTATTAGTGTTTGATAAGTGTTTAAAATCAAAGACGCTTAATATTTAAATTTATTATAAATCTATTTCAAAACAGCCAACGTTAGCTTCGGTAATCAGCGTTTATACTTATATACTCATGAGATAAATCACAGGTATAAACCGTATCAGTCGCCTCTCCCACCCCTAAATCAATAGAAAGCTTAATCTCTGGTCGGCTCATTACAGCTTGCCCGCGTTCTTCGTTGTAGTCTTGATCAAGTTGACCACGCGTACAAATTGCAACGTCTTCAATAGCAACACTCACTTTATTAGGATCGATATCGTTGGCACCTGAATATCCTATTGCAGCGATGATACGCCCCCAATTAGGATCACTGGCAAAAAAAGCAGTTTTAACTAACGGAGAATGTGCCACGGCATACGCCACATCACAACAGTCTTCTACTGTACGTCCACCCGTAACCGTGACCGTTATGAACTTAGTCGCCCCTTCGCCATCACGGACGATTAAAGTCGCCAAACGTACAAATATCTCTTTTAAACCTTCGTACAACGCTTGATAATGAGGATGCTGGTCAGAATCAATCAGTTGTGAACTGTCGTCTCCAGTTGCCATAAGCACGCAGCAATCATTGGTTGACGTATCACCATCTATGGTTATGCGGTTAAAAGACTGTTTGGTAAGTGACATTAGCATCTCATCGAGTACCAATTGCGATACCGTTGCATCAGTGGCCACATAAGCAAGCATTGTCGCCATATTAGGCCGAATCATACCTGCCCCTTTAGAGATGCCAGTAATATTGTACAGCGTTGCATGATCAGTTGAATTATTAGTTGTATTGTCGGCTGAGCTATTAATTGAGCTATTCACCGCCACTTGTGTACTCGCAATTTTAGAAACTGTATCCGTAGTACGTATACCATCTGCAGCGGTTAACCAATTATCTTCAGACAAGTTAGCTATACAATCATCTAAACCTTCAATGATCGCATCACTATTAATTACCTCACCAATAACACCTGTGGAAAAAGGAAGGACTTGGTGGACCTTAACATCGGTTTTATTCGCTAAAGCCTGGCAGGTTTTTATAGCGCGATTATAACCCTCTTCACCAGTTGCAGCATTGGCGTTACCCGTATTTATTAGCAGATAGCGCGGTAAGTGATGTCCACTCATTAATGACTGTAGGTGTTCACGCAATACGATAACCGGTGCAGCACAGCATTGATTGGTGGTAGTCACACAGGAAGTTTTGGTGGACTGACTAAGCTTAAATACGACCAGATCATTACGATCTTTGTATCGTACGCCAGCGGCGGTGACACCCAGGCTAATACCATTGATTGGGTGTATCTTATCTGGTGGAGCAATATTACCTACAGGCATAGCAGTCCTTATATATAATCTAAAATGTATCAAGAGTTAAATAAACATATTCTCAAAAGTTTAATAAACATAATATTAAATCAAAATAAACTTAAACGAACGTATAGCTAAATGCTTTTGAAATCAAACGATGCCCATATCGGTGCATGGTCCGATGGCTTTTCCATGGCTCTTAGCTCGTAACTGATACCCGCATCGGTGCATTTGTGTTTGATATCTTTTGTGCACAAGATGTGGTCGATTCTTAGACCTCGCTTTGGGTCATCATCGAATCCTCGGCTACGATAATCAAACCAGCTAAACTTTTCATTCGAATCAGGATAAAACAGACGGTACGTATCGTACAGCTCACGGCTCATAAGTTCACGATACCATTCACGCTCTTCTGGCAGAAATGAGGTTTTACCATTTTTTAACCAGCGTTTTGCATTTATTTCGCCAATACCTATGTCGGTATCTTCAGGGGCAATATTCATATCTCCCATTAATATGATACTACGCCCCTCTGTATGTAGCGCATCAATATATCGGTTCAAAGAAGCGTAATATTCTCTTTTCATAGGAAATTTGATAGGATGATTGCGGCTTTCACCTTGAGGAAAATAACCATTTAATACATCAACTTCGTGACCATCGAATTCATAACGACAATGTATAAAGCGTTTTTGCGATTCTTCTAGGTCTTCTGGAAAGCCCTTATGTACAAAGATTGGTTTTACTTTTGACACCATAGCCACACCATAATGCGCTTTTTGTCCAAAGTACTCGATGTGATACCCAAGAGACTCTACCGCTTTGAGTGGAAATTGCTCATCATGAACCTTTGTTTCTTGAAGTCCCATAACATCTGGGTCAATAATATCTCGTACGGCTTCAAGCTGGTGCTGGCGTGCTCTTATTCCATTAATATTAAAGCTAACAAAACGTGTCATAGATGTTAATTTCCTAAATTTATTATTTAAATGATATTAATATAAAATTTATTGATAAGTTGATAATCTAATACTTAGTCCGCTATAGTCGGCGAACTTATAAAGAGTCACGGTGTTAACCTCGTTAAGCCTACCCAAGTAGTACTTGCACTCGGTTGCCTTGTGACTACTTTAAAGTTCTTTGACTATAAATGACATTATAAAACTGAACGTATAAACAAAACTCTAATAAATAAAAACGAATTTATTAGGGCAATAACCTTACTGTAGACCAATTAGTGTCGCGATTTGAATACAGGATTCTATCATGCAGTCGATTTGCGCCGCCTTGCCAGAATTCCGCTTCATCTATAATAATTTCATACCCGCCCCAGAAATCTGGTGTTGGCACTTGTGTTCCTTCTGGGTATTTACGTTTTAATTCTATAAACTTATTATCAATTACTTGTCTACTTGCAACCTCTTCACTTTGAGGCTGACTGACCCAAGCACCTATCTGGCTTTCATAAGGTCTTTTTTGAAAATAGGCTTCAGTTTGTTCTCGGCTGATTTTTCTAATATTACCCCGCACACGTACTTGTCGCTGCATCGCATACCAATAAAACAAACACTCAGCATTCGGGTTTTGTTCGATATCTACGCCCTTATGACTCAAATAATTGGTATAAAATATGATACTATCATTCGTAATTTGACGTAATAAAACCGTCCTTACGCCTGGCATCATATCGTTTCCACAAGTTGCTAAACTCATCGCATAAGGTTCGGTGACATCATCGTCAATGGCTTCTTTTAACCAAGATTTTAATAGTTCAATAGGACTTGAAGGTATGCTATCTTCGCTTAATACACCTTTATCATAAGATTGTCTTTGATTAGATAAATCCATAATGATCCTTAAATTGAGTCAAATTTATGATACTGAGTCTGCTTATAACATATGCACTTTGAATGTTCATTCTAATACTTTAGTAAAGTATTTTATACTAAGCCATGACTCGCTTTACATCTTCTGCTAAACGCTGAGCCAATTTATGACACTCATCCTCATTATCAAGCTCCACCATGACGCGTATAAGTGGTTCTGTGCCAGATTGGCGAATTAAAATTCTTCCGCGACCTTCAATAGACTGGGTTGTATCATCAAATATACGAACAAGTTCAGGGAAATCATAAGGATTGCGCATCTCTTCTAAGCGTACATTCACTAAGCACTGGGGCAATAATTTAAAGCCATTGGTTAGCTCACTCAAGCTTTTTTTGGTTTTAACCATGATGCCTAAGACTTGCATGCCCGCAATTATGGCGTCTCCTGTTCGGCTCTGATCTAGGCATAAGATATGACCTGAGGGTTCGCCGCCCAAGATCCAACCTTTGTAATCTAATCCTTGCATCACATATCGATCACCAACATCTGAACGCTCTAGAGGGATTTTCTCAGCTTGTAGGGCAAGTTGTAACCCCATGTTCGTCATTTTAGTGCCAACTACCCCTTGAGCCTTAGTCTCAGCTTTAGTAGCTAGAATGTATAAAATGCCATCGCCATTTATCAATTCACCATTTGCATCTACCATAATAATGCGGTCGCCATCACCATCCAAAGCAATACCAACGTCGGCCTTATGCTCTAGTACCGCTTGTTGTAAAGATTCGGGATGTGTGGATCCACAGTTGTCATTAATGTTTATACCATTAGGTTTGTTATGTATTGGAATAACATCAGCCCCTAGCTCTTTTAGGACTCTTGGACCAACACTATAGCCAGACCCGTTAGCGCAATCAATCACGATTTTTAAATCGGATAGATCATATAGATATGGAAAACTTCCTTTACAATATTCGATATAACGACCCTTAGCGTCATTAATTCGATGGTGCTTTCCCAGGTTTGACGAATCATCTAATTCGTAGTTGGCATGACCTTCAACTATACCCACAAGCTTTTGATTTATAGCATCTTGCATTTCATCACTAAGCTTACGCCCATCAGCTGAAAAGAATTTGATGCCATTATCGTAATAAGGATTGTGTGAGGCTGATATCACGACACCTGCATCAGCATGAAAGCTGCGGGTCAAGTGAGCAATAGCAGGAGTTGGTAAAGGGCCAACCATATGTACATCTACACCTGCTGAGTTAAAGCCTGCTTGTAATGCCGCTTCAATGACATAACCCGATAAACGCGTATCTTTGCCTATAATCACGCTTGGCTTTTTGTTTGGGTTATTGTTATTCTCAACCAATACTTGGCCGGTAACGTATCCAAGCTTTAAGATAAAATCTGGTGTTATTGGAAACTTACCAAATAGACCGCGAATGCCATCCGTGCCAAAATAACTCATATCGTCCTCACAATAGTGCTTAATCAATTTATTTTTGGTGTTATGCCATATTCAAAATTTTATAGAGTCATGGTTAATCAATTTAAATAGTATTAACCAAGCGTACTTACTCTTAGGGTAGGCTTAAATAG
The DNA here is from genome assembly GCF_057396255.1 of Psychrobacter sp. CX21. Classification (NCBI taxonomy): domain Bacteria; kingdom Pseudomonadati; phylum Pseudomonadota; class Gammaproteobacteria; order Moraxellales; family Moraxellaceae; genus Psychrobacter; species Psychrobacter sp. CX21. The sequence continues at coordinate 4,478 of NZ_JBXYJG010000005.1, read as the reverse complement.
GGTTACGCTGTAAATTTTCTTTATGACTACAACTATACTCTATAAAAAAGACCAAAAGATATTATCTTTTGGTCGATATAAAGTATATATATTAAAATGAATATAATAAAGAAAATACTTAAATTTATCTAAATTTAAAATTAAGTAATACCATACTAAATCATATCAAAAATCAAAGATATGAATATAACGTATAGAAACGCTTATTCTTGGGTTCAATAATCTATTTTAAAGTTTTAGAACTTAAGAAACACGGTAATTGGGCGCTTCTTTAGTGATTTGCACATCATGAACATGAGATTCTTTCATACCTGCAGAAGTCACTCGAATGAACTGAGGCTTAGTTCGCATCTCTTTAATATTTGAAGACCCTGTATAACCCATCGAAGAGCGTAATCCACCAACGAGTTGATTGACGATGCCATTAACCGGGCCTTTGTAAGGGACACGTCCTTCAATACCTTCTGGAACGAGTTTTTCAACCCCATCTTTAGCATCTTGGAAATATCGATCTGACGAGCCATTTGATCCAGACATAGCTCCTAAGCTGCCCATACCACGATAAGCTTTATAATATCTACCTTGAAACAGCTCTACTTCACCAGGCGCTTCTTCCGTACCTGCCAGCAAAGACCCTACCATAATGCATGACGCGCCAGCGGCAATCGCCTTTGCCATATCACCAGAGTAACGTATACCGCCATCAGCGATCAATGGAATGGTGTCTTTTAGAGCGGATGCGACATTATCGATAGCAGAAATTTGTGGAACACCAATACCTGCGATAATACGGGTGGTACAAATAGAACCTGGCCCAATACCCACTTTAACAGCATTAGCACCCGCATCTCTAAGCGCTAAAGCGGCGTCACCCGTTGCAATGTTACCACCGATGACTTGAATATGTGGGTAGTTCTTTTTAACCCAAGCTACTTTATCAATAACCCCTTTAGAGTGACCATGTGCCGTATCTACCACGATAACGTCAACTTCAGCTTCTACCAATGCTTCTACTCGTGCTTCGGTATCAGCGCCAGTACCCACCGCAGCGCCTACTCGTAAACGACCCTGCGAATCTTTACACGCATTGGGGTTGTTTTCAGCTTTATTAAAGTCATTGACAGTAATCATTCCTTTTAAGGCAAAATTGTCGTCAACAACCAATACTTTTTCAATACGGTGCTCATGCAATAACTTTTTGATATTTTCGTTATTTTCGCCTTCTTTAACTGTTACCAATTTATCTTGAGGTGTCATCACGTTACTAACAGGCTGATTGTGATTGGTCTCAAACCTAACATCGCGATGCGTAACAATACCTACTACTTGACCGCTTCCTGTTTCTACAACAGGCACACCTGATATATTATTTTCGGTCGTAATACGTAGCAATTCACCCACACTGATGTCGGGCGTTACGGTAATTGGATCAACAACAGTACCCGCTTCGAACTTTTTAACTCGTCGAACTTGCATGGCTTGGCGGTCTATGTCCATATTTTTATGAACAATGCCCATTCCGCCTAGTTGAGCCATCGTAATGGCCATCTCTGATTCAGTTACCGTATCCATTGCTGCAGATATGATTGGCAGATTTATATCAATATCTTGTGTTAAACGCGTTGATAAAGACGCTGTTTTTGGTAACACATCTGAATATGCAGGTAACAGTAAAACATCATCAAACGTTAGGGCATCATCTACGATTCGCAACATACAAACCTCATGGCTATAATTATAAGCAGCTTATTATATCAAAAATATGTCGATTTTAGGCGTTAATTATTCTATAGTCAAAGAAATATACAATGGTTACAAGGCAACCGAGTGCAAGTACAACTATAACAAGTACAACTATAACAAGTACTACTATAATAAGACGAGCTAAGTTAATGCTGTAACCGTTTAGTATTTCGCTGACTATATCTAAATCAACCGATATCTAAATCAACCGATCTAGAATATTAGAGTTATAACAGCAACTTATTTAATACAGGTTATAGAATAGGGTAAAGTTGTTGTAGACTCTTTTACGCAGGGCCTCTAGGTGTTAACGTAACTCGCTCTGTAGGAATATCAAGTGGTTGTTCCTGACTAAGATATTCAAGCATACTTTTTCGTATATCACATCCCAGTATCCAAGCATTTAAGGGAGAGTCAGAGCTCACCTTACACCGTACCGTAACGGTATCTTCAGAGACGGCCGTTACTTGCATCACAGGTGTAACTTCTTCATCCCAAAGCTCGTGCTCATTAGCAAGCTCAACAAATTTATTCTCTAAACTATCAAAGTCAGCCCCATAATCAACATAAAGGTAAACCGCATTGGATTGACTGGTATTGGTATGAGACCAGTTCTCTATAGTCTCGTTGACTAAATGGCGCATTGGGACGATCAACCGTCTTTCATCCCATGTTTTTAAAACCGCATAGGTGTATCTTAAGTCCTCGACCTCACTCCATATACCATCCATCATAACGGTATCGCCAATACGCACAGGCTGAGTGACAGCAACTTGGAAACCAGCAACAATGTTGCCTAGTGTCGGCTGTGCTGCAATACCAATAATCACACCTGCGATACCTGCCGAAGTCAGTAAGGTCTTGCCGAGTCCTTCTAAATCGGCAAATTCTGCCAACCCAATCCAAATACTACCGAGTACCATCACGAAAATAAATATACGTCTAAATATAGAAACGTACGTCATTCGTTCACGCTGCGTACTAAATTGATCCTCAGACAAGGTATCAATTTTAAAATCGGTATATCTATTAGCAAAGAAGTTAATGGTTCGGATACCTAGCCATAAGCCGCTGAATACCAATCCAAACCACATGATTGGTTTCGTAGATGTGGCAATAGGTTCAACTTTAGGTAAGCTTCCGGTGACTAAAGCGAACATTAAAGAAAAACTGACTAAAATAGTCAGTGGTACTGTAATTTTGGAAATAAGATCGGTGAGTCCTTTACTTTGTAGAGATAAGGTCTTTTTAGAACTTAAGTCTTTTGCTTTATCTGAGTAGCTATACACTAACTTTGAGACAATTCGGCTGACGATGAGGCCAATACCTATGGTGATTATCATAAAAATAAGCAGCGCGATAAGTTCCCAAATGCTTAAGCCAAACACTTTAGCTTTCATCCATTCGGGAAAATACCGTTCAAATTTTGCAGGCTTATGAATGGCGTAAAGCGACTCAATATTCATAACTGTTTGCGATGAAAACACCCAAACTGGTGCTTTATCTTCAACTTTCACGCGTTCTAAATATAAAGAAACTTTGCGCTCACGATAATCTATAGAACCCAACTTAAGAGAACGTCTGGGAATGCCTTGAATAGGGTTTTGACTGCCTAAAGATGGCTCAATCATTCCATCAATACGGTCAGGGAATTTATCATAGACATAGAGGTCTTTTTCAACCAATAGATAGTCAAGCTTTTTGGCAAGATCGGCTGCCACATTTTTTTGCTCACCCTCAGCTATTGAGTTTAGATTAAGGGCATATGATGCTAATGCGAAATCTTTGTTGGCTGTCGTTGTACTAAAGAACTCTAGTGTTGATAGCGGCGTCTCAAGATTCGGCGGCGGTACTAATTCGGGTAATCCAGCGTTTAAGGTTGCAACCATATAGTAGCCCTGTTCTTCTCCAATAAGCTCGGTATTCGCTTGTAAACGCTTTGTTTCCTTGAACTCTTCTTCTTTAGAATCATCTGTAAACTGATCTTCAACGAAGTCTATTATATTTTCAGGTTCGTCTTTAACGTCTCCTTGACTAGCCTCATCGATTGAATTTTGTTTTTGAGGCGTATTTGACTTGGATTGAGCCGCTTGTGAATTATTGTCTGCATTAGTGTCTTCATTGTTGTCTGCATTGTTATTAAAACTATTATTAGAACTGTTATCAGAACTGTTACCAGAACTAAAGAGCTTACTATCAGATGCTAAACACGTTGGGGATATTAATGATAAACACAAGCTTGTAAGAATTAATAGAGCTAGAATAAAGACTTGTCGAACCCTCAACCATAAAGTAATGTTTGACGACTTTATTGTGGTTAAATTGCATGGTGATAATTTTGGGTCAGTACAGTTATTCATAGCGTCCTATTTCAATTCAATTATCATTATTTGATAAGATTTATTGGGTTTGATATTTTTATATCTTTAAATATATAGTGGTGTATCAATTGAAGATACGCTCTAAGCAGCTAACTATAAATAGTATTATTCTTATGGTTATATTTGAATAGTATAAAGAATTAAAGCAAGATTTTGATTTATATACTGTTATGAATACGTATTAAAAAAGCCCGTTCATTTAAGAGACGGGCTAAACTTGAGTCTGTGAGACTTTCCCAAACTTTGTGTAACTGCTTATAATCCATAGTAAAGGAGAATAAGCAATGACAAAACAAACAGAACTAAAAAAACTAGCCGAACAAATGGCCAAACACGTTGGCAGCTTTGAAGACA